>NZ_FPIX01000005.1:107906-221536 GCF_900119205.1 Pseudomonas sp. NFACC16-2 | reverse complement strand
TTGGGCTACAACTTGTTGCGCTATCAGATGGTGGAAATGAGTCGCCACTGTCCTGGCATTTACCCGTGCGAAATGAGCTTCACCGCCTGCACTTGGGCGATTCTCGGGTTTATCAACAGCGTCTCCGCCGACCGTTCCGGGAACATCCCCAAGTATTTGGCCGAGCTTCATGCTTCAGCGCCGCACTACGTGCTGCCGCATCGACGTGAGGAGCGCGTTTATCCTCGGGCGATTCGGCTGAAATCACCGAAATATCCGATCAGAAATAGAAATGCCAGTCAGCTTAACTGACTGGCATTAGGCCTTGGCAGGCCTCTTTTTTATGTGCGCCGTTTATCAGTCCGGCTTGCCGTCAACAACGCCGGCGGTGTTATCCAGCAGGCTCTTGGTCGCGGTTTGCAGGAAAGATTCGAGCTTGAGTTTCATCGGCGCGGTGTCCGGTGCATTCGGGATGATTTCCGCACGTGGGTTGGCGCCCAGTTCATAGCGATACATCTTCGGTTCCATTTCCTTTTCCTTCGGCAGGACCAGGATTTGGTCATCGCGGATGATCGCCGTGGTCTGCTCGCTGCCCGACGGCTTGATCACACCAAAACCGGGATCGCCTTGCGGCAGGTTCAACAGGTCACGGCCCCAGCACTGGTTCCGTACTTGCCCACCGATCCGGCCCATGATGGTCGGCACGATGTCGACCTGGGTACCCACGGTGTGGTTACGCTGGCCGAATTTCTCCTGGACACCCGGGCCGATCAACAGCATCGGCACGTTGAAACGGCCCAGGTCCATCTCGGTGATCTGGCGTTCGTTGCCAAAGCCATGGTCGCCGACCACGACGAACAGGGTTTCCTTGAAGTAAGGCTCCTTGCGGGCCTTCTCGAAGAACTGGCCCAGGGCCCAGTCGGCGTAGCGCATGGCGGTCAGGTGTTCGTTCAGGCGACCACGGTCGGTGACCCGCTCGACCGGCAACGGCGTCGGCAGTGCATAAGGGGTGTGGTTGGACAGGGTTTGCAGCAAGGCATAGAACGGCTTGCCGTTTTCCCGCGCCTTGAGCTCGATCAGGCCACGGTCGAACATGTCCTGGTCGGACACGCCCCAAGTCGGATCGGAGAACACCGGGTTCACGAAGTCGTTACGCCCGATGAATGTGGTCATGCCCTGGCTGCTGAAGAAACCCGACTGGTTGTCCCAGGCAAAATCGCCGTTGTAGACATACACGTCGTCGTAGTCACGGGCGCTGAGCAGTTGCGGCAGGCCCGACAGCTTGTGGCTGCCCTCCGGCGTCTGCATCAGGTATTCGAAACCCGGCAGGTTAGGGAAGCACGCCATGGTGGCGAACATGCCTTGGTGGGTGTGGGTACCGTTGGAAAAGAAACGGTCGAACAACAGGCCTTCCTTGGACAGTTTGTCCAGGTAAGGCGTGATGTTGCCCGGCGCGCCCAGGGCGCCCACCGAGTGACCGGCCATGCTTTCCATGAGGATCACGACCACGTTCTTGATGGGCAGGGTCTTGTCCGCCGGTGGCGTGTAGTCGCGGCGCACGGCGGCTGTCGCGGTATCCACCAGTTTATCGTCAGGCATCACCAGCATGTCGCGCACGGTCTGCTGCGCCAGCGGTTGCTCAAGGGTGGCTTTCCAGATGTTGTCGCGATCTTCGGACATCCGGCTCTTGGCCGCGGCCACCAGCGACAAGGTGCCGTTGAGGCCCAACTGGTTGGCGAAGTTCGAGTCGGTGGTGTAGACGTCGCCCCAGCGCAGGGGCGGCCCTTGGCGCAAGGTGCCGCGCGCGGCGGTCACGGCGACCAGCAGGCAAACGACAAACACCGCGACACGCCCATACCACGGGGCGATCTGCCGAGTGCCAATGGTGCCGCCACTGAATGGCCCACGGGGACGCGTAGCGCGGTCGGCACCCTTGAACGCCAGGCTGAGGATAATGGTGCCGCCGGCCCACGCCAGCAGGTAGCGCACCACCGGGAAACCGTACCAGAGCATGCTCATCACGGTTTTCGGGTCTTCCTTTACGTACTGGAAGACCAGGCCGTTGAGGCGCTGGTGGAATTCACGGTAGAAATCCATCTCCATCAAGCCCAGGAACAGCGCGATGCTGGAAGTGACAGTCAGCCAGAAACGAAAGAACCCACGGGCCGCCATGGCCCTTGCGCTGAACAACGCCAGCAACAACGGGATGCAGAGGTAGACCACCAGGCGCAAGTCGAAACGCAGGCCGTTGACGAAGGCTTCAACGAAGGTCGAGGCCGGTGTGTCGAGGATCATCTCGCGGTTATAGACCAGCAGTGCCACGCGCAACAGGCTGAACATGACCATCATCACCAAGGCACAAAGCAACGTGTAGGCCAGGTGCGATTTGACGGTCGGTTGCAGCAGGCGATGCGTGGTGCGCTGCTGACTCAGGGCGTCCGGGATTGCCATGTCGTTTAAGGACCCTATCGGAATTGGAGTGACAGAAAGAAACAACGGCGCGCCCTCTGTTGGCCAGAGCCTGGCCTCGGGGCTTGCGCGAGTGCGCAAATGTTGCACGAACGGCTACGGCATTGCCATTAAATAACCGGCGGCGATATGAGCGCGGGGGATTGTCCGCAAGATTTTGTGAAAATTTCGTTCAAAGAATATTCAGAAACACAAAATCCCCGGCCTGGTCCGGGAAGCTGTGGCGAGGGGATTTATCCCCGTTGGGTCGCGAAGCGACCCCATCACTGTGGATTCAATCTGCCTGACATACCGAGTCATCAGGTTTCAGGGCTGCTTCGCAGCCCAGCGGGGATAAATCCCCTCGCCACAGGGACCTTAATGAAACTGGCGTCCAAGACCCGCCGGCACGCCTTCGATGGTGGTGTCTTCCCATGGGCCATTCGGGCTGACGGAACGGCTCCAACCATTGTTCCAGCGGTAATAGGTTCGCTGGCGATAAAACGTGTTCGTCTGGTTGTCCAGCACATAGACCCCAAGCTTGGCGTCCCAATGGCTGTTGCCACCCGGCGGCGGGGCGAAGCTGGCGGAAGTACGCGGCAGCGGTTTGGCCGGTTTGTTCGGAATGACCGGTTTGCCCGGCGGTGTGGACGGCGCCGGTTTGCTGGTCGGGGTCGACGGCGGGATCGGTGGCAGCGGCGCCGAGGGCTCCGACGGACGCTGGACCGCACAAGCGCTCAGGCCCATGACGAGCGTGAGCAGGGTGATACGAGCGATGGCGGTCATGGTGCGAATTCCTGTTATTTGTCCGGACTGTCGATGGTCAATTGTTGCTGCGCCGTGGTGCTGCTCGCCAGGGGCTGGCTGCGGCCGATCCACTCACCCGCGGTCGGCTGGCCGGCCCGGGAGATGCGCGCCACCAGTTGGACTTCGGGGAAGTTCGACAGTTTCAACTGCGGCATCATGGCGTCCGCGTCACCCAGCTCTACCGTGACCGGCAGATCGGCGACCGTCAGGCGCTTGGCGGCCAGCGGCGCAGGTGGGCCGGAAACGGCGCGGGCGAAGATGAACACACTGTCGCCCGGCTGCACCTTGGCCTTGAGTGCCGGCGCCAGGTCCACGCGCACCTTGAGCAATGCCCCGGCCTTGACGATAGGCGCCTGGGCGACCTTGCCGCCACTGGCCTGCAGCTTCTCGGTGGCACGGGTAATGCCGCCCTGCAGCGCCTCCCGGGACTTGTCGCCCTCCGGCAGTTGCGCGAGCAGACGCCCCCAGTAATCGATCGCATCCTGATAACGCTCGCCTTCAAACGCGGCGATGCCCAACAGGCCGAGACTGGTGACTTCCTTCGGATCGAGCTTGAGCGCTTCGTCGGTCAAGGCCTGGACTTTATCCGACCATTTCTTGCCATCGGCGAAATACTGCGCCTGGGCCCACTGGCCCAACAGCTCCGGTTGACGACCGGCGACGGCCACGGTGCGCTCGAAGAGCTTCGCCGCGTCCGCCGGCCGATCCTGAGCCATGTAGGTACGCCCGAGGAAGTACAGCCCCTCGGCATTATCCGGCTGCGCCGCCACCGCGCGCTCCAGGCGCAGGGTCATCTCTTCCATCGACTGCGGCGCCTGGGCGAATTCACGGGTCAGCTCGACCTTGTCACTGGCACCGAAATGCAGGTAAAGCGCCAGGCCCAATACTGGCACCAGCACAGCGGCGAGCAACGGCAATGGCTTGCCCAGCCGGGATTCGCGCGGCGCATCCGCACCTTCGGTGTCGGCGAGCAGTTCACGGGCGGCTTCGGCGCGACCGGTGTCCAGTTGTGCGGCGTTGAGCACGCCCTCCTCCCGCTCGGTCTGCAATTCGGCGACACGTTCCTGATACAACGCCACGTTGAGTGCGGTACGGTCCTCCTCCAACTGGGCGCGGCGACCACGCAGTACAGGGATCAACAGAAAACTCAGGGCAACCAGAAGAAGCAGACCTGCGGCGAGCCAGAAATCAATCATGCTTGGTTTTATCCAACAGTTGGTCGAGGCGCTGGCGCTCTTCGACAGAAAGCGTGTCCGGGGCGGCGGTGCGCTGGACCCGGCGGCGGCGCACGATCACTGCAATGACAACGAAACCACCAAACAACAGCCCGGCGGGGCCGAACCAGAGCAGCGCCGTCTTGGAGGACAGGGCGGGGTTGTAGCGCACGAACTCACCGTAGCGATCGACCATGAAATCGATGATCTGCTGGTTGTCCTTGCCCTCGCCGAGCATGCGGAAGATTTCCTTGCGCAGGTCGGCGGCAATAGGCGCGTTGGAGTCGGCAATGTCCTGGTTCTGGCACTTGGGGCAGCGCAGCTCCTTGGTCAGTTCGCGAAATCGCTCGCGCTCGCCGTCGTTGGCGAATTCGTAGGTATCAATGGCGGCATGGGCCACACCGGCAAGGCTCAGGCCGAGGATGGCGGCAGCTAACCAGCGCTTCATGGCTTGGCCTCGTCCACCAGTGCCTGATACTTGGCGGCCAGTTTCTCGCGCCAGACCTGCTCGTCGATCACGCCGACGAACTTGTCGCGGATGATGCCCTTGGCATCGATGAAGAACGTTTCCGGCGCGCCGTAGACACCCAGGTTCAGGCCCAGGGAGCCGTCTTCATCGCGAATGTCCAGTTGATAAGGATTGTGGAACTCGGCCAGCCATTTCAAGGCGTCGGCATTGACGTCCTTGTAATTGACGCCGTAGATCACCACACCGTTCTGGGCCAGCTTGTTCAACACCGGGTGCTCGACCCGGCAGGAGATGCACCAGGTGCCCCACACGTTGACCAGCGCCGGCTTGCCCAGCAGGTCGGTGCGGGTCAGGGTCTTGTCGCCCTGCACCGATGGCAGGGAAAACTCCGGGAACGGCTTGCCGATCATCGCCGAGGGCAACTCGCTCGGGTTCAGGTACAGCCCGCGGTACAAAAACACCGCCATCAACAGGAACAGCGCCAGCGGCACCAACATCAACCAACGTTTCATGCAGTGGCTCCCGTCATGCCCAGGGTCTCACGCACCCGGGTTTTCACCTTGACTCGATAACGACGATCCAGCGCCGCCAACACCCCACCCAGGCCGGTGAGCAAGCCACCGAACCAGATCCAGCGTACGAACGGCTTGACGTGGACCCGTACCGCCCACGCGCCGTCGCCCAGGGACTCGCCCAGCGCCACGTAGAGATCGCGGGTGAAACCGGCATCGATGCCGGCTTCGGTCATGACCGAGTTCTGCACGGTGTAGAGACGTTTTTCCGGGTGCAGCACGGTGATTTCCTGGCCGTTGCGAATAACCCGCACAGTGCCTTTATCGGACGTGAAGTTCGGGCCCTCGAAATGTTTGGCGCCCTCGAAAACGAACTGATAGCCGGCCAGGTCCATGGACTCACCCGGCGCCAGACGCAGGTCGCGCTCGGCGCTGTTCTGGCTGGACAGCACCACGCCCAGGGCGCAGACGGCGATGCCCAGGTGGGCGACCTGCATGCCCCAGTAACTGCGGGTCAGGGTCGGCAGGCCCTTGATCAGGCCTTTGTGCCGGGTCTTGTCGAAGATGTCCCGTACACCCGCCAGCAATACCCAGGCCGCCAGCACGAACGTCGCCAACACCGCCCAGTTGAAATCGCCATACGCCACGCCGGCCACCACGGCCAGAGCAGCCGTGCCCAGCAGCACCGGGGTCAACATGCCCAGCAGCCACTTGACCGGGGTGTCTTTCCAGCGCACCAGCACACCGATAGCCATTACCACCATCAGGATCGCCATCAGCGGGATGAACAGCGCATTGAAGTACGGCGGCCCCACCGACAGCTTGGCGCCGGACAATGCATCGAGCACCAGCGGGTACAACGTCCCCAGCAGGATCATCGACGCGGCCACCACCAACACCAGGTTGTTGCCCAGCAACAGGGTTTCCCGTGACCAGAGGTTGAAGCCGACCTGGCTCTTGACCACCGGTGCACGCAGGGCGAACAGCGTCAGCGAACCGCCGACCACGAACAGCAGGAACATCAGGATGAACACGCCGCGCTCGGGGTCAGAGGCAAAGGCGTGCACCGACGTGAGTACGCCGGAACGCACCAGGAAGGTCCCCAACAGGCTCAGCGAGAACGCCGCGATGGCCAGCAACACGGTCCAGCTCTTGAACACCCCGCGTTTTTCCGTGACAGCCAGGGAGTGAATCAGCGCCGTGCCCACCAGCCAGGGCATGAAGGAAGCGTTTTCCACCGGGTCCCAGAACCACCAGCCGCCCCAGCCGAGCTCGTAGTAGGCCCACCACGAACCAAGGGTGATGCCGATGCCGAGGAAGGCCCAGGCGACGATGGTCCACGGACGCGACCAGCGTGCCCACGCGGCATCGAGGCGCCCACCGAGCAACGCGGCGATAGCGAAGGCGAAGGCCACGGAGAAGCCGACGTAGCCCATGTAGAGCATTGGCGGGTGAACGATCAGGCCGATGTCTTGCAGCAAGGGGTTGAGGTCGCGGCCATCCGTCGGCATCTGCGGCAGGATGCGCTCGAACGGGTTGGAGGTGACGATCAAAAACAGCAGGAAACCGGTGCTGATCATGCCCATTACCGCCAGCACCCGGGCCAGCATCACTTGGGGCAGCTGCCGGGAAAACACCGAGACGGCGAAGGTCCAGCCAGCGAGGATCAACGCCCAGAGCAGCAGCGAGCCTTCATGGGCGCCCCACACTGCGCTGAACTTGTAGTACCAGGGCAAGGCGCTGTTGGAGTTGCTGGCGACGTACGCCACCGAAAAATCGTCAGCCATGAAGGCATAGGTCAGGCAACCGAAGGCAAACAGCATGAAGGCGAACTGGCCCCATGCCGCTGGCTGGGCCAGGCTCATCCACAAACGGTCGCCGCGCCAGGCACCTAGCAACGGCACCACGGCCTGCACCAGTGAGAAACACAGGGCCAGGATCATCGCCAGGTGGCCCAACTCGGGAATAAAGATGCCAGCAGTCATCGATCAGCCCTCCTTCACGGGAGCGGGCGCCGACTGGCCGCTGTCTTTCAGCGCCTTGGTCACTTCCGGCGGCATGTATTTTTCGTCGTGCTTGGCCAGCACTTCATCGGCCACCACCACGCCGTCGGCGTTGAGCTTGCCCAGGGCGACGATGCCCTGCCCTTCGCGGAACAGGTCCGGGAGAATGCCGCGATAGGTGATGGTCACGGTCTTGTTGAAGTCGGTGACATTGAACTTCACATCCAGTGAATCCCCGGAGCGCTCCAGCGAGCCTTTTTCCACCATGCCGCCAGCGCGGATGCGGGTGTCCTTGGGTGCTTCACCGTTGGCGATCTGGGTCGGGGTGTAGAACAGGTTGATGTTCTGCTTCAGGGCGCTCAGGGCCAGGGCGACCGCGACACCGACACCCACCAGGATCGCAAGAATGATGACAAGACGTTTTTTGCGCAGCGGATTCACTGACCGTTCTCCCGGCGCAGACGACGCGCCTCTTGTTGCAGATACCGCTTGCGGGCCAGGATCGGCACCGCCACGTTGAGGGCCAGCACCACCAGGCAGATGCCATAGGCTGACCAGACATACAGGCCATGATGGCCCATGGCGAGGAAATCGCCGAATGAAGCGAAACTCATCGAGCGGCCTCCAGACTGTTCTGCACTTCGGCCTTCACCCAACTGGCCCGGGACTCGCGCTTGAGCACTTCCAGACGCATGCGCAGCAACAGCACCGCGCCGAAGAAACAGTAGAAGCCCAACACGGTCAGCAACAGCGGCAGCCACATCTCGACGGGCATCGCCGGTTTCTCGGTCAGCTTGAACGTGGCGCCCTGATGCAGGGTGTTCCACCACTCCACCGAATACTTGATGATCGGGATGTTGATCACCCCGACAATCGCCAGCACCGCGCAGGCCTTGGCGGCACTGTCACGATTGCTGATGGCGTTGCCCAGCGCAATAAGACCGAAGTACAGGAACAGCAGGATCAGCATCGATGTCAGTCGCGCATCCCAGACCCACCATGATCCCCAGGTCGGCTTGCCCCAGATGGCCCCGGTGACCAGCGCCACGGCCGTCATCCAGGCACCGATGGGCGCGGCGCATTGCAGGGCTACGTCGGCCAGCTTCATCTTCCACACCAGCCCGACCACACCGCACACCGCCAGCATCACGTAGACGGACTGGGCCAGCATCGCCGTGGGCACGTGGATGTAGATGATGCGAAAGCTGTTGCCTTGCTGGTAGTCCGGCGGTGCGAAAGCCAGGCCCCAGACCACGCCAGAACCAATCAACAACAATGCAGCGATGCTCAACCATGGGAGCAGTTTGCCGCTGATGCCGTAGAACCACTTGGGTGAGCCGAGCTTGTGAAACCAGGTCCAGTTCATCGTTGTTTCCATCACGGTTGCGGCTCGCCGTCACGAACCGCCGGGGCAGCCTTTACTTCCAAAGAAGTGGTCAATTTTTGACCAGGCCTCGTTATTATTCGCCGACGCTGATCTTCAGGCCAGCGGCTATTGCAAAGGGTGTCAGGGTTATCGCCAGGGCGGTCAGGCTCCCAAGCCACAGCAGATAACCGGTCGCGGGCATGCCTTGCAGCGCCGCTTGCAAGGCACCACTGCCCAGGATCAGGACCGGGATATACAACGGCAGGATCAGCAGCGCCAGCAACAGGCCGCCGCGCTTCAACCCCACCGTCAACGCCGCGCCCACCGCACCGAGCAGGCTCAGCACCGGCGTGCCCAGCAGCAGCGACACCAGCAGCACCGGCATGCACGCGCCGGGCAGCCCCAGCATCATTGCCAGCAGTGGCGAGAGCAATACCAGTGCCAGCCCGGAAAAAACCCAGTGTGCCAGTACCTTGGCCAAAACCAGAAGGGCCAGGGGGTGCGACGAAAGGACCCACTGTTCCAGTGAGCCGTCTTCGAAATCACTGCGGAAAAGCCCGTCCAGCGAGAGCAGGACCGATAAAAGCGCGGCGACCCAGACCAGTCCCGGAGACAAGGTTTGCAACAATTGAGTCTCCGGCCCGACCGCCAACGGGAACAATGCAATGACAATCGCGAAGAACACCAGTGGATTGGCCAATTCGGCCGGACGACGGAACAGCAGGCGCGCCTCGCGGGCAAGCAACAGGCCAAACACACTCATACGGCCCAGTTCCCCAGATCAATGTTGCGATAACCGGCCGGCATCCGCACCAGCGTGTGGTGGGTAGTCAAGAGCACCATGCCACCGTTTTCACAGTGCTGGGCCAAGTGTTCCTCGAGTTGCGCGACGCCCTGCTTGTCCAGGGCGGTGAATGGCTCGTCGAGAATCCACAGCGGCGGGCCGTCCAGGTACAGCCGGGCCAGGGCCACGCGGCGTTGCTGGCCGGCAGACAGGGTGTGGCTCGGCACGTCTTCGAAGCCGCGCAGCCCTACCGCCGCCAACGCCTGCCAGATCGCTTCGCGGCCGACCGGCGTATGCAATGCGCAGAGCCAACTGAGATTTTCTTCGGGGGTCAGCAAATCCTTGATACCGGCGGCATGGCCGATCCAGAGCAGATTGCGGGCCAGCTCGCTACGCTGGCCGTGCAAGGGCTGGCCGTTGAGCAACACCTGGCCTGCGGTCGGTTGCATCAAACCGGCCAGCAGGCGCAGCAGGCTGGTCTTGCCGCTGCCGTTGGGACCGCTGATCTGCACCATATCGCCGGGCGAGAGTCTCAATTCGAGATTTTCGAAAAGCAGCCGCAAGTCTCGCTCACAGGCGAGGCCAACGGTTTGCAGGAGAGGACTGGTCAAGGGATCGCGGGCCTTATACGGTTCAAGTCGGCGGTGCAGCGGCCGTTAAAGAGGTGCAGCATAGATGCTTTGACGGCCTGTTCCACAGAGCTGCGTCAAACAATTGCAAGGTTTTCGCCACTCCCTGAAAGACGGGCGGCATTATACATGTGATGCCCTACTCTAAAGAGGGCTTATTTTCCCCAGGGTAAGACCGCAGATGACAGGCGACATCAACATCCTGCCGCTGCCCCAGGCCACGGCAACGACGCGTATGCCAGCGGTGACGGGCGAGCTGCTCAAATTGCTGGCACCGGCCGAAGGGCTGATCGGCCCCGGCCAGACCGCCCAGGCCGAAGTGCTGTCGCTCAAGCAGGCGGACCAGACCTTCCAGTTGCTGCTCAAGGTCACGTTGGACAGCGGCCGCCAGATCACCGTGCAGGCCAGCAGCACCCAGCCGTTGCCACAGGGCACCAGCCTGGCCGTGACCCAACCGTCCGCCAGCAACCTGGCCATCACCGTGCAACAGGCCGTCGCTTCCAACGTCGCCACCCTGACCCGCATAGACACCGCACAGTTGCCGGTCGGCACCCTGCTGCAAGGCAAGGTGCTGACCAGCCAGGCCCTGCCGCAATTGCCGGGACAACCGGCGGTGTATCGCTCGTTGGTGAGCCTGCTCAACACCGCCCAGGCCGGCAGCACCCTGGACATCGACAGCCCGCAACCGCTACGAATCGGCACGCTGTTGAGTGCCCAAGTACAAGATGCCCAGACGCTGAAGTTCGTTCCGCTGAGCAACCGCCAGGAGCAATTGGCGGTGAGTCAGCAGTTGGTCACGCAAATGAGCCAGCAGGGCTCGCTGGACAATCTGATCACCGTCCTGCAAAACCTGCCGGCCAACGATGACACCGGTGCCGAGCTGCGCGCCGCGGTGACACGCCTGTTGGCCAGCCTGCCGGATGTCCAGCAACTGAGCACGCCCAAGGGGCTGGCCCAGGCCATGGTCGCCAGCGGTGTGTTCCTGGAAAGCAAGTTACTCGCCGGGCAGCCGCCGGGGCCCGCACCCGACCTCAAAGGCGACCTGCTCAAGCTGATCGCCCAACTGACGCCAGCCCTGCCCGCATCCACCAACCTCACGGCCATCATTGCCGCCAACACCCTGGCCCAAGTACTGCCCAGTTTTGTCCGCAACGCCCTGGGAACCCTCGGCCAGGTCAGCGCCAAGCCGCAACCCACCAGCTTCCCCCTGCCCTCGCGCCAGATGAAAGGCCAGGACGAAGAAGGCGACCTCGAACACCTGCTGCGCCTCGCCGCTGCCGCCGTGTCCCGCCTGCAAAGCCACCAGCTGTCGAGCCTGGAGCAAACTGGCCTGACTGACGACGGTCGGCTGATGAGCACCTGGCAATTGGAAATCCCGATGCGCAATCTGCAGGACATCGTGCCCTTGCAGGTCAAGTTCCAGCGCGAGGAAACCCCGCCCCGGGAGCAACCCAACGAGCGCAGGGAAGAACGCGAGCCAAAACAGCAGCTCTGGCGGGTGGAATTGGCGTTCGACATGGAACCGCTGGGGCCGCTGCAGGTTCAGGCGCAATTGCTCAGCGGCAGCCTGTCGAGCCAGCTGTGGGCCGAACGGCCGTACACCGCGAGCCTGATCGAAAGCAACCTGACAGCGCTGCGTGAGCGCCTGGTGACCTGTGGCCTGAACGTCGGCGACCTGGACTGCCACCTCGGCACTCCGCCCCAAGGCCCCAAGACTCGCCTGGAACAACGCTGGGTGGACGAAACCGCATGACAATCCACACCGAACCCCGCCAGGCCATCGCCCTCAAGTACGACGGCCACCACGCCCCGACCCTCACCGCCAAGGGCGACGAAGCCCTGGCCGAGGAAATCCTGCGCATCGCCCGGGAAAGCGAAGTGCCGATTTATGAAAACGCTGAATTGGTGAAGCTGTTGGCCCGGATGGAATTGGGCGACAGCATCCCGGAAGAGCTGTACCGCACGATTGCCGAGATCATCGCCTTTGCCTGGAACCTCAAGGGCAAGTTTCCCCAGGGCTACGACCCGAATGCGCCGAGTGTCGAGAAGGACGTGACGGACCGCGGCGACGACTACTGATCTGTGGCGAGGGGATTTATCCCCGTTGGGTTGCGCAGCGACCCCAATTTTTTTAGGCGGCTGCTGCGCACCCGAGCGGGGATAACACAGGGGCTGGGCTGGAAAAATTGATTCGCCAGAAAAACCTGTGGGAGCGAGCTCGCTCGCGATGGCGGACTCACATTCAACATCTCTGTTGACTGTTACACCGCTATCGCGAGCAAGCTCGCTCCCACAATGGGTTCTGGGCGAAGGTGATCAGCCGCCCTTGTGCAGCTTGCTCATCAACTCCGCCTCGGCTTGGGTCAGTTCGTCAGTACTGGCGTTCGCGATGACGCTGAGTTGGTGAAGCTGTTGGCCCGGATGGAATTGGGCGACAGCATCCCGGAAGAGCTGTATCGCACGATTGCCGAGATCATTGCTTTCGCGTGGAACCTCAAGGGCAAGTTTCCCCAGGGCTACGACCCGAATGCGCCGAGTGTCGAGAAGGACGTGACGGACCGCGGCGACGACTACTGATCTGTGGCGAGGGGATTTATCCCCGTTGGGTTGCGCAGCGACCCCAATTTTTTTAGGCGGCTGCTGCGCACCCGAGCGGGGATAAATCCCCTCGCCACAGGGGCTGGGCTGGAAAAATTGGTTCGCCAGAAAAACCTGTGGGAGCGAGCTTGCTCGTGATGGCGGACTCACATTCAACATCTCTGTTGACTGTTACACCGCTATCGCGAGCAAGCTCGCCCCCACAATGGGTTCTGGGCGAAGGTGATCAGCCGCCCTTGTGCAGCTTGCTCATCAACTCCGCCTCGGCCTGGGTCAGTTCGTCAGTACTGGCGTTCGCGATGACGCTGAGTTGGTGAAGCTGTTGGCCCGGATGGAATTGGGCGACAGCATCCCGGAAGAGCTGTATCGCACGATTGCCGAGATCATCGCCTTCGCGTGGAACCTCAAGGGCAAGTTTCCGCAAGGTCATGACCCGGATGCACCGAGTGTCGAGAAGAACGTGACGGACCGCGGCGAGGATTACTGATCTGTGGCGAGGGGATTTATCCCCGTTGGGTTGCGCAGCGACCCTATTTTTAGACGGCTGCTGCGCACCCGAGCGGGGATAAATCCCCTCGCCACAGGGGCTGAGCGGGAAAAATTGGTCCGCCAGAAAAACCTGTGGGAGCGAGCTTGCTCGCGATGGCGGGCGCACATTCAACAGTTGTGTTGACTGTTACACCGCTATCGCGAGCAAGCTCGCTCCCACAATGGGTTCTGGGCGAAGGTGATCAGCCGCCCTTGTGCAGCTTGCTCATCAACTCCGCCTCGGCTTGGGTCAGACCGCAGGCTTGGGTCAGTTCGTCGACGCTGGCGCCCATGCCCACCAGGCGGGCGGCCTGGGCGAAGGACAGGCTGGAGGGGTCGCGCTGTTCCAACTGGGCGAGTTTGTCCGGCAACGGCGCGACCACGGCACGCAGCTCATGGAGCGCTTCGCCCATGCGCACGGTGCCGTTCTGGTAATCATCGACGCGCTTGGCCAGGTCCTTGATGCGCTGATCGCGCAGCGCATCGCCCTGAGCCTGCTGAGCGGCGATCTGCCGCTGGCCGCGTATGTACGCCAAGAACATCGCCAGCGTGCCTGCCCAGAAAAGGAACAGGACAATGACTGCTACCTCAAGAATCAAATCAGATACTCTCCAGTTCCGACCACTCTTCTTCGCTCATCATCTTGTCCAGTTCAACCAGAATCAGCAACTCGTTGTTCTTGTTGCACACGCCCTGAATGAACTTGGCGGATTCTTCGTTACCCACGTTCGGCGCAGTCTCGATTTCCGACTGACGCAGGTAAACCACTTCAGCGACGCTGTCGACCATGATGCCAACTACTTGCTTGTCGGCTTCGATGATGACGATCCGGGTGTTGTCGCTGATCTCGGCATTCATCAGGCCGAAGCGCTGGCGGGTATCGATCACCGTCACCACGTTGCCACGCAGGTTGATGATGCCCAGCACATAGCTCGGTGCACCCGGTACCGGGGCGATCTCGGTATAGCGCAGCACTTCCTGAACGCGCATCACGTTGATGCCGTAGGTTTCGTTATCGAGCTTGAAGGTTACCCATTGCAGAATCGGATCTTCAGAACCCTTTTGAGACGACGCCTTATCATTCATACCCTGACCCCTCGAAAAACCGCCTGTGGCGGCGTGTATTCTGTCCGGCGACGCGGTACGCCGCCGGTTGTCTTATTTCGGTTTCTGGACCGGCTTCTTGCTGCCGCCCAGGTGTTTTGCCCCGCCGCTGGCGATCAGCTCCGCCAGCTCGGAAACGTCCAGCAAGGCGCACATATGCTCGATCACCGTACCGGCCAGCCATGGCCGTTGCCCTCGATGGCTGCGCCACTTGATCTCGTTCGGGTCCAGGCGCAGCGAACGGCTGACCTGATGCACCGCCAAACCCCATTCGTAACCTTGCACCGAAATCACGTATTGCAGGCCCTGGCGAAAATCATCGCGATAACGGTCCGGCATGACCCAGCGCGCGGTATCCAGCACCTTCAGGTTGCCGGCCTGGCTCGGCAGGATTCCGAGGAACCATTCCGGCTGGCCAAACAACGGTGTCAATTCCTGCCCGGCCAGGGAGTAAATCGATCCCAGGCATACCAGTGGCACCGCCAGGGTCAACCCGGCCACATCGAACAACAGACACTCGAACGGCTCGGCGGCCCAGGCCGGACGGTCGTCGCCCGGCACCGGTGGTGGCGGGTTGCTCGGCGGCAGGTGGATTTCCACCACCGGCGTCACCAGGCCTTGCAGCAACGGTGCAACGGTCGAGACCGGCGCCAGGATCGGCGCAGGCGCGTCCATGACCGCCACCTGAGGCTTGATGAACGGTGCCTCGACCGCCGCAGCCACTACTGATTTCCGTGCATCACGGGCCTGCTCTTCGAGCACGGCCGCCTGGAACTCATCCAGCACACCCTTGGCTTCGACATTCTCGGGCAACGCCTCGATCAGGCTGGGCTGTGGTGGCAATTCTTCGGTCGCTTCCTGCAATAGCCCATCCAGATAGGATTGCAGGGCCATTTGCGGACGCGAAGTTGTCTTTATCGGGCGGCTCATAGGAACAGTGCGCCACTTGAAGAGGTTATCGGCATGAATGCGCTAGGACTTGAGCGTTCGCAAGCGAACGCAATGCCAGTGGAAAGCCTCGTCACCTTAAGCCACCTGCTGTGGAACAAGCTGCTGGGCCAACAAGTGCTTGAGCAGTGCCCGGTAGGCCAGCACGCCACGGCTCTTGCCATCGAATTGCGAGGGCGTCACACCCGCGCGGCTGGCGTCCCGCAAGCGGGTATCGACGGGGATATAGCCTTGCCAGATGTCCTCCGGGTACATGTCCCGCAACACCCGCAAGGTGCCCAGGGACGCCTGGGTGCGACGATCGAACAAGGTCGGCACGATGTTGAAGGCCAGCGTCTGCTTGCGCGAGCGGTTGACCATCGCCAGTGTATTGACCATGCGCTCCAGGCCCTTGACGGCCAAGTGCTCGGTCTGCACCGGGATCACCAACTGCTGGCTGGCAGCCAAGGCATTGACCATCAGCAAACCCAGCAACGGCGGGCTGTCGATGATCGCGTAATCGAAATCTTGCCACAGCTGCGCCAGACTCTTGGCGATCACCAAGCCCAGCCCGCTCTGCCCGGGCGACTGTCGCTCCAGGGTGGCGAGAGCGGTGCTCGATGGCAGCAGGGAAATCCGCTCGTCGCTGGTGGACAACAGCAACTGCCCCGGCAGGCCCTCGGGCACAACGCCCTTGTGCAGGAACAGGTCGTAGTTGCTGTGCTCCAGGCTATCGGGATCGTAGCCGAAATAGCTGGTCATCGAGCCATGGGGGTCCAGATCGACGATGACCACGCGCTTGCCCGCCTCGGCCAGCAACCCGGCTAAAGCGATGGAAGATGTGGTCTTGCCCACACCACCTTTTTGATTGGCGACTGCCCAGACTCTCATTCGGATCGTTCCTCCCGGCCGAAACAAGCTCGACCGAGAAATAGCTCGGTTATAAAGCGGGTGACGGAGAATTGACGGCACTCTGTCTTCCCGGCGACTTGACCGGAGCCGGTGCAGTTTGTGTGCCAGCCCGCTTCAAGGCGGCGTCCGGTTTTGCATTGGCCGTGCCGGTACCGGTCAGGCTGCGGCGCACATCGAGGTTTCGCGACACGACCAATACTACGCGCCGGTTACGCGCGCGCCCCTCGGCCGTGGCGTTATTGGCCACCGGCTGGAACTCGCCATAACCCACCGACGCCAGGCGACCGGGGTTCACGCCCTGCATGGCCAACATGCGCACGATGCTCGCCGAACGGGCCGAGGACAGCTCCCAGTTGGTCGGGTACTGTGCGGTACGAATCGGCTGGTCATCGGTGAAGCCCTCGACATGGATCGGGTTGTCGAACGGTTTCAGGATCGCCGCCACCTTATCGATGATATTGAAGGCCATATCACTGGGCATGGCATCGCCGCTGCCGAACAACAGGCTGGAGTTGAGCTCGATCTCGACCCACAGCTCATTGCCACGCACGGTCATCTGGTTCGAGCTGATGAGATCACCGAACGCCGCGCTGATGTCATCAGCGATGCTTTTCAGCGGATCGCTGCCACCGGCGATACCGGCATCGACCTGCTCGGCATCCCTGACCAGCGGCTTGGCCGGCGTCGTGGTCTTGGGTCGCTCATCACCTATGGGGATGGGCTTGAGGGCGCGGTCGGAGTCGGAAAAGACCCCAATCAACGCCTCGGAAATGACTTTGTACTTACCTTCGTTGACCGACGAAATCGAGTACATGACCACGAAAAAGGCGAACAGCAGCGTAATGAAGTCGGCATAGGAAACCAGCCAGCGTTCATGGTTGACGTGTTCTTCATGATGCCTGCGACGTGCCATGTTAGAACGTGCCCAAAGTAAATGACGAAACAGAACCTGCCGCGGTCCTTGTGGCAAGGGGATTTAGCGCAACGTCGCAACGCCCCGCAGGGTTGCGCAGCAGCCCCAAGGCAAACGACTCGATCAACCTGACATATCGAAATGTCAGGTTTTGGGGCCGCTTCGCGACCCAACGGGGATAAATCCCCTCGCCACAGGTTTGGCGCAATCCTGAGCGTCCTACGCCCCCCATCAGTCCATGAAACCCTGGAGTTTCAACTCAATGGAGCGCGGGTTTTCACCTTCGGCGATCGACAGGATCCCTTCCAGCAGCATTTCGCGATAGCGCGACTGGCGCAACGCGATGGACTTGAGCTTGGCAGCGATCGGCAGCAGCACCAGGTTCGCGCTGGCCACGCCATAGATCGTGGCGACGAACGCCACGGCAATGCCGCTGCCCAGTTGCGATGGATCGGCCAGGTTGCCCATCACATGGATCAGGCCCATCACCGCACCGATGATGCCGATGGTCGGCGCGTAGCCGCCCATGCTTTCGAATACCTTGGCCGCCTCGATATCGCGACTTTCCTGGGTGTAGAAATCCACTTCCAGGATGCTGCGGATGGCTTCCGGCTCGGCGCCGTCCACCAGCAATTGCAGGCCCTTGCGCGAGTAGCTGTCAGGTTCGGCATCGGCCACCCCTTCCAGGCCCAGCAAGCCCTCCTTGCGCGCGGTCAGGCTCCAGTTCACCACCCGGTCGATACCACCGGCCAAGTCGACACGGGGCGGGAACAGAATCCAGATCAGCACTTGCATGGCGCGTTTGAAAGCGCTCATGGGCGACTGCAACAGCGCCGCGCCAATGGTGCCACCGAGCACGATCAACGCCGCCGGGCCGTTGGCCAGCGCGCCCAGATGCCCACCTTCCAGATAATTGCCGCCAATGATGGCGACGAACGCCATGACGATGCCGATCAGGCTGAGCACATCCATTACAGGCACGCCTCGACCAGGTGTCTACCGATGTCGTCCAGCCCGTACACCGCGTCGGCGAGGTCCGCCTTCACGATGGCCATCGGCATGCCGTAGATCACGCAGCTGGCTTCGTCCTGGGCCCAGATCGCACTGCCACCTTGCTTGAGCAGGCGCGCACCTTCGCGACCGTCGGCGCCCATGCCGGTGAGCACCACCGCCAGAACTTTGTCACCGTAGGACTTGGCCGCAGAACCGAAGGTAATGTCCACGCAAGGCTTGTAGTTCAGACGCTCATCACCCGGCAGGATTTTCACCGCGCCGCGGCCATCGATCATCATTTGCTTGCCGCCCGGCGCCAGCAGGGCCAGGCCTGGACGCAGGATGTCGCCATCCTCGGCTTCCTTGACGCTGATGTTGCACAGCTTGTCCAGACGCTCCGCGAAAGCCTTGGTGAACGCCGCCGGCATGTGCTGGATCAGCACGATGGGGGCCGGGAAGTTGGCCGGCAACTGGGTCAGGACCCGTTGCAGTGCCACCGGGCCACCCGTGGACGTACCGATAGCGACCAGCTTGTAGGCTTTGCGCTTGGGTGCCGGCGACGTTGCACTGGCGGGTGCCGAACGCGTAGGCGCAGGTGCCGGCGCGCTGCGTACCGGGGCCGGATTGAAACTGCTCGATGCCGTCGGCGCTGGCGCAGGGCTTGGCGCCGCAACCGGGGCTGGCGCCGGTGCGCTGTAGGCACCGACACGGCGATTGCTGCGGGAAATGCTGTGGACCTTTTCGCACAGCAACTGCCGGACCTTGTCGGGGTTGCGCGAAATGTCTTCGAAATTCTTCGGCAGGAAATCCACCGCCCCGGCGTCCAGCGCATCGAGGGTCACCCGGGCGCCTTCATGGGTCAGGGACGAGAACATCAATACCGGGGTCGGGCAGCGCTGCATGATATGCCGCACGGCCGTGATGCCGTCCATCATCGGCATCTCGTAGTCCATGGTGATCACGTCCGGCTTGAGCGCCAGGGCCTGATCAATCGCCTCTTTGCCATTGGTCGCGGTACCGACGACCTGAATACTCGTGTCCGCCGAAAGAATTTCCGAGACGCGGCGGCGGAAAAACCCCGAATCGTCCACCACCAGGACTTTAACTACCATAAACACTCCGTTAGACGAGGCGCGGCCCTGGGCCACGCTCCTCCAGAATCAAATACGCCGGGCGGCGTAACGCTTGAGCATGCTTGGCACATCGAGGATCAACGCGATGCGGCCGTCGCCGGTGATGGTGGCGCCGGACATGCCCGGGGTGCCCTGGAGCATCTTGCCCAACGGCTTGATGACCACTTCTTCCTGGCCCACCAACTGGTCGACGACGAAGCCGATCCGCTGGGTGCCCACCGAAAGGATCACCACATGGCCTTCGCCCTGCTCCACATGAGCGGCGGAGCTGACCAGCCAGCGCTTGAGGTAGAACAGCGGCAGTGCCTTGTCCCGTACGATCACCACTTCCTGGCCGTCCACCACGTTGGTGCGCGACAGGTCGAGGTGGAAAATCTCGTTGACGTTGACCAGCGGGAAGGCGAACGCCTGGTTGCCCAGCATCACCATCAGGGTTGGCATGATCGCCAGGGTCAGCGGGACCTTGATGACGATCTTCGAGCCCTGGCCCTTGGTCGAGTAGATATTGATCGAACCGTTGAGCTGGGAAATCTTGGTTTTCACCACGTCCATGCCCACGCCACGGCCCGACACGTCGGAAATCTCGGTCTTGGTCGAGAAACCCGGGGCGAAGATCAGGTTGTAGCACTCGGTGTCGCTCAGGCGGTCAGCGGCATCCTTGTCCATCACACCGCGTTTCACCGCGATGGAACGCAGCACGTTAGGGTCCATGCCTTTGCCGTCGTCGGAGATCGACAGCAGGATGTGGTCGCCTTCCTGCTCGGCGGCCAGGATCACCTTGCCGCTGCGGACCTTGCCCGAGACTTCGCGTTCTTCCGGCGACTCGATGCCGTGGTCGACCGCATTGCGCACCAAGTGGACCAGCGGGTCGGCCAGGGCCTCGACAAGGTTCTTGTCGAGGTCGGTTTCTTCACCCACCAGTTCCAGGTTGATTTCTTTCTTGAGCTGGCGAGCCAGGTCGCGAACCAGGCGCGGGAAGCGCCCGAAGACTTTCTTGATCGGCTGCATCCGGGTCTTCATGACCGCGGTCTGCAGGTCCGCCGTGACCACATCGAGGTTCGACACGGCCTTGGACATGGCTTCATCCTGGCTATTGAGGCCCAGGCGCACCAGACGGTTACGCACCAGCACCAGTTCGCCGACCATGTTCATGATCTCGTCCAGCCGCGCGGTATCGACCCGAACGGTGGTCTCGGCTTCGCTGGCCGGTTTTTCCGCTGGCGCAGCCGCCGCAGCACGGGCGGGCGCCGGAGCAGCAGCGGCTGGCTTGGCGGGCTCGGCCTTCGGTTCCGGTGCCTTGGCAGCGGGTTTGGGCGCAGCCTTGGCCGCCGGCGCAGCCGTAGCGGCAGCAGGCGCAGCAGAAGCGGTACCGACTTCGCTGAACTTGCCCTTGCCATGCAGTTCGTCGAGCAGTGATTCGAATTCGTGATCGCTGATCAGGTCGCTGCCTGCGGTAGCAGCGGCAGGCTTGGCCGGTGTCGGCGCCGAAGCGATGGCTGAATCCAGCGCGTCAACGGCAAAGGTGCCCTTGCCATGCAACTGATCGAGCAAGGCTTCGAATTCGTCGTCGGTGATGTCCGAGCTGTCGCCCGCGGCTTTCGGGGCGACCGGGGCCGCCGGCGGGACCACGGCATCAGGCGCGAACTGGCCCTTGCCATGGAGCTGGTCGAGCAGTGACTCGAACTCGGCATCGGTGATTTCATCGCTGGCAGCCCCATCGGCGACCGATGCAGCAGGTGCAGCCGGAGCGACCGGCGCCTCGGCCTGTGCCTTGACGGTGTTCAGGGAGTCCAGCAGTTGTTCGAATTCGTTATCGGTGATGTCGCCCGATGCCTCGGCGACCGGTTCTTCAACCGCAGCTTCGGCAACCGGAGCCGCTTCGTCAGCCGATTGCGGCTCGGCCAGGCGCGCCAGCGCAGCGAGCAGTTCAGGGGTGGCAGCGGTGATCGGCGAGCGCTCACGCACCTCGCTGAACATGCTGTTGACCGCATCCAGCGCTTCAAGCACCACGTCCATCAGTTCCGAATCAACGCGACGCTCACCCTTGCGCAGGATGTCGAACACGTTTTCGGCAATGTGACAGCACTCCACCAGCTCGTTGAGCTGGAGGAAGCCGGCGCCTCCTTTTACAGTGTGGAAACCGCGAAAAATTGCATTGAGCAGATCCGCATCATCTGGTCGGCTTTCCAGCTCGACCAACTGTTCGGACAGTTGCTCTAGAATCTCGCCGGCCTCAACCAGGAAATCCTGAAGGATCTCTTCATCGGCGCCGAAGCTCATTAATGGCTGCTCCTAAAACAGGGCTAAAACTCAGAATCCAAGGCTGGACAGCAAATCGTCCACATCGTCCTGACCGGACATAACGTCTTCTCTTTTATCGGCATGAATCTGCGGACCTTCACCCTGAGAGAGATGTTTTTGTGGATCTTTTTCAGCGAGCATCGCTTCACGGTCGTGTTCGATGCCTGCAAAGCGGTCGACCTGGCTGGCCATCAACACCAGTTTGAGCAGGTTGCTTTCGACTTCGGTGACCAACTGGGTCACGCGCTTGATCACCTGGCCGGTCAGGTCTTGATAGTCCTGAGCCAGCAGGATGTCGTTGAGGTTGCTGGCCACGGCGCGGTTCTCGTTGCTGCTGCGCGTCAGGAAACCGTCGACCCGACGGGCCAGCTCCCGAAACTCTTCGGCGCCGACTTCGCGCCGCATGAACCGACCCCAGTCGGTGCTCAAGGCCTGGGCTTCGTCGCTCAGGCCGTTGACCAGGGGCGTTGCGCTTTCCACCAGGTCCATGGTGCGGTTGGCCGCAGCCTCGGTCAGCTTGACCACATAACCCAGGCGCTCGGTGGCGTCGGTGATCTGCGAGACTTCCTCGGCCTGCGGCATATTCGGGTCGATCTGGAAATTGACAATCGCGCTGTGCAATTCACGCGTGAGCTTGCCCACCTCCTGATACAGACCGCGGTCACGGGTCTGGTTGAGCTCATGGATCATTTGAACCGCATCGCCAAAGCGACCTTTTTCAAGGCTGTCGACCAGTTCGCGGGCATGTTTTTTCAGGGTCGATTCGAAATCGCCCATTGAAGATTCGTTATCCATAGCTCCCCCGTGGCGCCGTTAACCGATGCGTTCGAAGATTTTTTCGATCTTCTCTTTCAACGCCTGGGCCGTGAAGGGTTTGACCACATAACCGTTTACACCGGCCTGGGCCGCTTCGATGATCTGCTCGCGCTTGGCTTCGGCAGTGACCATCAGCACCGGAAGGTGCTTGAGTTTTTCGTCGGCACGCACCTGGCGCAACAGGTCGATACCGGTCATGCCTGGCATGTTCCAGTCGGTGACCAGGAAATCGAAGTTGCCACTGTGCAACATCGGGAGCGCAGTGGTCCCGTCATCTGCTTCGGCCGTGTTGGTGAACCCAAGGTCACGCAACAGGTTTTTTATGATCCGCCGCATCGTTGAGAAGTCATCAACGATGAGGATTTTCATGTTCTTGTCCAATTCGACCTCCAAGCAGTCTTAAACGCGCCCAGCACCTGGACGCGCCATTTCAATCAATCCGGCACAACACTCGACAACGGTCTGGAGCACAACGGATGGAGACTGGCGCAACACCTGCCAGGCCAGCCTCGTTCGCAGTGTCCCCACACCGCCTGTCAACGCGCTCGCCACTCCCCCAAACGCCCCCGCAAACGGGCCGCGCACTGGCTGTGTAACTGGCTGACCCGCGATTCGCTGACCCCCAGGACCTCACCGATTTCCTTGAGGTTCAGCTCTTCGTCGTAGTACAGCGCCAAGACCAGCCGCTCACGCTCCGGCAAATTGGCAATCGCATCCGCCAGCGCGCTCTGGAAACGTTCGTCTTCCAGGTCACGCGACGGCTCCATGTGAGCACTCGCGTTATCCTCGTGCAGCCCTTCATGTTCGCCGTCCTGCAACAGGTCGTCGAAACTGAACAGGCGGCTGCCCAAGGTATCGTTCAAAATCCCGTAATAATCGTCGAGACTCAACTGGAGTTCGGCCGCAACCTCGTGATCTTTAGCGTCACGCCCGGTTTTAGCTTCAATTGCCCGAATTGCATCACTGACCATGCGGGTATTGCGGTGTACCGAACGCGGCGCCCAATCGCCCTTGCGGACTTCATCGAGCATCGCACCGCGAATGCGAATACCGGCATACGTCTCGAAACTCGCGCCCTTGCTCGCGTCGTATTTGTTCGACACTTCGAGCAGGCCAATCATGCCCGCCTGGATCAAGTCTTCAACCTGGACACTGGCCGGCAACCGCGCCAGCAAGTGATAGGCGATACGCTTGACCAGTGGCGCGTAACGCTCGATCAATTCGTATTGGGCGTCCCGTGCCGATTTTTTGTAGAGATGGTTGTAACCGCTGGCTGTCATAGCACGGGCCCTGCTGTTTGTTGCACAAGACGCTCGACGAAAAATTCCAGATGCCCGCGAGGGTTGGCAGGCAGTGGCCAAGTATCGACCTTCTGGGCGATAGCCTTGAACGCCAGCGCGCATTTGGAACGTGGAAAGGCTTCATAAACGGCACGTTGCTTCTGGACGGCCTTGCGTACGCTTTCGTCGTAAGGCACTGCGCCGACGTATTGTAGGGCGACGTCCAGGAAACGATCCGTGACCTTTGTCAACTTGGCGAACAGGTTGCGTCCTTCCTGCGGGCTCTGGGCCATGTTGGCCAGGACGCGGAAGCGGTTCATGCCATAGTCGCGGTTAAGCAACTTGATCAGGGCATAGGCGTCGGTGATGGACGTCGGTTCGTCGCAGACCACCACCAGCAGCACTTCCTGGGCCGCCCGGACAAAACTGACGACCGAGTCACCGATACCGGCTGCGGTGTCGATCACCAGCACATCGAGGTTGTCGCCGATGTCGCTGAAAGCCTGGATCAGGCCCGCGTGCTGGGCCGGGGTCAGGTGAACCATGCTCTGGGTGCCTGAGGCAGCCGGCACGATGCGAATCCCGCCCGGCCCCTGCAACAACACGTCACGCAGCTCACAGCGCCCTTCAATCACGTCCGCCAGCGTGCGCTTGGGTGTAAGCCCCAACAGCACGTCGACGTTCGCCAGGCCCAGGTCGGCGTCCAGCAGCATGACCCGTCGGCCAAGCTCTGCCAGAGCCAGGGACAAGTTCACTGACACGTTAGTCTTCCCGACGCCACCTTTGCCGCCGGTCACCGCGATCACCTGTACGGGATGCATGCTGCCCATGTTCGTTCTTTACCTTGTCTTACTTAGACGGAGGCCACATTACTGGCTGCGCGTTCACATACGGAACAATGCATGGCAGACCATCGATGTAGGTACAAAAAATATTCATGATTACCTCAGCCGACCTGCTTGGTCGGGCTGTGGTAGATATCAGCGAACATATCAGCCATGGCTTCTTCGCTGGGTTCTTCCTGCATTTGCACACTCACGGCACGACTGACCAGTTGATGACGGCGCGGCAGATGCAAATCATCCGGGATCCGCGGCCCGTCGGTCAGGTAGGCCACCGGTAATTCATGACCGATCGCCAGGCTCAACACCTCGCCCAGGCTTGCCGTTTCGTCCAGCTTAGTCAGGATGCAGCCGGCCAGCCCGCAGCGCTTGTAGCTGTGGTATGCGGCGGTTAGAACCTGTTTCTGGCTGGTGGTTGCCAATACGAGATAATTTTTTGACTTGATACCGCGTCCGGCCAGGCTTTCGAGCTGCATGCGCAGGGCTGGATCGCTGGCTTGCAGGCCTGCGGTATCGATCAGCACGACGCGTTTGCGCAGCAGCGGCTCCAGCGCCTGGGCCAGGGACTGACCCGGATCCACATGGGTCACCGACACATTGAGGATCCGGCCGAGGGTCTTGAGCTGCTCCTGGGCACCGATGCGGAAACTGTCCATGCTCACCAGGGCAATGCTCTGGGCGCCGTACTTGAGTACATAACGGGCGGCGAGCTTGGCCAGGGTGGTGGTCTTGCCCATGCCGGCAGGACCGACCATGGCGATTACCCCGCCTTCTTCCAACGGCTCGACTTCCGGGGTCGCGATCATCCGCGCCAAGTGCGCCAGCAACATGCGCCAGGCCTGGCGAGGCTCCTCGATATCATTGATCAGCGCCAGCAGGTCCCGGGACAACGGGCCGGACAGGCCGATGCGTTGCAGGCGACGCCACAGGTTGGCCTGGGCTGGACGGCTGCCTTGCAGCTGGTTCCAGGCCAGGGAGCCGAGCTGGACTTCCATCAGCTCACGCAGGCTGTTGAGTTCAAAGCGCATCGAATCCAGGGCGCGCGGATCGACACCCCGGGCAGGTGCTGCGGGCGCCGGCTCAGGACGACGCGGTTCGGCGTGGGCCTGCTCGATCAGCGGTTCGGCAGCGGTCAAAGGCAGGCCGGCCGTCAGCGGCTGACCGGCGAACAATTGACGATTGGTGCCTGCCGCGCCCTCGCCTTCGCTGCTGCGCAGGCTCAGCTCGGCCTGGGCGCTGGCGATGCGCGATTGGGTCTTGCGCAGCTCGTCTTCGAGTTCCATGTTCGGAACCCGGGGAGCCAGCGCCGACAATTTATAATCCAGCGCAGCCGTCAGTTCGACACCGCCAGCGATCCGGCGATTACCGATGATGGCCGCTTCAGCGCCCAGCTCGTCACGAACCAGCTTCATGGCCTGACGCATATCGGCGGCGAAAAAACGCTTCACTTGCATAAACCACTACCTCAGCCGTTGGGCCCTACTGTCGCAACGATGGTCACTTGCTTGTTGTCCGGTATTTCCTGGTACGCCAGCACATGCAGCCCCGGAACCGCGAGGCGCCCGAATCGCGAGAGCATCGCGCGAATCGGACCGGCCACCAGGAGGATCACCGGTTGGCCTTGCATCTCTTGCCGCTGGGCTGCTTCGATCAGCGAACGCTGCAGCTTCTCGGCCATGCTTGGCTCCAGCAGAACACCCTCTTCCGAGCCTTGTCCTGCCTTCTGCAGACTATTGAGCAATATCTGTTCCAACCTTGGCTCCAAGGTGATCACAGGCAGCTCAGACTCAGTGCCTACAATGCTTTGGACGATTGCGCGGGACACGCCGACCCGAACCGCAGCCACCAGGGCGGCGGTATCTTGACTCTTGGAAGCGTTGTTGGCGATAGCCTCGGCAATACTGCGTATGTCGCGCACGGGCACCTGTTCGGCCAACAGCGCCTGCAGTACCTTGAGCAACTGCGACAACGAAACCACACCCGGCACCAGCTCTTCGGCCAGCTTCGGCGAGCCTTTGGCCAGTACTTGCAGGAGTTGCTGGACTTCTTCGTGGCCGATCAGCTCGCTGGAGTGCTTATACAGAATCTGGTTCAAGTGGGTCGCCACCACTGTACTGGCGTCCACCACGGTGTAGCCGAGGGACTGCGCCTGGGCCCGCTGGCTGATTTCGATCCACACCGCTTCCAGGCCGAAAGCCGGATCCTTGGCGGTGATGCCGTTGAGGCTGCCGTAGACCTGCCCCGGGTTGATCGCCAGCTCGCGGTCGGGGTAGATCTCGGCTTCGGCCAGGATCACCCCCATCAGCGTCAGGCGGTAGGCACTGGGCGCCAGATCGAGGTTGTCGCGGATATGCACGGTGGGCATCAGGAAGCCCAGGTCTTGGGAAAGCTTCTTGCGCACCCCCTTGATCCGTGCCAGCAACTGACCACCCTGGTTGCGGTCGACCAATGGAATCAGGCGATAACCGACTTCCAGGCCGATCATGTCGATTGGCGTCACGTCGTCCCAGCCCAGTTCCTTGGTTTCCATGGCACGGGCCGGCGACGGCAGCAATTCCTGCTGGCGCTTGACCTCTTGCAGGGCCTGGACTTTCTGCGCGTTCTGCTTCTTCCAGAACAGGTAGGCACCACCCGCTGCGGCGGCGGCCATGGTCAAGAAGGAAATGTGCGGCATCCCCGGCACCAGGCCCATCACCGCCATCAGCCCAGCGGCAACCGCCAGGGCCTTGGGCGAAGCGAACATTTGCCGACCGATCTGTTTGCCCATGTCTTCGGAGCCCGAAGCACGGGTTACCATGATCGCAGCGGCTGTGGATAACAACAGTGATGGCAATTGCGCCACCAAACCGTCACCAATGGTCAACAAGGCGTAGACCTTGCCGGCGTCGCCAAACGTCATGTTGTGCTGGAAGATACCGACGGCCATGCCGCCGATCAGGTTGATGAACAGAATAAGCAAACCGGCGATGGCGTCACCGCGCACGAATTTGCTGGCACCGTCCATGGAACCGTAGAACTCGGCCTCCTGGGCCACTTCCAGGCGACGCAGCTTGGCCTGGCTCTGGTCGATCAGGCCGGCGTTGAGGTCGGCGTCGATCGCCATTTGCTTGCCGGGCATCGCATCGAGGGTAAAACGCGCACTCACCTCGGAAATCCGCCCGGCACCCTTGGTCACCACGACGAAGTTGATGATCATCAAGATGGCGAAGACCACGATACCGACCACGTAGTTGCCGCCGATCACCACCTCACCGAAGGCCTGGATCACCTTGCCGGCGGCAGCGTGCCCGTCCTGACCATGGAGCATGACCACGCGGGTGGATGCCACGTTCAGCGCCAGGCGCAACAACGTGGCCACCAGCAGAATGGTCGGGAATACGGCGAAATCCAGCGGCCGCAGGGCGTATACGCACACCAGCAGCACAACGATCGACAGGGCGATGTTGAACGTGAAGAACACGTCCAGCAGGAACGGCGGCACCGGCAGCATCATCATGGCGAGCATGACCAGCAGCAACAGCGGCACGCCCAGATTACCCCGGCTGAGGTCTACGACATTGCTGCGCGCGGTGCTGAATAACTGAGAGCGATCCACCAATATTCCCCGTTCCTGTGAAGCAAACTTTTGACGCCCGGAGGGGGCGCAGACGGGGTATTGCAAGAAGCCTTCCAACTTTGGCCGCGGGTAGGAACGGAGGGCGTTACAGGAAAAATCATGCCCCGCCGAACGCAGACCCTGTGGTGAGGGGATTATCTCCGACGGGCTGCGAAGCGGCCCCTGAATCTGGGATATTCAGGTATGCCTGGGGAATTGAGTGGGTCTGGTTTGGGGCCGCTTCGCAGCCCAGCGGGGATAAATCCCCTCGCCACAGGGCCGCCGTGTCCCCGCTCCAAACAGTTCTGCACCTGGTTCAACGCCTGCCGATAGCCAGACTCAGGAATCACGTCGCAAATCCGGCGGAATCGGCAAATCCTTGAGTGGCTCTGGACGCTTGCCCTTGCCGGCGCGGTGTTGGCGGATCTGGTAGACGTAGGCCAGCACCTGGGCCACGGCCAGGTACAGGCCACCAGGGATTTCCTGGTCGAGTTCAGTGGAGTAGTAAATCGATCGCGCCAGGGCCGGGGATTCTAGCAGCATCACTTCATTGGCCACGGCGATTTCACGGATTTTCAGCGCCAGGAAGTCACTGCCCTTGGCCAGCAACACCGGAGCGTTGCCTTTCTCGGGGTCGTACTTGAGCGCCACGGCATAGTGGGTCGGGTTGGTGATGACCACATCGGCGTCTGGAATCGCCGCCATCATCCGCCGCTGGGACACCTCGCGCTGCAACTGGCGAATCCGCTGCTTGACTTCCGGCTTGCCCTCCGAGTCCTTGTGCTCGTCGCGCACTTCCTGCTTGGTCATCATCAGCTTCTGTTTGCTCTGATACAGCTGGATCGGCACGTCGATGGCGGCGATCAGGATCAGGCCGCAGGCTATCCACAATGTGCTCCAACCCACCAACTGCACACTGTGGATGATGGCCTGCTCCAGCGGTTCGTGAGCGATGCGCAACAGATCGTCGATGTCGGACTGCAACACCGTCAGCGCGACAAACAGAACCAGCAGGAATTTCCCGAAAGCCTTGAGCAGTTCCATGAGCGCCGAGGTCGAAAACATGCGTTTAAGACCAGCGGCGGGGTTCATCCGACTGAATTTGGGGGCCAGGCTACCGGCGGCGAACAACCAGCCGCCCAGGGAAATCGGGCCGATAACAGCGGCCAGCAACAGGAAGATCAGAACCGGCTGCATCGCCAGAATCGCGATTTTGCCTGAGTGCAGCAGATACTGGGCCATGGACCCCGGCGTGAGCAGCACCTCACGGGGCAGCGAGAAATTCAGCCGCATGATTTCCAGCAGGTCCAGGGCCAACCCGCCACCATAAATCAACAACCCACCCACCCCGGCCAGCATCACCGCCAGGGTATTGAGTTCCTTGGAACGTGCGATCTCGCCCTTTTCCCGGGATTCGCGCTGGCGCTTTTCCGTGGGGTCTTCTGTCTTGTCCTGGCCACTCTCGCTCTCGGCCATGGTTCAGCGTGCCTGTGCCATGTCGCGTAGCAGTTGCAAGGCCTGGATGGCCAGCGGCTGATACTGGTTGAGGATATCCCCCAGGCTAATCCAGAAAATCACCATGCCCAGCGTGAGGATCAGCGGGAAACCGATGGAGAAAATGTTCAACTGCGGCGCCGCCCGGGTCATCACGCCAAAGGCAATGTTGACCACCAGCAGCGCAGTGATCGCAGGCAACACCAGCACCATCGCCGAACCCAGGACCCAGCCGAGTTTGCCGGCGATTTCCCAGAAATGATTGACCAGCAACGCGCTGCCCACCGGCAAGGTGGTAAAACTCTCGGTCAATACCTCGAACACCACCAGATGCCCGTTCATGGCAAGAAACAACAGGGTTACCAGCATCGTCAGGAACTGACCGATTACCGCCGTCGTCACGCCATTGGTGGGGTCGACCATGGACGCGAAGGCCATACCCATCTGGATAGAAATGATCTGCCCCGCTACCACGAACGCCTGGAAAAACAACTGCAACGAAAAGCCCATCAAGGCGCCGATGAGGATCTGCTCGGCGATCAGCATCAGGCCGCTGAGGTCCAGGGCATTGACCGGCGGCATCGGTGGCAACCCGGGCACAATGACCACCGTGATCGCCAAGGCGAAATACAGCCGCACGCGGGTCGGCACCAAGGTTGTACCGAACACCGGCATGCTCATGAGCACCGCGGCGACGCGAAACAGCGGCAGGATGAACGACGCCACCCACGTACTGATCTGGGTGTCCGTCAGCGCGAGCATCGACATGAGGTCATCCGATCAACTGCGGAATACTGCCGTACAACTGCAGGATGTATTCCATGAAGGTCTGCACCAGCCAGGGCCCGGCGACGATCAGCGTCACCAGCATCACCAGCAGGCGCGGCAGGAAGCTCAAGGTCTGCTCGTTGATCTGGGTCGCGGCCTGGAACATCGCCACCAGCAACCCCACCAGCAGGCTGGGGATCACCAGGATGGCAACCATCATGGTGGTCAGCCAGAGCGCTTCACGGAACAGGTCTACCGCTACTTCAGGCGTCATATCGCCCTCCCCGCACAAAAGGCCTAAACACCACCGAAACTGCCCGCCAGGGTACCGATGATCAGCGCCCAGCCATCGACCAGCACAAACAGCATGATCTTGAACGGCAGGGAAATGATCAGTGGAGAGAGCATCATCATGCCCATGGCCATCAGGATACTGGCGACCACCAGGTCAATGATCAGGAACGGGATGAAAATCATGAAGCCGATCTGGAACGCGGTCTTGAGTTCGGACGTCACGAACGCTGGCACCAGGATGGTCAGCGGCGCCTGGTCGGCACTGGGAATGTCGGTACGCTTGGACAGGCGCATGAACAGCTCCAGGTCGCTGCTGCGAGTCTGGGCCAGCATGAAATCCTTGATCGGCACTTCAGCCTTGGCCACGGCATCCTGGGCAGTTATTTTTTCTGCCAGGTAAGGTTGCAACGCATCCTGGTTCACCCGGTCGAACACCGGCGCCATGATGAACATGGTCAGGAACAGCGCCATACCGGTGAGGATCTGGTTCGAGGGGGTCTGTTGCAGGCCCAGGGCCTGGCGCAGGATCGAAAAGACAATGATGATCCGGGTGAAACTGGTCATCAGCATGACGAACGCCGGGATGAAACTCAGCGCGGTCATGATCAGCAGGATCTGCAGGCTGACCGAGTATTCCTGGGCCCCTTCGGCGTTGGTTCCGAGGGTGATCGCCGGGATCGACAGCGGATCGGCGGCGAACACCAACGGTGCGGCCAGCATCAAGGCCAATGCCAACAGAATGCGCAACGGCATTACTTTTTATCCTTCTGGTCTTTACCCAACAGTTCCATGAGACGCTGGGCAAATTCGGGGCTGGCCTGCTCGGCGGAGGGCACCTGCACCGGCTCCTTGAGGACGTGCAAGGCGGTGATGGTGCCCGGGCTCAAGCCGAGCAGGATCTGCTCGTTACCGACCTGCACCAGCACCAGCCGGTCGCGCGGTCCGAGCGCGCGGGAACCGACGATGTCGATGACCTGCCCCTTGCCAGCCGGCCCCGCCTGCTGCACACGCCGCAACAACCAGGCGAGAAAGAAGATCAAGCCCAGCACCAGCAGCAAGCCAAGCACCAACTGCGCCAATTGCCCGGCGACGCCACTACCTGCTACCGGCGCAGCGGCGGCCGTGGCAACCGGTTCGGCCGCCAGCACACTCAATGGCAGCATCGCGGCTGCAGCGAAGAAACCTTTCACTCAGCGCAACTTCTTGATGCGTTCGCTCGGGCTGATCACGTCCGTCAGGCGAATGCCGAACTTCTCGTTGACCACTACCACTTCGCCATGGGCGATCAAGGTGCCGTTGACCAGTACGTCGAGCGGCTCGCCGGCCAGGCGGTCCAGTTCGATCACCGAGCCCTGGTTGAGCTGCAGCAGGTTGCGGATGTTGATGTCGGTGCTGCCCACTTCCATGGAGATCGACACCGGGATATCGAGGATCACATCCAGGTTCGGGCCATCCAGCGTGACCGGCTCGTTGCTCTTGGGCACGCTGCCGAACTCTTCCATCGGCAGGCGGTTGGACCCATGGTTACCACTATCGGCGGCCAGCAAGGCGTCGATGTCGGCTTGCCCGGCATCGCCGGTTTCTTCCAGGGCCGCGGCCCATTCGTCGGCCAGCGCCTGGTCATCCTGGGTATTCATATCGTCAGCCATCATGTGTCCTCGGCGGGCAAAAATTCAGTTAGAAGCAAAAAACCGTTACAAACTTAAGGCGTTCGACACCGCTCAACGGCGTTCGATCGGCTCGATCACCTGCAACGCCAGGTTGCCTTTGTGAGAGCCCATCTTGACCTTGAAGGCCGGCACGCCATTGGCGCGCATGATCATGTCCTCCGGCATCTCGACGGGGATGATGTCCCCCGGCTGCATATGCAGGATGTCCCGCAGACGCAGCTGCCGGCGAGCGACCGTCGCACCGATCGGCACGTCGACATCCAGCACGTCCTGGCGCAAGGCATTGATCCAGCGCTCGTCCTGATCGTCGAGGTCCGACTGGAAACCGGCGTCGAGCATTTCACGCACCGGCTCGATCATCGAGTACGGCATGGTCACGTGCAGATCGCCGCCACCGCCATCGAGTTCGATGTGGAAGGTCGAGACCACAATGGCCTCGCTCGGGCCGACAATGTTGGCCATGGCCGGGTTCACTTCCGAGTTGATGTACTCGAAGTTCACTTCCATGATCGCCTGCCAGGCTTCCTTCAAGTCGACGAAGGCCTGCTCCAGCACCATGCGCACCACCCGCAACTCGGTCGGGGTAAATTCCCGACCTTCGATCTTGGCGTGACGGCCGTCACCACCGAAGAAGTTGTCCACCAGCTTGAACACCAACTTGGCGTCAAGGATGAACAACGCGGTGCCGCGCAGCGGCTTGATCTTCACCAGGTTGAGGCTGGTGGGCACGTACAGCGAGTGCACGTACTCGCCGAACTTCATCACCTGCACGCCACCGACGGCCACATCGGCCGAACGGCGCAGCATGTTGAACATGCTGATGCGGGTGTAGCGGGCGAAACGCTCGTTGATCATTTCCAGGGTCGGCATGCGTCCGCGAACGATGCGATCCTGGCTGGTCAGGTCGTAGCTTTTGACGCTGCCCGGTTCAGCAGCGTTTTCGGTCTGTACCAGACCGTCGTCGACACCATGCAACAGCGCATCGATTTCGTCCTGGGACAGCAGGTCCTGCACGGCCATGTCGTGTTCCTACTGCAATACGAAGTTAGTGAAGAGCAACTGTTCGATCACCACTTTGCCAAGCTCTTTCTGAGCGACTTCCTGCACGCTGGCCGTGGCTTTCTGACGCAACATTTCCTGGCCGACCGGAGTGGCCAGGGTGTCGAAATTCTGTCCGGAAAACAGCATCACCAGATTATTGCGGATCAGGGGCATATGCACCCGCAGCGCCTCCAGGTCAGCCTGGTTGCGACCTTGCAGAGTAATGCTGACCTGCATGTAGCGTTGACGACCGTTCACGGTGTAGTTGGCCACGAAAGCGGGCGCCATCGGTTCGAAAATCGCCGGCTGCTTGCCCACTGGCGCAGCTTCGACCGCGACTGCCGGCTTGCTTTGAGCGCTGTGCATGAAATACCAGGTCGCGCCCACAGATACACCGATCGCCAGGAGCAACCCCACCACGATCATGATGATCAGCTTGAGTTTGCCTTTGGTTGCAGGGTCTTTTACAGCTGCTGCTTCACTCTTCGCCATGCCAATAATCCGTCACTAATCGGGGTTTTCACTGTTGCACGGCAAGGCTGGAGCAAGTGTTATGCCAGAAGTGACAAGAGAGAAGATGGCGGGCCGGATGCAATCTTTGATCGCCCTGAAACCAATGTGGGAGCGAGCGTGCTCGCGATAGCGAAGGATCAGTTACGCGCAAGGTGACTGACAAGCCGCTATCGCGAGCACGCTCGCTCCCACTGAGGGGGGTGTGACATCAGGCGTAGTAGTCGACCGCACTGGTGCCAATGACGCTGGTGGTACTGGCCGCCACTTCCGCAACGCTGGCCGGCAGGTGTTCATCCGCTGAGTCCACTCGCCCACCGGACGACGTCGTGCGCCCGGCCTGGGCTTGCTGCTGGGCCTGCTGCCCCTGGTTCTGCGAGCCTCGGGATTGATCGGACACGCTGACATCGACCTGGCCCATGCCCTGCTGGGCGAAACTGTCCCGCAGGCGATGCATCTGACCCTCGAGAGCTTCGCGAACGCCGGAATGGGCGCTCATGAACGTGACCTGGGTCTGCTGGTCCGGAACCATGTTCACCCGGATATCCAGGCGTCCGAGTTCGGCGGGTTGCAACTGGATGTCGGCCGCCTTGAGATTGACGCTGGACAGGTACATCACCCGGTTGACCACCTCTTCGGTCCAACCGCTCTGATTCATCGCGATAGGTTGATTGACCGGCACCGCGTTGGCGGTCTTGGGCGTAGCAGCCTGGGTCAGGGCGGCCAGGCGGTTGGCGAAATCGTCCACGCGAGTATCACTGGAAGCGGCGCTCAGGTCCTTGAGGCCCTCGTTGATCAAGCCGCCGAATGCCTTGTCACCGCCCTGCTGGCTACCGGACTCGGTACTGTTCTGGTCGGCCTGCACGGTGAGCATGCTCGCCATGCCTGCGGCGAAGGTCTGCGCCGAAGTCGGCTCACCGTCGAGCGTCGCCGGGGCAGCAGTCTTGGATTGCGCCTGGCTGGAGGCGGAAACATGACCGCCCTGCTCCATCGCCAATCGCAAGGCGGGCAATGCGTCGAGCGGGTCGGCTTCAGGGTCAAAGGTTGGGTCGACCTCCGGGACCACCGCAGCCTGGGCTGGCGCGACCAGCGGGGCAAGCGGTGCCGCGGCTGTGGTGACCTGAACCTCGGTCGTGGCCACAGGCGCAGGTTCCGGTGCGATTGTCGCCACCGGCACCGTCACGTCGGGCAGCAATCCTGGATCAAGGCTCGGATCGACGGGTGCTGTAGCATCCGCCACTGGCGTTTCAGCCAAGTCGGCGTTGTCGTCACTGGCGGTCTCGTCGTCGGCGCTAACCGGTTTGTCCGCGGGCAAGGGTTTGCCGCTATCGGCAACCGTCGGTTCCGAGGTGGCAGGGGTTTGGTTGCCGGTGTCTTTTTTGACGGTGTTACTGGAAGCGTTGTCGCGCGCCGATTTCACTGGTGGCTCAGGGGCCGCCGCAGCCTTGTCAGGCGCCTGCTTGGCGAAGACTTGAGCGAAGCTGGAGGCTCTATCCCCGAGATCCGGGGCCGCTGCCGGTGAATTGACGGCGGCCTTGGGCTTGGCCTGGACAGAGGCCTGAAGCAGTGTATTGGGGGTAACGGGCATAAAAAGGTCTCCGCTGCACTGGAATCATAGGTACAGTCGAGACTAGGCAATGCAAGGCACGGGCCAACGTCTGCCTGACCGTCAAATCTCAGCAGTGAAAGCCTTCGCGCTCTTCCCTGCAAAGCTTGCGAACATAAGCAAATTCGCTGTCGATTTCGTTGACCAGTTTCTCGATACCGCCCAATGACGGCTGCTTGGCACGTTGTTCCAGTTCGCCACACAGCTCGGCCAGGCGGATAGCGCCCATGTTGCTGCTGCTGCCCTTGAAGCTGTGGGCCGTGGCGCTCAGTTTTTCAGCGTCCCGTGCCTCATGCAGCACACGCAAGCGAGCCTCCGAGTCATTGAGAAATGTATCCAGCAACTCCAGATACCCCTCCTCCATGACTTCCTTCAGCGTGCTGAGGACGTCGCGGTCCAGATGAATCTCGTTCACTTGTTCGCTCCCTGATCAAGAATGGCGCCGATTATGCCGGAGCCTCCCAGAAAAACTCCACGCGCGCACTACGACCATCGTCTGACCAACTGGCTTGGTGGCTCAACTGGCGTACCAGGCTCACGCCGCGCCCCGACAACCGATCAGTGTCCACAGGACGCGCCAGCACCCTTGCGACGTCAAAACCCTCGCCACTGTCCTCGACCTCTATGGCCAGGCGACCACCCTCGCCGCTTGGCGAGACATGCAAGTGCACCCGCACATAGCCGTCGCTCAGTTCATCCAGGCGCGTATTGCGCTCTCTGTAGTAGCGGGCAAAACCCACTGCGTCACGCTTGAGGCTGGAGTCGAGCCCCAGCACCCCATGATCCAGGGCATTGGAATACAGCTCCGACATGACGCTGTAAAGGGCGCCACTTTGCACCCTGAGCCCATGGACCTCAAGTAACAACTGCAGCAAATAGGGCATCGGATTGAAGCGTTTGAGCGTCTGTGCCCGGAATTCGAAGCTCACCGACCAATCCAGCGGGCTGGACTGGCCGCTATCGGAATAGACCGGTGGCGGCGGATTGAGTTGCGTCGGGGCGACCAGTCGCAACTCGACCATGCTGAAGTCATCCCGCGACTCACCGCGAAAATCTCGCAAGGCCTGCTGGATGTCTTCAAACAGCAGGTCGGGTTCACGGTTGGCGGCAAATACCTGTTGCAGCCGTTCAACGCCAAACAGTTGCTCGTCTTCGTCAGTGGTATCGATCACGCCATCGGACAACAGGAACACCCGGTCACCCAGCGACATGGTATGCACTTCGGTGCGGTCATCGAATAATTGAGGGGTGAGCACGCCCAATGGCAGGTGACGCGCCGGCAATGGCGTACGCACGCCGCTGAGGCTGTCATGCAGGTATCCATCGGGCATGCCGCCGTTCCAGATCTCTACCGTGCAACGCTGGAAGCTCAGGCATAACAACGTCGCGCAACAGAACATGTCCACGGGCAGGATGCGTTTGAGCTTGGCATTCATCTCTCGCAGGATCTGCGCCAGGCCATAGCCTTTGGCGGTCATCCCGTAGAACACTTCCGCCAGCGGCATCGCGCCGACCGCCGCCGGCAAACCGTGGCCGGTGAAATCCCCCAGCAGGACGTGCATGTCGCCGGCCGGATTGAACGCTGCCAACAGCAAGTCACCGTTGAACAAGGCATAAGGCGATTGCAAGTAACGGATGTTCGGCGCGCTCAGGCAGCCGGAGTGGGCGATCTTGTCGAACACGGCCTTGGCGACCCGTTGCTCGTTGAGCAAGTAGTCATGATGCCGGGCAATCTGGTCGCGCTGCTCCACCACCGTGGCCTGCAACCGACGCAAACGGTCCATGGCCTTGATCTTGGCCGCCAGGATCACTTGGTTATAGGGTTTGGCCAGGAAGTCGTCGCCGCCCGCCTCCAGGCAACGGGCCAGGGCTTCGCTCTCGGTCAACGAGGTGAGGAAAATGATCGGGACCAACTGGTCCCCGGCCAACTGCTTGATTTTCTGCGCGGCTTCGAAGCCGTCCATTACCGGCATCATTGCGTCCATCAACACCAGGTGCGGACGCTTTTCCAGATAGACCTCGACCGCTTCGGCGCCATCGGCCGCAGTGAGCACATGATGCCCCTGGCGGCGGACGATGGTCGACAACAGCAGTCGATCAGCGGCACTGTCTTCGGCAATCAGGACCGTCAGTGGCTCCGACGACGATTGCATGGCGATCAACTGATGTCGAACAGCTTGTCAAAATTGGAGATCGCAAGGATTTTCTTGACGTCGCTGCTGCTGTTGACGACCCGGATGTCCGACTCGTCGCCACCGGCATGATCACGTAACAGCAAGAGCATGCCCAAGGCGGAACTGTCGAGATAGGTGGCTTTCTTCAAATCCACCACAATGGACTCGGGCTTGTTATTGAGTCTCTCGTAAGACTCGCGAAACTCTTGGTGCCGTCCGAAATCGAATCGACCTTCGATCGAAATCGTCAATTTCTTCCCATCTTGGGATACTTCTGTAACGACTGACATGTTCAGCTTCCCTGTCATGGACATACGTGTACAAGGTGTAGCATCAGGTAGAGGTCTGAGCAAGGTTTGGCCTCGATCATCCGACAAAATCCTGGTTTCCCATCAATAGGGATTCTGACGCGGCAGGCGCTGGGACAACTCATCCAGCAGTTTCTGTTCGCGCTTGTCTTCCAATTGCCGCGCCTCATCAATATAGCGCTGCACCAGTTTACGCAACCCTTCGACCCGGGCAAACGCCTCTTGCCAGCTCTGACGGGCCTTCACCAGGTTGTTCTGGTGCCAGACCAGGCTTTGACGCTGCTGGTCGATAGCGGTACCCAACTGCGCGAGGAATCCTTGGTAACCCAACAACCACTGCCCGGAAACCCCATGGGCGCCACGGGCGATCCACTGTTCCTGGTATTCGAGTCGAAAGTTTTCGAGGTCAGCCAGCTTGCTTTCGGCGACTTTGACCTGGCCCTGGAAATAGGCCAGTCGCTGGACGGCGGTCTTCTCGGCCTTTTCGGCCATGTCCACCACTGGCGCCAGGCGTGCCGCACGACTCGTGGCCATGGCCGGTTACGTGCCTGAGACCGGGGCGAAAATAGTCTGCAAGTGCGCTTCGCTGGCGCCCATGCCGATGTTGTCGTTCAGGCTCTGGCGCAGATAAACGGCCATGGACGGGTAAAGACTGATGGCGGTGTCGGTCTCGCGATCACCGCCGGGGACATAGGCGCCGACGCTGATCAGGTCGCGGCTTTGCTGGTAGCGCGACCAGTACTGCTTGAACTGCTGGGCCCGCTTCAGGTGTTCGGCACTGATCACCGACGGCATGACCCGGCTGATGGACGCCTCGATGTCGATGGCCGGGTAATGCCCTTCTTCGGCCAGGCGTCTGGACAGCACGATGTGCCCGTCGAGTACGCCCCGGGCCGAGTCGGCGATGGGGTCCTGCTGGTCGTCGCCTTCGGACAGCACGGTATAGAACGCGGTGATGGAACCGCCGCCCTTTTCCGCATTGCCGGCGCGCTCCACCAGTTTCGGCAGCTTGGCGAATACCGAAGGCGGATAACCCTTGGTGGCCGGCGGCTCGCCGATGGCCAAGGCGATTTCCCGCTGGGCCTGGGCAAAACGGGTCAGCGAATCCATCAGCAACAGGACGTTCTTGCCCTTGTCGCGGAAGTACTCGGCAATGCGCGTGCAGTACATGGCTGCCCGCAGGCGCATCAAAGGCGCATCGTCCGCTGGCGAAGCCACCACCACCGAACGCTTGAGCCCTTCCTCGCCAAGAATGTGCTCGATGAATTCCTTCACCTCACGACCCCGCTCGCCGATCAGTCCCACCACGATGATGTCGGCCTCCGTGAAGCGGGTCATCATGCCCAGCAGCACACTCTTGCCCACCCCGGTACCGGCAAACAGGCCCAGGCGCTGGCCGCGTCCGACCGTCAATAAACCGTTGATGCAGCGGATACCCACGTCCAGCGGTACGCTGATGGGGTCGCGCTTGAGGGGGTTGATCGTCGGGCCGTCCATCGGCACCCAATCTTCGGCCTTCATGCCGCCCTTGCCATCCAGGGCGCGCCCGGCCCCGTCCAGCACACGCCCGAGCATGCTCATGCCCATGGGCAGGCGACCGTTATCGGCCAGGGGCACCACGCGCGCACCCGGGGCGATGCCAGCAACGCTGCCCACTGGCATCAAGAAGACCTTGCTGCCGGAAAATCCCATGACCTCGGCTTCGACCTGCACCGGGTGGTAGCTGTCGTCGTTGATCACCATGCAACGGCTGCCCATGGCGGCACGCAGGCCCTCGGCTTCGAGGGTCAGGCCGACCATGCGCAGCAGGCGACCTTCCAGGATCGGTTGGCCGGCCAGCTCGCTGGCCTCGGCGTAGCTGCCCAGGCGCTTGCCGAAGCTGGTTCGCTCAAGGCGCATCGCGGCTGTCCAGTGCAGAAGCGTCCAATTCAGGTACATCCAAGCCAGCATCGGCCGGCGCGGCATCAGCGCTGATCAGGGGTTCGTCCGGCAACTCCAGGCTCAGGTCGGGAGCGGCTGGATGCAGGGCCTGCTCGTGCAACTGGTCGAACAATTTGGCCATGATCTGGCTGATGCGGGTTTCAACGGTTGCGTCGATGCGGCTGTGTTCGGTTTCCACACGGCAACCGCCGGGCAGCAGCGAAGCGTCCTCGACGATGCGCCAGGTTTCTTCATGGCGTTCGCGCAGGGCCTTGACCAGCTCGAAGTCCTGGGGATTGATGTACAGCCGCACGTTGCCCACGCCCAATGGCAACAACTTGAGCGCTTCGCGCATGACATGTTCGATCTGGGTCGAATCGATGGCCAGTTCACGCTGGATGACTTGCCGGGCAATGTGTTGCACCAGCCCGACCAGGGATTTCTCGATCTGGGTGTCCTGTTCGGCGATGGGGTCGAACAGGTTGAGCATCAGCGATTCCAGCGCACGGAGCTTGGCCGTCAGCGCCACGTCGGCTTCCTGGCGGACCTTGAGCGTGGTGCTGTGGAAGCCTTCCTTTTCACCCACGGCAAAGCCTTCGTTGTAGGCCTCCTGGCGAATGCTCTCGACTTCCTCGAGGGTCAGTGGCTGGACTTCTTCCAGCGGCACTTCCTCCGGTTCCGGCAGCTCTTCCACCGGTTCCGGCTCAGGCTCGGGAACATGGGGGTCGAAGCTGGGCAGCGACCAGACGTCGAAACCACCGACGTCACGGGCGCGGATCAGGTCGCTGGGTGCTTCATCACTCTTGGCAGGCATAACGACCTTAGATCATCTCTTCGCCGCCCTTGCCACCGAGAACGATCTCCCCGGCTTCGGCCATGCGGCGGGCGATGGTGAGGATTTCCTTCTGTGCGGTTTCCACGTCGCTGACGCGTACCGGGCCCTTGGCCTCGAGATCGTCGCGCAACAGTTCGGCCGCCCGTTTGGACATGTTCTTGAAGATCTTTTCCTTGACGCCTTCGTCCGACCCCTTGAGGGCCAGTACCAGCACGTCGGACGACACTTCGCGCAACAGCGCCTGGATGCCACGATCGTCGACATCGGACAGGTTGTTGAACACGAACATGAGGTCTTCGATCTGACCGGACAGGTCTTCGTCGAACTCGCGGATCGAGTCCATCAACTGACCTTCGATCGAACTGTCGAGGAAGTTCATGATGTCCGCCGCGCGCTTGATGCCGCCCAGGGTGGTGCGCGAGGCATTGGAGTTGCCCGAGAACTGCTTCTCGAGAATCTGGTTCAATTCTTTCAGGGCCGCCGGCTGCACGGTGTTGAGCGAAGACACCCGCAGGATGATGTCCAGGCGCACCTTGTGGTCGAAGTTGCCCAGCACTTCACCGGCCTGGTCCGGGTCGAGGTAAGCCACCACGATCGCCTGGATCTGCGGGTGCTCGTAACGGATCACGTCGGCAACCGCCCGCGGCTCCATCCACTTGAGGCTGTCCAGGCCGCTGGTGTTGCCGCCCAGCAGGATCCGGTCGATCAGGCCGTTGGCCTTGTCCTCGCCCAGTGCCTGGGTGAGCATCTTGCGCACATAGTCGTCGGAACCGACGCCCAGGCTGGTCTGATCGCCGACGATGTCGACGAATTCACTCATCACTTGCTCGACCTGCTCACGGTGTACGTTGCCCATTTGTGCCATGGCCACGCCCACCCGCTGGACCTCCTTGGGGCCCATGTGACGCAGCACCTGGGCAGCGTCGGTCGAACCCAGGGACAGCAGCAGGATCGCGGCTTTGTCGACCCGGGACAATTTGGCAACAGCGGCTCGATTATCACTCATCTGCGTTAATCCACTCTTTCACGACCTGGGCCACACGACCCGGATCTTCTGCCACCAGACTCTTGATAGCGTTCAACTGAGCGTCATAACCTTCGCTCGGACTTGGCAGCAGAATGCTCTGCGGCCCGCCGAGGCTGACGCGATCGTTGGCCAATTCGCCATCCAGGCCGCCCATGCCTCCCAGCTCTACATCACCCAGGCCTGCCAACTGCTTGTTCTTGCCGCCGTTGGTGATGTTGTTCAGTACCGGACGCAGTACACCGAATACCAGGATCAGGATGAACAGCACGCCCAGTACTTGCTTGACCACATCCCAGAACCAGGGTTGCGAATAAAAGGGAATATCGGCGATCACTTCGCCGCGCTCGGAGGAGAACGGCACGTTGATCACGCTGACGCTGTCGCCACGGCTGGCGTCGAAACCGACGGCGTCCTGCACCAGGCGAGTGAAGCGCGCCAATTCGTCGGCGCTCCATGGCGCACGCGTGGTTTCGCCATTGGCCGGGTTGACCTTGACCTGATCGTCCACCACCACCGCGACCGACAGGCGAGTCAGACGACCCTGCTGCTGCTTGGTGTGGCTGATGGAACGATCGAGCTCGAAGTTCTTGGTCGACTGCTGACGCTTGTCCGCCGGGTACGGCGCCAGCATCGGCTGGCCGGTGGCCGGATCCATGATCTGCTGGCCGTTGGCATCCACCAGCGGCTGGCCTGGCTGCACCATGCTGGCCGATCCCGCGGCACCACCGGTGGTTTGCGGCGCGCTGGCCGGCGACGGCGGCTGGTTGCTCAATGCACCGGGGACACCTTGCGGGCCATTGCTCGCGGTGCGCTGCTCATTGACCGATTGCTCACTGCGCAAGGCCGGCTGATCAGGGTTGAACTGCTCGGAAGTCGATTCGACCGCACTGAAGTCCACATCGGCCGAAACTTCAGCCTTATAGCGGTCATTACCCAAGACCGGTTGGAGGATGTTGTGCACCCGCTGGGTCAGCATGCCTTCCATGCGACGGCTGTAATCGAATTGCTTGCCGGCCATGGTCAGTTCGGAGTTTTCCGCCTGATCGGACAGCAGCGTGCCTTTCTGATCGACCACGGTGATCTGCGACTTGCTCAGCTCAGGTACGCTGGTCGCCACGAGGTTGACGATGGCCATGACCTGGCCCGGCTCCAGGGAGCGGCCCGGATACAGCTCGACCAATACCGATGCGCTGGGCTTGCGCTCATCGCGCACGAACACCGAGCTTTTCGGAATCGCCAGGTGCACACGGGCGCCCTTGACGTTGTTCAGGCTGGAAATGGTCCGCGCCAGCTCACCTTCCAGGCCGCGACGATAACGGGTCGCTTCCATGAACTGACTGGTGCCCAGGCCCTGATCCTTGTCCAGGATCTCGAAACCGATGTTGCCATCGGTAGGCGTCACGCCAGCGGCGGCGAGCTTGAGGCGCGCACGGGCAACGTCATCAGCCTTGACCAGCAACGCGCCGGAATTGGGTTCGACGGTGTAAGGAATGTCGGCGGAAGCCAGGGTTTCCATGACTTGCTTGGCGTCCATGCCCGCCAGGCTGCCATACAGCGGCCGGTAGTCCGGCTGCTGGGACCACAGCACCACGGCAAAACCAATCGCCACGCTGGCAGCCAGGCCGACCAACAGGCCCACCTGACGCAGCATGGTCATCTCGGAGAGATTTTCCAGGAAGGACAGACCGAACAGCGGCGGTTTGCCGTCTACCGGAGTGGCCTTGGCCGGAACGTTATCAACGGCTGCTTCTGCCATGACTCAATAATTTCCTTAAACCGGCATCTGCATGATGTCTTGGTAGGCTTGAACCAGTTTGTTACGAACCTGGGTCAACGCCTGAAACGAGACACTGGCTTTCTGCGAGGAGATCATTACGTCCGTCAGGTCGACGCCACTTTTGCCAATCTCGAAAGCACTGGCCAACTGGTTCGATGCCTGCTGGGTATCGTTCACTTTATTGACGGCCTGACCGAGCATGTCGGAAAAGCTGCTGCCACCCACCTGGGGGACCGCGACCGATTTAGGCTGGGCCATGGCGTCCATTTGCATGGCCCGCATGTCCAGCATCAACCGATTAAATTCAATACCTTGGCTCATGGTCTACTCTCTCTGGCGGCCCGCATTTTTTTGACACTTGCTCAGCGGATATTCAGGTATTAGCAACAAGGGTGCCAGCTCCATGGCCGAAAGAAACAAATGCGCGCGCGGGCATCCGACCCATGCGGTATCGCGAGTAATCAATGAGCGCTTCGCACTCTGGCGGGAGCACGCCCGCTTGCCACGATTCAACTGGCGAAGAGGTAGGCCTCGACGTCCATGCCGGCGTCACGCATCTGCGCCAACTTGTAGCGCAGGGTACGCGGACTGATCCCCAGGCGCTCGGCGGCTTCCTTGCGACGACCACGCTCGGCACGCAGGGTGTCGATGATCATCTGGAATTCACGGCGACGCAGGTCGTCTCCCAAGGCGCCAGCCGACTCACCGTCCACCTCCATCGGGGGGACGAGTGTCGGCGCCGACGGAGGCGACAATGCGGGCAACGGCGCACAGGCCACCGGCCCGGTCAGGCAGAAATCTTCCGGCTGGATCAAACCGCCCTGCTGCAGGATCAGGGCCCGCTGGATGGCGTTATCCAGTTCTCGCACGTTGCCGGGCCAGGGGTAGGCAATCAGGAACGCCTGGGCCTGGGGCGACAGCCGGGCCGCCGCATGCTTCATTTTGTTGACGTGCTTGGCCAGCAAGCGCTCGGCCAGCGGGAGAATATCGGCCGTGCGCTCGCGCAAGGGACGCCAGGCCAGCGGGAATACCGACAAGCGATAGTAAAGGTCTTCACGGAAACGCCCCGCCGCCACTTCGCCGGCCAGGTCGCGGTTGGTGGTCGCCACCACGCGGATGTCCAGACTGATGGGCTTGCGTGCGCCGACTCGCTCCACTTCCCGCTCTTGCAGCACCCGCAACAACTTGGCCTGCAGGCCCATGGGCATTTCGGAAATTTCATCGAGCAGGATCGTGCCACCGTCAGCCTGTTCGAACTTGCCAGCCTGGGCTGCAATGGCGCCAGTGAACGAACCCTTCTCGTGACCGAACAGCGTGGCCTCGAGCATATTGTCGGGAATCGCCGCACAGTTGATGGCAATGAACGGTTCGTTGGCGCGGCGCGATTGCTGGTGGATGTAGCGCGCCAGCACCTCTTTGCCGGTGCCGGACTCGCCGGAAATCAATACGGTCGAATCGCTGCGAGCGACCCGTGCCGCCAACTCCAGCAATTGCGCACTGGCCGGTTCGAGCGCCACCGGCCCCTCGCCTTCGATGACGGGACTGCCCAGGGCATGACGAGCCACCAGGTCCAGCAAGGCCTTGGGTTCGAACGGCTTGACCAGATAGTCCGCAGCGCCCTGGCGCATGGCATCCACCGCGCGCTCGACGGCACCGTGGGCGGTCATCAGCAATACCGGCAGCTGCGGCTGGCGGGCACGCAACAGGCCAAGCAATTGATGGCCGTCCATGCCGGGCATGTTGACGTCACTGACCACCAGGCTGAACGCTTCCCGCCCCACCGCCAACAACGCCTCTTCCGCCGAACCGACGGAGGCGTAATCGTGCCCGGCGAGCACCAGCGTGTCGGCCAGCGCCTCGCGCAGGGCCCGATCATCCTCAACCAGCAACACCTTGATCGCCATTGCTTTCACTCCACCCCTGGCGCATTGGAAAACAGCGGCAAGCACACCGTCGCACAGGTGCCACGGCCCAGCCGCGAGCGCAGTTGCAATTCTCCCTGATGGGCACGGGCCACGGCCTTGACCACGGTCAGGCCCAGGCCGGTGCCAGTGGTCTTGGTGGTGAAGAATGGCTCGCCCAGGCGCGCCAGCACGGCCGGCTCGATACCGCTGCCGTTGTCGCTGACAGACAGGCGCAAGGTGTTGTCCCGTGTGTACAAGTGCACTTTCAGCCGGACGTCGCCACCGCTGGCCTGGATCGCATTTTCGATGAGGTTCAACACCGCGCCCACCAACGTGTCGCGGTTACACAACACTTCGCCGACGTGACTGTCGCACTGCCAGCGGATCGACAGCTCCTGTACATGGGTCAACGCCGCGGCCTGCAGTGATTGCAGCAAGGCCTTGGGAGTGACACGGTCAGTCAACGGCAGCTCGCCGCGAGCGAATACCAGCATGTCCCGCACCTGGTGCTCCAGTTCGTGCAGGCGCTCTTTCAAGCGTCCAGCGAAGCGTTGCTGGGTTTCCATCGGCAATTGCTGTTCAGTCAGATGACTGGCATAGAGCAGCGCGGCAGAAAGCGGCGTACGAATCTGATGGGCCAGCGACGCTACCATCCGCCCCAGGGAAGACAAGCGCTCGTGGCGAGCCAACTGGTCTTGCAGGTGACGGGTTTCAGTCAAGTCATTGAGTAGCACCAATTGCCCGGGTTCGGCATCCAGCGAGCGCGTCGAGATGGACAGGCGCCGACCGTCCTTGAGGGACACTTCATGGCCATCGTCGTCCCGGGGCGCAAAGCAGCGGGCGATGACATGCCGCCACAGCTCGCCCTCCAAGGGCAGGCCGAGCAACTCGCAGGCCGCCGGGTTGGCTTCGCGCACACGGCCGTGGGCGTCGATGACGATCACGCCACCGGGCAACAAGTCGAGGAGATTTTGCAGACGATTGGCCAAGCGCTCCTTTTCCGCCAGTTCCTGCATGCGCTGGGCGCTGACCACGGCCAGCTCACCCTTGAGCTCGGTGACCCGGGCTTCCAGCAGGCTGTAGGAATCCGTCAGTTGGCTGGACATCTGGTTGAACAGCAAAAATGCCTGCTCAAGTCCAAGCCGGCTTGCCTGCTCGGCGGAGGGCATGTGTCCCGGCTCGGGGACAGGAGACATCTGGGCGACTTGGGTCATCGTGCTCTCTCGCTTGGCTGACCGTCAGTTAAACGGAACGTTGCGAGGGCTATAGCAATACCCGTGCCGAAAAAAAACCGCCTGAAAATCAGGCGGTTGGAAAACAGGCGTCAATCATCCGCCTGTTCATCTCCTTCGCGACGGCTCATGCCGTACTTGCGCATCTTCTCCACCAGGGTGGTGCGACGGATGCGCAGGCGTTCTGCGGCGCGGGCCACGATGCCGTTGGCATCGTCCAGCGCCTGCTGGATCAGCCCTTGTTCCAGGCCTCCCAGGTAATCCTTGAGATCCAGGCCTTCGGGTGGCAACAAGGCATTGGCGGTGAAATCCGGCGTGTGACCGTTGATGGCCACCCGCTCCTCCAGGTCGCTGCGCAAGCTGTCGACCATTTGCTCGTCTTCGTCGTCGACGTAGCGGAATTTCTTCGGCAGTTCGTTCACGCCGATCACCCCATACGGGTGCATGATCGCCATGCGCTCCACCAAGTTGGCCAGCTCACGGACGTTGCCCGGCCAGCCATGGCGACACAGGGACATGATCGCCGCCGAGTTGAAGCGGATCGAACCACGTTTTTCGTGCTCCATGCGCGAGATCAGTTCGTTCATCAGCAACGGGATGTCTTCGACCCGCTCACGCAGCGGCGCCATTTCGATCGGGAAAACGTTGAGACGGTAATAAAGGTCTTCGCGGAAACTGCCGACCTCGATCATGCTCTCGAGGTTCTTGTGCGTAGCGGCAATGATGCGCACATCGACGCTCTGGGTCTTGTTGCTGCCCACGCGCTCGAAGGTGCGCTCCTGCAGGACCCGCAGCAGCTTGACCTGCATTGGCAGCGGCATGTCGCCGATTTCATCGAGAAACAGCGTGCCGCCATTGGCCAGTTCGAAACGCCCGGCGCGGCTGGTGATCGCGCCGGTAAAGGCGCCCTTCTCATGACCAAACAGTTCGCTTTCCAGCAACTCGGCCGGGATCGCGCCACAGTTGACTGGCACGAACGGCGCTTCGCGGCGCTTGGAGTGGTAATGCAGGTTGCGCGCGACCACTTCCTTGCCGGTGCCCGACTCGCCCAGGATCAGCACGCTGGCGTCGGTATCGGCGACCTGCTGCATCATCTGGCGCACGTGCTGGATCGCCCGGCTGGTGCCGACGAGGCTGCGGAACAGGTTGGGTTCGCGATGCCTGCCGCGCTCGCGAGCCTGGTCGTACATCTCGCGATAAACCTGCGCGCGATGCAGAGAATCCAGCAGCTTGCTGTAGCTGGGCGGCATTTCGAGCGTGGAAAGTACCCGGCGGCGCTGGTCTTCAGGCAAGTCAAGGGAAGAATTTTCGCCCATTAACAAAACCGGAAGGAACTCATCCCAGGTTGAGAGTGTCTTTAGCAAGCCCAAAAGCGTTGCGGGAGCATTTACGGTCCCGATAAGGACACAGATGACTTCACGACTGGACGACAATGAGCCGACAGCCTGCTGCCAGTCATGGCTTCCGCAGGGTAAATTTTCTTCACCAAGAAAATTCAGGATCACCGCCAAGTCGCGGCGGCGGACGCTATCGTCATCGATCAGGAGAATTTTGGTTTCACGCCACATGCAATAGCAACTTCCCTAGTCAACCCAATGCCCGAAATTAGGGGCAAGCTAGACGCTTGCAGACTTGTCATGCCTGTAGACGCCTTAAATCTGTAAACAGCTACTAGTTAAGTCAAAAAACCGTGCACAGTCAAATTTATGGCGCAACGGGCTCGGATTAACTGAGCATTAACCGAACAGATGGTAAACCTTTGCCGCGTTCTGTGCTTGATGGATCTGTTGCATCTCGTCGACGATCGCCTGACGCTCTCCCGTCGCCGCCTCCAGCAATTGCCGATAGACCCCTAGCAATTCCTCAAGATTGATCCGCAACGCCGCCTCGTCCACCTGAGGCTCACCCAGGACGTCTTCCATGCAGGAACGGCAAGCCAGGTCCAATTGACCGATGGCTTCCCAGTTGCGCTCAGCCAAGGCATCGACCAGGGCATCACGGGTATGTTCGATTCGCTGCAGGACAAGACTCATGAGAGCACTCCTTAGAATTGCGGACCAGGCGCGGCAATGGCATCCCAGCCTTCCTTGACCGTGCGAAGCAGATCGGCGACTTCGTCGAGGAACTTCACATCGGCCTTGACGTTGGCTTCGGCCAGACGTTTCATCATGTAGGTGTAGAGCGCATCCAGTTCGGCCACTGACTCGGCCTGGTTTTCCAGGTCCAGACCTTCACGCAAACCGCCGACGATGCCGATGGCCTTGCTGATCAACACGCCTCTGCTGGCGATATCGTTGCGCTCCATCGCACCCTTGGCCTGGGCGATACGATCCAGGCCACCTTCCATGAGCATCTGTACCAGACGATGGGGGCTTGCTTCGGAGGTTTGCGCCTGGGCGCCAATCTTCTGGTATTGGCGAAGGGCTAACATCGGATTCATGTTCTACCTCATCTGAAAACTTCGGTTCGTATAAACAGCGTATCGACGCTGCGTCAAAAAACTTTAGGTTGAAAAGCGGAAAGCCCGGAACGTTGCCAAAACGTTGCCGGGCTTTTTTGCATCGGTCGAATATCAGCTGTTTTTCTGCCGCGCCGTCATCGCCTCGAACATCGAAGTGATGTTGCTGGCAGTGGCCTTCAACTTGCCGACCAGGGTATCCATGTCGTTGTATTTCTTGGTCAGCACGGCGGTGAGGGTCTCGACCCGGCGATCCAGGGCCGCCTGATCGTTCGCCAGCCGGGTCTGGGTCTTGTTCAGCGCCGTGGTCCGCTGATCCAGGATACCGCCGGTCTGGGAGTAGGGTTCGATAGCCTTGCCCATACGCTCCAGCAGACCATTGGTACCGGTGAACAACGTCTGGACTTCACCGCTGAGCTTCTTGTCGTTCATCGCCGTGGTGAACTTGGTGGTATTGAAATCCAAGGCACCGGTCTTCTGGTTGGTGGTGATACCCAGTTGCGCCAGTACGGTGAGCTTGTCGCCAGAACCGGTCTCCGACAGCGGACCGCGAATCGACGCCAGCAGCGAACGAGGCAACGCGTCACCGGTCAACTTTGCCGGCACGGTAGGGTTACCGTCAGCATCGAGCGAAGGCTTGGTCAGCGCGGTGATACTGGTGGCAATGGCGTTATAGGCGTCGACGAATTTCTGGATGGACGCTTTCAGACCATCATTGTTCGGCGCGACGGTAATGGTTGAAGTAGCGCTCGCTCCCCCGCTAAGCAAATTCAACGTCAGTCCGGAAATAGCCGTGCTTACGGTATTGCTTTTGCTGGTCAGCGCCATGCCGTCGATGGAGAACGCGGCATCCTGCGCCACAGCACCAATCGCGCCCGCCGAAGTTGCTGTCAGCGCAGCGCCGCCAGCACCCACGACGTTCGTCCCGTCTATCTCAAGTCCGGCTATGCCGCTGACTGAGATGTCGGATCCAGCCCCCGTAGTCGTCGAACCTAACACCAAGCGCGAACCAAAGGAGTCGGTCACGATGTTGGCACTGAAACCCGCCGCCTTGAGGGACACGTCGGCGTTGATCGAGTCGCGAACCGATTGCAGGGTCGCGCCTGCCCCCACGTTGAGGTTGTAGTCGACGCCGTTCTGCTTGATGGTCAGCGTTCCGGTCGGGATGGCACTGCTGGCACCACCGGCAAAGGCCGCTGTGGTGACCTTGGAAGCCGTTGCAATTTTATCGACCTTGATTGAATAGGTACCACCCACCGCAGAGTTGCTGGCGGTAGCCGTCAGGACACCAGGGGCGGAAGATGTCGCGGCAAAACCCGAGAATTGCGGGTTCGTGGTACTGGCCAAGTCCTTCATGGCGGTATTGAAGGCCGCCAACAATGACTTCAGGGTTCCGACCCCGGAGATACTGTTGGTAGTCGTCGTCGTCGCTCGGGTGATCTGACCTTGCTTGGCGGCCTTGTCGGAATCGACCAGCGCCTTGACGATCGCGGTGGTATCAAGGCCAGAGCCTAGACCCAAGCCAGGTAGAATTGGACTTGCCATGTGGGACTCCCTTCAGTGTGTCGCCGGCCTTTTGACCTTTACAACGCCCAAAAGAACATAACAACAAAATTCGTGCCGGTTGTCAGGCTTCGGCGCTGAACAACAAGCTGTTTGCATCATTCAAACTGTTGGCCAGTTTCAGAACTTCTTCGTTCGGGATCTGGCGAATCACTTCACCGGAACCACTGGCAATCACTTTGACCACTACTTTGCCTGAAGGCTCATCAATAGAGAACTCCAGGTTGCGCTTGACCGACTGAACAAACTTCTCGATTTCCTGAACGGCCTTCTTGAGTTTGTCCTGCTCGGCGGCAGCGTCTTTAGGCGCTTGCTTGACCGGGGTTACGGTAGCAACCTCGGCTTGAGGCTTCTCCACGGGCTTGTCGACCACTGCGGGCACCGGCTTCGCCGCTGGATAAGACAAGTTCAGCTTCACGCTCATATCCATGTCCATCACCTCTTGAACGGAAAAAGCGAGAGAGCACGCAAGCGCACTCCCCCGCTAAAACTCATCCGGCTATTACTGAAGCAGCTTCAGTACAGCGGATGGCAGTTGGTTGGCCTGGGCCAGAACCGAAGTAGACGCTTGCTGCAGAGTCTGCTGCTTGGTCAGTTGCGCAGTTTCAGCCGCGAAGTCAGTGTCTTGTACGCGACCCAGTGCAGCACTGGCGTTTTCGTTGATGTTCTGCAGGTTGGAGATGGTGCTGGAGAAACGGTTTTGTGCGGCACCGAGGTCGGCACGGGCAGTGTTGATGTCTTGCAGTGCCGAGTCGATCGCAGTGATGGCAGCCGAGAAGTTGGTTTCAGCAATGGCGCTGGTGGAGCCAGCGATGGTGATTGCCGAACCTACACCCATGGTGTCAGCGTCGAAGCTGGCGCTCAGGGTCAGCGTGATCTGGTTGGAGGCACCAGCGTTGGAGCCGACCTGGAAGGTCATGGTGCTGGCGGTACCGTCAAGCAGGTTCTTGCCGTTCAAGTTGGTGCTGTTGGCGATACGGGTCAGCTCGGCGCTCATCTGCGAGAACTCTTTGTTCAGAGCGTCACGATCGGTTGCGCTGTTGCTGTCGTTGCGAGACTGAACAGCCAGTTCACGCATACGTTGCAGGATGTTGGTTTGCTCCTGCATCGCGCCTTCAGCGGTCTGCGCCATGGAGATACCGTCGTTGGCGTTCTTGATCGCCATGGTCTGACCGCGGATTTGCGAGGTCATGCGGGTAGCGATCTGCAGGCCGGCGGCGTCGTCTTTGGCGCTGTTGATTTTCAGGCCGGAAGACAGACGGGTCATCGAAGTGGACAGAGCATCGGAAGCCTTGTTCAGGTTCTTCTGAACGTTCAACGATGTGACGTTAGTGTTTACTGTTAAAGCCATGACGAATTCCTCGTTGGTTGGGTACTGCGGCTTCCGGCCCTGGCAACCGCCGGGTGTGGCCTAGAGAACCTTCGTAATAGTTATCGTCGGGTTGGGAACTTGCTTGAGGGCTTTTTTCAAAAAATTTGCTAGCAGACTGCCACCCCTTGTGAAACAAGGGGTTAGCGTTGGGCAAAGGCCCGAAAAATGGCGTCAAGAAACCGCAGAACAAAACCGCAGGCAAAAAAATAGCGCCACAGGCTGACCTGAAGCGCTAATAGGGAAGGAGGTAATCAATCAATCACGATAAAGAATCGCCGATCCCCAGGACAGGCCTACACCGAAACCGCTAATTGCCACGCGCTTCCATTCGGCGTCCAGGACGTGCTTTTCCAACAGCAGCGGAATGCTCGACGACACGGTATTACCGGTCTCGACCATGTCCTTGATGAATTTCTCAGGATCTCCCTCGAAACGCCGCGCCACGGCATCGACAATCGCCGCACTGCCCTGGTGGATGCAAAACGCATCGATATCGCTCGCCTGCAGTGAGGACTCATTCAGCAGTTCGTGCAAATGAGCCGGCACTTTCAGCAAGGCAAAATTGAACACCTGGCGACCGTTCATGAAAAACACACCGTCGCTGACCTTAAGGTGCGGCGCGCCGGACCCGTCGGTGCCAAATTTGGATTTGCCCAACTGCCAGCTGGCACCCTCCGCCATCCAGGTGGCCGTGGCCGCATCGCCAAACAACATGGTGGTGTTGCGATCTTCAGGGTCGACAATTTTCGAATACGGGTCGGCGGTGACCAGCAATCCGTTCTTCAGCCCTGCAGCCTCCATGAAGCCTTTCAGAGCATATATGCCGTACACGTAGCCCGAGCAGCCGAGCGATATATCGAACGCCGCCACATGGGTCGGCAGCCCGAGCTTGTCCTGCACGATGGCGGCCGTGTGCGGCAACCCCTCTTCGTCACCGTTTTGGGTAACGACGATCAGTGCATCGATTGAATCGCGCGAAAGCTCCGGGTTGTTGGCGAACAACGCGTTCACTGCTTGTACACACAGATCCGAGGTTTCCTGGTCAGCGTCTTTGCGCGGCAAGAACGCCGAACCGATCTTTCCAAGGATGAACTCTTCATCCTTCTCGAATTTGGCACCCTGAGCGTAGTTATCCACACCAGCGGTCGGCACGTAACTCGCTATGCTTTTTATGCCAATCATCATGGCTTCCCGATCATAAATAGCTACTGAATATGTACCCCAGAAACGCGGAGGGGGTGCTTCCAACGATTGAACCGCAGCCCCGGACGCGAAGTTCGATGAACTGAACGCGCCTCCGGCCCGGAGAACACAATACATTGAAGATGCACTTTATGACCTATGCGTCACGCCGTTTTCTATAGGAAAACAATTTATCCTCGCGCGACCATGCAGCGAGGTGATGTTTTTCATATTCAATCGGGCAGCCAGATGTCGCGTGAAACCAACAACGCGGGGCCTGTCAGCGTCCAGTTGCGGCCCACACGTTCACGCAGGGCATCCCCAACCTGTGCTGCGGCATCAAGATCACTCAGAAAAGCCCGAATGCCATCCATCCACGCTTCGTAACTGTTGTTGACGCGCATGATTGGCAAGTCGATTCGATAGGCCTCGACGTCGCTGCAAATGACTGGATAGCCACACGCCCCATATTCCAATAATCGCAGGGGAGTCTTGAAGCGGCTGGCTGAGCTGTCACCCAGCGGCGCCAATGCCAGATCGAGATTCAGCGATGCCAACTTCTTCGGATAGGAGGCAATATCGACGTTGCCATGACACTCATGAACGAAGGGGCGTAGATGATCCGGACATGGGCCAAGCACCACCCATTGCACCTCGCCAGCAAGGTCTTTCACCACATTGGCAAGCATATCAAGCTCACTGGCGTCGCCGATGCCTCCGGCCCAACCGATTCGCGGCTGATCTGCGCAACGGCGCTGACTGTCCAAGCCGCCCCAGTCTCCCGGGGACAGATGGGGAGAAAAGACCCGGATATCGGAATGAAACCCTTTGAATGCCTGCGCCATTGCCTCGCTGTTCACCACCAGCCGATCCATATAGGACAGGCCCTGATATAACGTCGAGAGTGCCTGCTCGGACAACGATGGATATTCACTTGTATCGTAGATTTTGAAGGCCTTGGAAAAAGCCCCCATGCGCCGCATCGCCTCAAGGTTGCTATCGCTGACCGGCTGCGCCATCACAATGACATCTGCGGAGTAGCGCTCCAGTTCCACCATGGTAAGCAAGGCGGACGACAAGCGGCCGTCGATCAATCCGGCCTCATGCAGCGCGTTGAAGGACTGGATGACTCGACGCCCACCAGGGGCCCCTTGAGTGCCGGGATAAGCTAAAACAGTCGGCAGAGCCTTACAGGCTGCCAAGGGACGCCAGGACAGCTTCGAGTCCGCGAGCTTGAACGCCGCACCGGTCGCAAGCGAAAAATTGAGGTTGTATGCCGGATCCCGAGCCAGTTGAGGCAACCATCGCTCATATAAACGGTATTGCTGCTCCGGCGAAGCCGCGGGACTTTCCGACTCGCTAACCAACAACTTCACTCGCGGCGTCCACACATTCAAATAACCGGTTTGCTGGGCCTTCAGGCAAAGATCCACATCCGCCCAAGGCGCAAGTTCTTCGTCAAAGCCCCCCAGCGCCAGGAAGAGCTCCTGACGCAGCATCAGGCACTGGCCACTCACAGCACTGTAGTTCTGATCCACTTGTCCCCGGAGCATATAGCCTGCCGTATCGGCGCTCTGGCCTAGCAATGGTCTGCCCACGGTACCGCCCAGCCCCGTCAACAGCCCGGCATGACGCAGCTTACCGTCCGCATCAATCAACTTCGCCCCGACACACCCTACTTCTGGGCGCATGACATGGTTAAGCAATTGTTGCAGCCAGCCCTGCTCGATCACCCCGATGGCGCAGTCGAGGAACAAAAGCACATCGCCCCTTGCTCCACTGGCGGCCTGGTTGCGAATGGCTTCGACCGATGCGCTGGAAGAGAAACGCAGTACCTGGATATTGTCGACATCCAATTGCTCAATGCCCGACAACCAATCGCACAGGGTCGACTCTTCATTACCACGGTCCAGCAACAGTAATTCGTAGCGGCTGTACAGCGTCTGCCCCAACAGGCTATCGAGGCATCGCTGTGCGTGAGGTAACTGGCCATCGATCACAATCACGATACTGACCATTGGCGCATCGGCATGGTTGTAGTTCAGCTCGTAACAACCCGCCATTCTCGTATCAACGTGCGCCGCCGAGAACCCACGTACACGCAGGTGCTGCTCGATAAGCCCCCGCTCTTGGGGGTTATCCTGCAACGTCAGTAAATCGCTGATCACCAAGGGCTCGCTGATATGCCCCAACCCCTCGAGGCCGCCTGTTTCGATCAGGCGAAGAATGAACTCCAGCTCGAAGGCGTCTGGGTAATCGGTCACGAAACCGCCCATCCCCTGCCAGACATCCCGACGGAACAGCCAGTGCCCAACCATGGTGGCAGGCAGACTGAGCAGCAGGTCAAGATTGAAATCCGGACGCAGCATCAAGTCCAGGTTGCCGTTGGCATCGCGCATGACTTCGTCAGCATATACCGCCCGCAGTGCTGGCGCATTGATCAGGTCCAGAGCGGCGGTCAAGAAACCGCTGGACGTCAATTCATCCCCAGCCCTGAGTACCATGAACCAATCGGCACTCGACTCGAAAAGCCTTTGATTGATGAGTTCCAGACGTTGCGAGCCTGCGGCAATCTGGAACGCTTCGAGATTGACCTGGGGAGCGATGCTCGCCACATCAAGGAGCGCCAGCACAGTCACTCGAATCGAGGCGTAGCGGTCATCGAGGGCGTTTATACTGTCGAGCGTGCGAGCCAAGGCATGCGGCTCTCCCTTGCCATCAAGCACCAACACTTCGAATGTTGGCACGGTTTTGTCGCTCAAATACGCCTCGAGTACGTTTTCTTGGACATCGCTCAGCACTCGCGAAGCCAGCCACCGGCCGCCTTCACCACCCTTGCTTTGCTCTCGCAAGGTACGCACCGCTTGCTGGGTCACATCGACAAAGTGATCCAGCGCAGACCAGAATTTCGCCTGATGCTCAAGTTGAGTCTGACGCAACAAGGGCAAGGTTTGCCGGGCGCGTTCGATGGCCTCGGGAGTATTTCCCCAGGCCGTTCCGTAGTTCTTATTCTCGAACTCGGAAAGCTGCCCTTGTGCATATTTGCCCGGCAACACAATACTGATACACCCACAAAGCGCCGCTTCAGCGGCCAACCCCGAGCGCTCGGCAAGATAAAAATACTCGCACTGCTGGAACAGATCGGCCAGCCCCTCCCAAGAATCTGGAAACTCAGGGGTTATCTCTATTGCATCCGGCGGCAATAGCCCAGGGTCGACTTTCGCCTGCGCGGCCCTCCCTTGGTAGTAACAGACTTTTCCCGGTATCCGTTTGGCAGGATTGGCCGGCGGGCAAAAGATACTCAGGTCAATCGCTGGCAGATGGAGGATATTGTCCTCCGGCATCCCAGGCTGCAGCAGTCCTCGCGAATAGGCGAACAGCAGGTCATCCGGCTCATAGATACCACTGCCCCCCAGATACCCTGGCTGGTTCAGGAGATAACGTACAACGATCCCCGCCCCGAGTGGATTACCGTCGACGATCTCCGGATAAACCGCAATAGGCTCCAGGCCCTGGGACCGGTGCAAGGCGATGACATCATTGCTCAAGTAGGGCGTAATCAGATTCGGATTAAGCACCCGAGAGACGACATAGGCTTCATGGCCGGAACGGTTGAGTGCGTCGCATAGCATGTGCAGTACGCGAATGCCGGCAGAACTGCGGCGATAGTTCGGCGCATAAATGTAGTAAGGCTGTGGTCGCTTGGAAAACAGTTTGCGCATCAACACTTATCTCTCGTCGAATAGGGTGAGGTGTCAAGCCCGGTCAGCGGGCATCAAATGTCGATCCGTAATCCATGTCACGGGCCCAATCCGCCATGCGGTCAATGGTGGCATCCAGGGAAGTCCAGACGTCCAGCCCCAATCCTCTGGCGCGATTGATATCAGGCACATAGAACGAGCGCCCCGCGTCGTCGGGACGTCCCAGTACTTTCACCGGCTTCTCTGGCGCTATCCGGGAAACGACTCGCCGGGCCAGGTCAGCGATGCTGATTGCCTGGTCGGAGCCCACGTTGTAGGCAACACCGGATTCGCCGCGCACAAGCAAGGTCAACAGCCAGGCCGCAAGGTCTGCGCCATACAGATAGCTGCGAATCGCCTGGCCACTGGAGTTGAGAACAATCTCATCGCCATAGAGGGCGTCACGAACGAAGTTACCAATGGCAAAGTGTCCATCCAGGGGCAGTCCTGGCCCCGCGAAAGCAAAGCAGCGAGTCATCACCACCTTGATTCCATGACGTTGCGCATACAACGCCCCCAGCGTTTCCTGCGCCCGCTTGCCTTCCGCGTAAGCGCTGGCCACTGCATTACTTGCACAGGCTCCGCTATATGACTCGCAGACGCCGGTAGAAAAAGGCAGGCTTCCATACTGGGCACCTGAGCCGGTTATCAGCACGCGAGAGGAAGCGCTACGTGCGGCAAGGTCAAATACCCGTCGCGTACCGTCCACGAGTGTATTGAACAGCTCCAATGGATGCGCATTCGCCTCTGCCGATGTATCCGCAGCGGCATGCAGGATCAAATCGGGTGCACGCCCCGGCAAGTCCACGAGATCACGGATGTCCCCGGTAAACCAGCTGATCCAGTCGCACTCGCGATATTCGGGATGAGCCGCCAGGAAGCGCGCGGGGTTACGCGAGGTGATTGTCACCGTGATGGCGGCCCCTCGATTGTTGAGCTCGCCTAGCAATGCCAGTAGCCAGCGACCAAAGAACCCCGTTCCGCCAGTCAACAGAAGATGAGCACCGGACAGTTCATCCTGCAGGCTTAGCCTGGCCAGAATCGGTTGCAGGTAGTCAGGCAACCTGAATGCGGAACCTGACTGGCAAACGTGCATGTTCTTCTTCAGAAAACTGACCTCAAGGTTTCTCGGTAATCAGACTCCTGCATCGGATAGTCAGCCAACGTGACATCCTGCTTGGGGGCCTGCCAATTACCATAAACGTACGTCAGGTAACCGGGTACATCGTGTGGAGTGAAAAACTGTCGCCCCAGGAAGTTCATTGTATCCGCCGAACGAAAATGCACTTCAGGGGCGATAAACTCCGGACCGGATGACTTGGTGACCGATTTCCCATCTTCAAAAATTCGCCGCATGAAACCCAGTTCAAACGGAACGATGACGTCGCAATTAACCAGGTTCTCGAATGTAACAGACACACCGGTGACGAAATCACCGGACTTGAGGATGATGATTTCGATGCAAACGCCCGTTCGATGCGGAAGGAGCGACTTGAGATCGGACAGATGATCCAACAGCAGGGGGAATTTGTCGTCATTGATAGAAAAATCGACATCATCATCCCACGGGATCAAGTCACCATCGCGTGTGGCCCCCAGAAGCGTGCCGAAATCCATCAGAATGGGTATGTTGAACATCTCCGCAAAATCACCGACCCGTTGAATGGCATCCACTGCCAGCGCTTTGGTGAAGTCATGTGAAAACGGTTTGGCGCCATTATTGACCGCCAGCATGCTTTTAGGAGGAAGGACGATTTTCTCTGCCGAAACACCCAATTCCTCCAGTTGAGCGGTAATACTTTCCCACCAACCAGTACTTATAACGACCAGATCGTATTCCAAAGAATGCAAGGTCGAGGGCAGAACGACCGGCACCCGGCCGACGAAGGTTCCCTCCTTGAGCGGATCGTTATCAGCAAACGCAACCACGTTCAACTCGGGAAACCGGGCGAACATCAGCCGTGCCACTCGCCCGGCACCAAACAGCACCAAGCGTTTTTCTTTAAGTTGTTCAGGTACCATGTTCACCCCTTTACAGCAACGCAACGCCCAACTAGAGCATCTTCATCGCGGTACTTTGCAAAACCTCGCCCCTGTATCTGGTAGGCAATTGAAAATCCCGTCCCCTGTAGCGTATCGATCAATGCCTCATGGTCGATATAGCGACGGTAATGCTGACCAAATCGTTTCGCCCCGCTTTCATCTTCCTTGGTCCTGTACTCCAGGAAAACCAGGCTGCCGGGTGCAAGCGTATTTTCCAGCATGTCAAAGAATGCCTTTTCCACCTCGGCGTCGATCGCATGCAAAAAGAAACGCGCATAGACCGCAACGCGACGTTTGCCTTGCAGGAAATCCTGGAGGTGTTCGGTACTGCCCTCGGCGTTACTCAGCAAATACTGGACCTTGGCACTTTTTGTGCGCTGTCGGCATAAAGCGATGGCTTCGCTGGAAGCATCGAATGCCAACACCTGAAAACCGTTGAGCGCAAAAAATTCACTGTCGCGCCCGTTGCCGCAACCAAACTCAACGACCGCGTCCACGCCAATGAACTCGCCAGCAGAGAACACTGAAAACTGAGAAGGCAATTGCGGCACCGATGTATCTTGACGACTATAAAAGCCGTTCCAGTATTCCAAGCGATCAGCCAGGGTGGGATTGAAACTCATTGACGTACATCCCTTAAAATTCTTTTTAATCAATCGTGAAGTTGTCTCACGAGCCGAGGCATTAATAAAAATAGAGCGTGGTGTCGTCGACAATATCCGAATAATGACGAACACCGACTTTGTAATCCGAACGAATGGAAAGAACCGTATCGATCAATTTCCATAAATCATCACTACGGTGATAGGCACACACGCACAACTTCGGTCGTTCACGCTGTATGACTTGGCGAGCGCCACGCAGCGCGCCTTGTTCGGCGCCTTCGATGTCGAGCTTGATCAGCGTCACGTCGCCGGACATGATCTCGTCCAGCGGGATGCCAGGTACATGCGCAAGCGCTGTCGCCGGCTGCTCGGAAGATAACGCACCGAGCACATCACAACTATTGGATTCGGGCGCCGATAATTGGCAAGCCACTTCGGTCATGGCTGCCTGAAGCACCCTCACTTCGGAGCGCCCGTCGAACTTACTCTGGCATTCCAGGAATGCCAGTTGCTCTGGTTCAAAAAGACAGGCACTTTCCACCGGACCGAAACGTGATTCGATTTTGCTCAATGTGTCGCCGTTATAGGCACCGGCATCTACATAATGACGAAGGTCTTCAGCCCGGATGAATTCGGGTTCGACATATTCATCCATGAAGTCGGAACGAATCTTCGAGTCAGCATGGCCGAGATCAAGGCGCATGCCCATCAAGCCATCGAATACTTGTCGCGAGCGCTCATCATCAAGGCATAGAAATGCGGAGATGAAAGCCAAGCGTTCATCGATGACCTTAGTCCTGTAATTGCGGAAACTGGCCTCAGTGATATAAGGCGCATCCATCGCAACAAGAAATTGCTGCATGGTCATGAAATTGCCCCAACCCTTGGCCTCCAGGTCATGTTGAATGACCGCACTGTAGCGGCCACTGCCCAAGACAATAAGTGCATTGTCGGGCAGGCTGGAAAGGTCGAACGCCTTCACCGGTATCCCATCGAGCGTTGTGTTGTGTTTGCTCGCATCGTTATCGAAGAATGCTTGGACACTCCCACCGCGGTTGGCGTAAAGACGCGCCAATAGCACCCCCACTTGATGGGCACCAAAGACATAGACCGGCGCATCAAGTTGCCTTTCCAATGGTTCATAGGAAAAGTCGGAGGCACTATCGCAAAGCAACCTGGCTATGGCGGGATAGGTGCCGAGTCGTTTCAGGACATCCAAATGATGGCGCGAGCGCAGCACCACTTCCTGTTCGGCAGCAATGCTCGCCTGTGGATCGAAACGAAACTTCAGGATCGAGGATTGTCCATCAAGGGAAATCGTGCACTGATAGGTATGGCCTTCCGTCAGCGCTTCACTTTGCAGCAGATCGGCATTTTCATAGTTACGCATGCGTTGCTACCCCATTGCAGCGTTCAAAGTCATTGGGCGCGACCGCATAAAGCACCGTATCGAACGAGCTATGGGCATGACAGCGCAGAAAAAAGCGATAACCCAGGCCGTATCCGTCTATCTGTTCAAAAATGCTCCACAGATGTTCGGCGCGGTGATAGATGCTGACGGCCAAGTTCGGACGGTACTGACGAAGAAGTTGCAAGGCCCCCTCCAGCGCAGCAGGCTCTTCGCCTTCAATGTCCATCTTGATCAGTGTCGGCGCAAAGCCCGGCAGTGCGTCATCCAGTCGAACGCAGGTCACGGTCTCGCCGCCCGATTCGACAAGATGGCCGCCAGCGCCCAACGCGCCATCGAAGCCGACCTGACGATTGCCATCGGACACACCGCAAGGAAAGTTGACTGCGTTGAGATTGCCCTGGCTCTTGACGAGCACCGCATAGTTTTCAAGGTTTGGTTCGAAAGTAGCGACGGCCTCGAAAAACAGGCCAGAGGCGCGCATCTCTTCCACGGTATCGCCGGTATAAGCGCCACAATCGATAAAACGCAACGGCTGCGGCCAAGTCGGCAAATCTTCAGGAAAATACTGTCGCGGCGAAGGCGCAGGTAAGCGTAGATAGTCACCGGTAATTCTGAAATCAACGATGCGATCCAGCAGCTCCCGGCTGGTTTCATCGGCCAGGTTCTCGCGCAGATGGGCGATCCGATCAGCATTGGCCTCGTAGTAACGCGGGTCCACCAACCAGTAACGAAACGGCTGCCCTTCGGGAAAATGACGAACGAACTCAACAAGGCTGACAACACGGCCATAACCCAACTGCTGCAATTGGGCCACGACTTCGCCGACATCCACGTAATTGTTGAACAAGCCGATGATTACGCAGGCACTGGCCGGATCATGACTGGCAGCCCAGTCCTGGGCACTGGCGACAGGGATGCCATCGACCTGATCCAGAGACGCATCGCGATCCAGGAAAGCGCTGATCCTGACATCTCGATCCGCCAAATAAGCCTGGACCCGCTGGCCAGCCAAGCGCGCGCCATAAACCAGCACATGTTTGAAGTTCTGCTCATCAAGCATGTCGGTCTCCTGACGCGATCCGCACCAACACGGCATGCCCGTTGAGGTTGTGCAAGAAGCGGAAATCCTGGTTCGCGGCAGTGAACTCGTTCACCAATCGGGTCACACCTTCGCAACCAAAGAAACCATAATCGTCAAACACCACGACAGCACCGGCCACCAGGCGTGGCAACGCCCATTCCAGCACGCTGCGCGCGGACTCATACACGTCCACATCAATGTGCAGAAAGGCCAGCCGTGGACCGACATGTTCGGCGTTATGCTCCGGGAACATCCCTTCCAGCAGGTGGACACGATCGATCACGCCGCAACGGGCGGCAAGGGCCTCCACCAGTTGAATATCCGTGTCGCTGTGTTCCCCACCCTCGTAGCGGGTATCAAGACTGCCCGCCTTGACCACACCGGTGAACGTATCAGCCAGGAACACCTTGCGGCCAGGCCGCTGGCTAGCCAGCGCCAACAAGCAACCCGAACCACCGCGCCATACACCCACTTCAAGAAAGTCGCCATCGACGCCATCCAACTGCCGGGCCAGCGACCACAGCTCATACAGCCGGTATTTATCCACGAGAGTATTGCGTTCGACCAGCGCGAGCGCTTGCTCAAAGGACTTATCGCCGCACCACGGCGCATAGCTCGAATATGGCAACAACCGCTCATGACGAATTTCAGGTGACTTGGCATGCGCCCAGGAAACCGTACCGCGCAAATAGCGGTAGCTAAGACCGGTCAATTTTCTCTTCAGCCAGGCCATTTCAGTTGCGCTCCGAAATCGCCATCTGCGCATTGAATTCGTCGCGCGGCAGAAATGGGTAAAGGTCTTCCAGCGCACCGGTCTCCGGCTTGCCCTGCTCGTTGATACGGGTCATCACACGCGGCACCCGCGCCTCTTCGACCTGGACCAGCACTTCGCAGATCACCGGACCACTGCGCGCGAGCACTTCACTCAATGCGGCGTCCAGCCCCTCGTGGGCGTCGATGCGTGCATAGCCCACGCCATAGGCGGCGGACAATTGCTGCAGGTCGGGCAGTTTCAGGCCGCTGGTGTCATCGGCACCGACCAGCAGTTTGAAGTGCATGTTCTGCGACGTACGGATGGAGGCGTAGCCCTGGTTGTTGATCACGAAGCACTTGATCGGCAGGTTCTGCGCGGCCAGCGTGGCCAGTTCCTGGATATTGAGCTGCACACCGCCATCGCCCTCCACACAGATCGTCTGTTTACGACCCGAGGCAAGGCAGGCGCCGATAGCCGACGGCACGCCGAAGCCCATCGAGCCGGTGCCGCGGTTGTGGAAGCAGCGCTGATCTTTCTTCAGGCGCAGATTGAGCAGGAACAGTTCCGAGGCGAAACCGGAACTGCCCGGGGCGATCACATCACCTTCGCTCAGCAGGTCCGACAGACGATCGGTGAAGTGATACATGCTCACGCCTTCGCTGTCGTCGGCGTGCTCAGGTTGCAGCAATGGATACCGCTCGCGCCAGGCCGCGATCTGCGAACGCCACGCGGAATAATCCGGCAGCGCGGCGGCCTTGATACCCGCCACGAGCCCTTCAATGAACGGCTTGACGTCAGCCACGACTTTGACTTCAACCGGCATTTGCAGCTTGGCGATTTCAGCCGGGTCGATATCGACCACGACCTTCTTGGCATAGGGTGCGAAATGCGCGTGGTTGTAGGCCGTGAGCGCCATGTCCAGGCGCGAGCCCAAGACAATCAACAGGTCGCAATTCTGCAGAGTAAAGTTCGCCCAGCGCGGCGCGATCGAACCAGGACGACCGCCGAAGAGCGGATGATCATCCTCGATCAGGTCCATGGACAGCCATGTCGGCATGACGGGGACGCCCGCGCTCTCGATCAATGCATTGAAAGCCTCGACCGCACCGGCCATGCGAATACCGCTGCCGGCAATGATGCCCGGACGTTTGGCGGTCTTGAGCAACTCAAGCGTGCGGCTCACCGACTCGCTGACATCGACCGCTGCGGCAACCGGCGGCAATTTGGCACGGCGCAATTGAGCGGGATCGATCTGGACCGCTTGTACATCCAGCGGTACGTCGAGCCAGACCGGACCACGACGGCCAGTCAGCGCAGCATGTTCGAGTTCATCGAACACTTCAGCGACCGCCAGTGGGTCGGTCAGGGTCACCGCGCCCTTGGTAATCGAGGAAACGATGGAGACGATGTCGGCCTCCTGCACGCCCAACATGCGCAAACCGGTGCCGGCCTTCAAGTCGGCGGTCTTGACTTGGCCGGAGATGAAAAATACCGGTGTGGAGTCGAGCCAGGCACCCAGGGTCGCCGTGACCGCGTTAGTGGCGCCCGGACCGCACGTGGTCATGCAGGCACTCGGCCCCCCGGTCAGCTTGCCCGCCGCTTCGGCTGCGATGCCGGCGGCCTGTTCATGCAGGCAGAGGATCGGCTCCAGGTCTGGATGACGTCCCAGGGCATCGTTCAAATGCATGGCGCCGCCACCTGGCAGGAAGTACACCTGTTTGATGCCCAGTTCCGCCAGTCGATTCATGATGTAGTCAGCTACACGCATTTTGGTACTCATCGTTCAAAACCTCAGTTCGCCGAGCGCTCGGCTCAATTCAATTTGTTCAGGAATTCAAGCGCCGACCAGAATCCAGCACCGTGATCCTTGTGGCCTTGCCACACTTCGGGAATGAAACTCACCTGTGGATAATCCTTGAGCTGCGCCCAAGTGGCCGGCCAGTCCACGTCCCCGGTGCCCATCAGGACACCTTCGCCGTTACTGCCCTTGGCATCCGCCACATGCAGGTGCGCCGAATGCGGCAGCAACAGGGCCAGCGCCGCCTGGAAGTCCAGACCGAAATGGAAGCAGGCCATTTGCAGATGCGAGAGATCCAGGCACAGGCGCATGTTCATGGCCTTGGCCTGCTCGGCCAGTTCCTGCGGCATCATGAAAATGTTCTGGTGGCGCTGCCCGCCGAAGTGCCACGGGAACGGCGCCATGTTCTGCGGGATCAGTTCGGTACGGCCAAAATCGATCTGGGCGCAGGACTCGCGAAAGCGTCGATACAGCTCGGCCCGATGACTGATCGGGAACGGTTCGTCAGCCGAAAAGCCGCCGACGTTCGCCACGATCAGCAGCGAATCGGCGTTAGGGAAAAACTCGGCAATCTGCAAGGTCGCATCCACCACCCGTTGCAGGTTGGCAATGGAGCGTTGGCGGTATTCCAGGTTATCGGCCACCAGGTCCAACAGTTCGCTGTTTTCGAACAGCTCGGGCGCATGGACCACCAGGCGCGAGCATTCCACGGTCCGCAGGTACGCGTGCGGCGCCACACTGAGGTCGCGGTAGGACAGATGGAATTCGAACAGGTCGGGCTTGATCCACTGGTCGTATTGCAAAAAGTCGTGATAACGAACCGGCACGCCCCAGAGAATCGGCATGGCGTATTCGCGACGGATCACTTGCTGGGCGACCAGATCGCTGTCGAACAGGAAATCGCCCTGGGCAACGGCCCGACCGGCCTGCTTGCCCAGCAGGTCGGCCAGTCGATACGGCGGCAGGCCCTGGCCCGGACTGGCGACACGCAACATGTCCTGGGTGAACGTTTCGCCGGCCTCGATGGCGCGGGCGGCGATCACGCTTTTGCCGAGATTTTCGCGGTTGAGCAATTCGCCCTGGCTGGCGTGGCGTCCCGGCCCGGTCCACGGCAACGCTTTCTCGACCTGGCGGATACCGTCGACCAGTTGGCGGAATTCTTCCGGTTCCAGGCTGGCGAGGTGGTCCGGGCCTTCCATGCCGCGATCGAGGGTGATGTGGCGCTCGATCAGCTTGGCGCCCAGGGCCACGGCGGCGATGCTGATGGCAGTGCCACGTTCGTGACCGGAGTAACCGATCAGGCCGTGCAGCTCGCGCAGGCGTGCCAGATAACCGAGTTGGATATCGGTTTCCGGTGCCGGGTAGGTGCTGTTGCAATGCAGCAATGCGAACGGTACGCCCAAGCCGTTCAACTGCTCGATGGCGCGCTCGATCTCATGCTCCAGGGACATGCCGGTCGACAGGATCAACGGCTTGCCCAGGGACGCGGCCTTGGCGATCAGGTAAGGGTTGCAGAGGTCGGCGGAGGCGATTTTCAGCGCTGGCACGTCGAAACCGGCCAGCACGTCCACACTCGGCTCGTCCCAAGGGGTGCAGATATAACTGATGCCCTTTTGCGCGCAGTAGTCGCGAATCAGCCGATGTTCATCCACGCTCAGTTCGACTTTATCCAACAGGTCTTGAATGTATTCCACACCCAAGTCTTCAGCGCGCGAGCCATCGGCCTTGCGCCGGTACAGGGCTTCGCGGTTGCGCAGCTGGAACTTCACGCAGTCGGCGCCCGCCTCGATGGAGGCGTCCACCAGTTGCCGGGCCAGCTCCACCGAGCCGTTATGGTTATTGCCCACTTCCGCGATGACAAAAGTGTGGTCCTCACCAATGGTGATCCCATCGATGCTGAATATCTGCTTACTCATTGAATTTTGGTCCGCCAGGAAGTGACACCGCTGGATTCAAAACGGAAATCGGTGGTTCGGCAGCCAAGCGCTCTGACCTTTTCGGTCACGGCTTGACGGTGCTGGGGTTGTACGAAAAACAGGAAGAAACCACCGCCACCGGCGCCCAGCAGCTTGCCACCCAGCGCACCCGCGTTAAGGGCGCACTCGTAGATCTGGTCGAGCACACCGTCGCTCACGGCTTGGGAAAACTGTTTCTTGAGCATCCAACCGTCGTGCAAGCAGCGCCCGAAATCATGCAGTTCGCCGCGGATCAAGTGATGGTGCATTCGGCGGCACAGCGACACGCTTTCTGTCAGCAGCAGGCTTTGCTCGCCCCTGCTGCTCATTTCTTCGCGCTGCTGGACGTGGAGCTTGCCGGAGTCATGGGAGATGCGGGTATCGCAGAGCACCAGGCACTCTTCCAGCTCGTTGCAAATCGAATCTTCAAGGCGGATCGGGTGCACCAGGTTGCGGCCCTCCTTGAACTCGATCAGGTTGAAACCACCGAACGCCGAAGCGTACTGGTCCTGCCAGCCACCGGCGATGCCAAAGCACAGGCGCTCGGCCTGGAACGCCAGCTCCGCGACCTCATAGGTGCTCCAGCGATCACGGCGCAGTTCATTGAACGCGGCAATGACCGCCGTGGCGACCGCCGACGAACCACCCAGCCCAGAGCCCACCGGAAAATCGGAACGCATGTACAGATCCAGCCCGTAGTTGGGCTGGATGACCGAAACGATGGTCGCCAGCAGCCCCTTGTCGGCATGGTCCATGAGGTCATCCAAGGACTCATAGGACTCGCGGGTGCCCAGGTCTTCGGAGAAAATCCGGATCACATTGTCGGTACGCGGGATCAACGTCGCGTGGGAATACAGCCCGACCGTGCAACTGAGTACAGCGGCCGGGTTTTCCACGAAGTAATAGGTCAGGTCCGAACCACCGCCACTGAAGCTCATGCGCACCGGCGCCCTTGCCCGGGCCAGCACCGGCACTTCCTGGTTGGCCGCCAGCCGCGCGGGCGTGACGACGTCCACCAGGCAACCGGATTCATCCACGACCGGAATGGCGTTGTAGCTCAGGTCGAAGATCTTGAGCATTTCCTCGCGCGACGCACCCACTTTTACCGAACGGTAAGCGGTGTTCATGCATTCGGTGACCGGCACGTTCGTCGCCCCGCCCTGAAGCAGGTAACGACGCAAGTCGCCGTTGGTCAACACGCCTTCCAGGCGCCACTGCTCGTTGACCACAAAGACGATTTGCAAATCGCCCGTCTCGATGCACTCGACGGCATCGAGAATGGTCTGGTTCAGGTAGACCGTTTGTGTTCTGGCCAATTGGTTCATGAGTTGACGGCCTCCTTGAACCCCGACTTGAATGCGCTCAAGGCGTCAGGCGTTCCAATATCGATAAACGGCCCGGTGTAGGCACAGACCTTGAGTGACTGACGGTGGATAAGCATCGGCAGGATGTCCTGCTCCATCGAGCAGGCCTGGACGGTGCATGCCTGCAGGGAGTCGGCGGCGAACGCATAGACGCCGGCATTAACCTTGCCTGGTCCGCTCAGCCCCTTTTCATTGAGCGCCAGCAATCGCAGATCCTCGGAGCAGTCCAGGCTGCCATAGCGGGAGCGATCCTCCACCTGCACCCCCACCAGCACATCGCCGATGGCGGCCATGGCCAACCGATAGGCCTGGCGGTCGAGCCAGGTATCGGCATTGAGTACCAGGAAGCGACCTTCGGGTGGCATTTGATGCAAGGCGTGCAGGATCGCGCCACCGGTGCCCATGGGTTGTTTTTCCACCACAATCTGCAGGTCCAGCCCGGTTTCGGCCATCAGCGACGGCAGCAGCTCGGCCAATTGATCGGCCCGATAATGTGCGCACAAAACCGCCTGCGTGATGCCCGCCTGCTTGAGCTCAGCCAGCACCAACGCCAGGAATGGCCGGCCGTGAATATCCACGACGGCTTTTTGCGAGCCCTGAAGCACGGTACTCAAGCGAGTACCGAAACCTCCACAGAGGACATAGGCGCGCATCAGCGATCCAGCCCGAAAAAGTGTTCCAGGCACCGTGCCGCGTGGGCCAGGTGCTCTTCACCCAGGCCCGGCCAGACGCCGATCCAGAAGGTGTCGTTCATGATCTTGTCGGTGACCGTCAACTCGCCACTGATGCGGAAGTTGCGGCCCAGCATGTAGGGTTGACGCACCAGGTTGCCGGCGAACAGCAAGCGCGTGCCAACGTTCTGGCTATCCAGGTAACGCAACAACTCGACACGCTGGATGCCGCAGCCGTCGCGCAGGGTCACGGGGAAACCGAACCACGACGGATCGCTGTCCGCAGTCGCCTCGGGCAGGATGAGGAAATCGGCGCAGTTGGCCAGGCGCTCGCTGAGCCAGCGGAAGTTGCGCTTGCGCGCTACCGTGAAGTCTTCAACACGGTCCATCTGCGCCAGGGCACAGGCAGCCTGCATGTCGGTAATCTTCAGGTTATAGCCCAGGTGCGAATAGGTGTACTTGTGGTCGTAACCCTCCGGCAGTTCGCCCATCTGCTTGCAAAAGCGCTGCTTGCAGGTGTTGTCCTGGCCAGGCTCGCAGTAGCAATCGCGGCCCCAGTCACGGAAGGACTCCATGATGCGCTTGAGCAACGGGCTGTCAGTGAACACCGCCCCGCCTTCGCCCATGGTGATGTGGTGCGCCGGGTAAAAGCTCAGCGTGCCGATGTCGCCGAACGTGCCGACCATCTGGCCCTTGTAGGTCGAGCCCAGGGCATCGCAGCAGTCTTCGATCAGCCACAGCTTGTATTTGTCGCACAGCGCCCGCACGACACCCAGGTCATAGGGGTTGCCCAGGGTGTGCGCCAACATGATGGCCTTGGTCTTCGGCCCGATCGCCGCTTCGATCTTGGCCGGGTCGATGTTGTAGGTGCCCATCTGGACGTCGACGAACACCGGGACGGCGCCGAACTGCAGGATCGGATTGACGGTGGTTGGGAAGCCGGCGGCAACACCAATCACTTCGTCGCCGGGTTTGATCGCGCGATCGCCCAAGCGCGAGGAAGTCAAGGCAGAAAATGCCAGCAGATTGGCCGACGACCCCGAGTTGGTGGTCAGCACACAGCGCCGCCCCAAGTACTTGCCCAGGCGTTTCTCAAAGGCCTCGTTGAACCGTCCAGTGGTCAACCAACCGTCCAGCACCGCCTCGGTCATCGATTGCAACTCAGCAGCACCGATTACCTTGCCAGCCGGCGGTACGCTGCTCTGGCCTGCAACGAATACCTGCGGCGCGAGCGCCGATTGCGCATAGCGCCCCACCAGCTCGACAATTTGTTGGCGCAACTGCGTAGTACTTTCACTCATGGGTATCGCCTTGGTAATCCGCGATCTGGTTGCGGGTAAAGTTGTGCATGTCCTGGCCGTTCTGCCAGGCCAGGTGCCAGGCCAACGTGCGTTCAAGGCTGGTCGCCAGCGACCAGCGCGGCCTCCAGCCAAGCTCTTCGCGTGCCTTGTTGGAGTCGAGTGCCAATAAACCAGCCTCGTGGGGTTGCGCTAGGGGATCCACCGACCAGCGCACCGGCACCGGCCATTGCTCGGCAAGCAGGCCGACAATGGTTTCGACCGAAGCGACGCTGCCGCTCTCAGGGCCGAAGTTCCAGGCGCCGACGTGACGCTCGCCCTCTTCCACCAGCGCCCGGGCCAGCATCAGGTAGCCCATCAACGGCTCGAGCGCGTGTTGCCACGGGCGAGTCGCCTGGGGATAACGCAGGACCACTTCTTCATTGTTCTTCCAGGCGCGGAAAATATCCGGCAACAGGCGTTCCGGCGACCAGTCACCACCGCCGATGACATTGCCCGCCCGAGCGGTCGCCAGTGCCACACCAGATTTGTTCAGGTACGAATTGCGGTAAGACGCACAGAGCAATTCCACACAGGCCTTGCTATTGCTGTACGGGTCAAAACCGCCCAAGGCGTCGCACTCGCGATAAGGCAAGACCCACTCACGGTTTTCGTAGCATTTATCGGTCGTCACCACGACCACTGCCCGCACGCTGGGGCAATGGCGAACGGCTTCAAGCAGATTGACCGTGCCCATGACGTTGGTGGCATAGGTCTGGACAGGGTTGCGATAGGCCTCGCGTACCAGCGCTTGCGCGGCCAGGTGCAGGACCACGTCCGGCTGGAATGCCTGGAGCGCCGACGACAGCGCCTCGCCTTCGCAAATGTCGGCCAGGTCCCCGGGGATCAAGCCGTCCAGGCCCGCGACAGACCACAAGGATGGCGTGGTGTCAGCCGGCAAGGCAAAACCACGGACCTCCGCCCCCAGCTGACGCAACCACAGCGCCAGCCAGCCGCCCTTGAAGCCTGTATGGCCGGTCAGGAAAACTTTTTTACCCGTCCAGAATGCGTTCAAGACCAGAGCTTCCATTCGGCCTGGCCGCTGCTCCAGCGCTCTTCGAGGAGTACACGGTCACGCAAGGTGTCCATCGGCTGCCAGAAGCCATGGTGCAAGTGACTCATCAACTGACCTTGCCGCGCCAGGTTGCGCATCGGCTCGTATTCCCAGGTCGTCGTGTCATCTTCAATACCATCGAGCGCAGCAGGCTCCAGCACGAAAAAACCGCCGTTGATCCAGCCGCCATCGCCTTGGGGTTTTTCCTGGAAGCCTCTGACACACGCACCTTCGAGTTCCATCGCGCCAAAGCGGCCCGGTGGCTGAACGCTCGTGACCGTCGCCAGCTTGCCGTGCTGTTGGTGAAACTCCACCAGCTCACGAATGTTGACGTTCGATACGCCATCGCCATAGGTGACGCAGAAGGTCTCATCGCCCAGATAATCGCGCACGCGCTTGAGACGCCCACCGGTACCGGTGACTTCACCGGTGTCCACCAGCGTGACACGCCACGGCTCGGCCTTGCCCTGGTGGATATGCATGCTGTTTTCAGCCAGGTCGAACGTGACATCCGACATGTGCAGGAAGTAGTTGGCGAAATACTCTTTTATGACGTAACCCTTGTAGCCCAGGCAGACCACAAAGTCGTTGATGCCGTAGTGAGAGTAGATCTTCATGATGTGCCAGATGATTGGCTTGCCACCAATTTCAATCATTGGCTTGGGCTTGAGATGCGACTCCTCACTGATGCGAGTACCCAGTCCTCCAGCCAGAATTACTGCCTTCATATGTCTCTCTCAAAATGTGAACCGCATCAGCGTCAAAGACGCTCGGACTACTCACAAGAGACGCCAATTATTCGGCGTCCCCGCCGGTAATACAGGCGTTGATACCTAGAAAGCAATTATGGTGCCACTGGCTGGAAGCCCGTGTTTACTGGGCCTTGAGGGGAAAACGGCGCTCGCCCCGGAGAGAGAAAGCGCCGTTTTTTTGGGCTTCGTTTCGCTAGGATTTCAGGATTGACTGATGGGTATAGGGAGGGAAATAAGCGCGGATGTTGCGTCCACAGGGGGAAATAAGTGTGGGAGCGAGCTTGCTCACGATAACGGCAACATAGTCACCCTCTCCATAAGCTGAACCACCGCCATCGCGAGCGGACTTGCTCGCGATGGCGGTGGTTCAGCGATAAGCCTGGGCCCTACATGCCTGCCCGGCCAATGAGCTTCGACCACGGCACCGGTACCACCGGCCCAAGGGTAAAGCCCGGACCGGTCGTCGCCAGGTTGGCGTTGTAATTCGGATCATGGGACAGCGCGTCCTGCCATTTCCCGACCAGGGCCTGGCGGGCTTCGTCCGAAGACGACAGGATGCCCGGATTCACGACCTGAACGTACGGCGTCCATACCGTGAGATAACCGGCCTGTGCGATTCGCAGGCACAGGTCCACGTCACCCAGCCCCTCGGCGAACAAGGCGTCATCCACGCCATCGACCGCCTGGAACAGCTGCGCGGAGACCATCAGACAAGCAAAGGACACCGCAGAGCAATCCTGCTCGGCCACCAGGCGGTTCATGTAGCCCCGCGCATCCGCCGCCTCACCGACGAACGCCGAGCCCACCACACCGTCGAACCCAAGCATCAGGCCCGCCTGGGTCGTACGTCCCTGACGGTCGATCAATCGGGCACCGACCACGCCGACTTCCGGACGTTGGGCCTGGTTGAGCAGGAGTTCGATCCAGTTGACGTTCACCACTTCGCTGTCCACCGCCAAGGTGAGCAGATACTCCCCCTTGGCCTGCTGGCTGGCCTGGTTGATCAGGACCGCCGTGGCAAGCCCCGGCTCGACATCGATGAACCGCACACGACTGGCCTGATGGCCCTGGCTGCGTAGCCAGTCCTTCACTGCTGCGCCGTGGACCGGATGTTCGGCCACCAGCAGTTCGAAGCGCTGGTAGCGGGTACGTTGCAGCACGTTGATGATGCATCGCTGCAGGTTTACCAGGTCGCCGTAGCCATGCAGGATGATCGACACCAGCGGACGTTCGATAAAGCGGTAGTCAATCTTGTAGACACCTGGCACCGCGGAACTGACGTCGGCCTTGTAGCCTCGTGCCCCGAGGTGGCGAAGCAGGGCCTTGCGCTCGTCGGCGTTGTCGCTGTCCGGCTGCGCCCGGCAAATCAGCAGCGGCTCGTCCAAATGCGCCAGGCCACCCATGCCGCCCTGTTCGATCAACCGCAGGAGCAATTCGAACTCCAAGGCGTCCTTGAAATCGCGCGAATAACCACCGGCCTGCACCAGCACCTCACGACGCACCAACCAGTGCCGCGCCATCAACGACGGTACGCTCAACAACAGATCGAGATTGAAGCCGGGACGGAACACATCGCTCAGGGTTTCATCGGGTTGGCGCTGGAATTCATCCATGGCCACCGCTCGGCATTGCGGTGCGTCAAGCAGCTCCAAGCTGGCATGCAACAGACCGGATGGCGTCAGCTCATCTCCCGCCTCGGCCAGGACCATCCAGTCGCAATCGCTCTGGCTGATGACCTGGTTGATCCGATCCACATAGTTGCTTTCGTTGACCTTGACGAAATGCAGGGTGTTCTGGAGGGTGGTTTCGGCCGGCAGGTCACCGGTCGTGAATACAATGATCTTGAATGCCCTGCAAGCCCCGTTGATCACACTGTCGAAGGTTGTCTGCAGGCGGGTGAAATCCGCCTCCAGGTCCAGCAACAGGATGCCGAATATCGGTCCGCCCTGATGGCGAGCCAAGTATCGGGTGATGTCCTTGACCTGGTCCGCGCTCGGCTCACGCCCATCCAGCCAGCGTAGCAACTGGCCGGACCGCATGGTTTCGAAAAGACTGGCATGGTCCTGCACCATGACGTCCTGGAGACGCTGCGCCCATGCCTTCAACTTCAGGCTCACGGCTTCGGCACCGCCTTCTTCGAGGATCGCGGCCAATTGTTGCACCACATCAAGATTGAAAGCGTTGAGCTCGAAAGCCTTGAGCAAGCGCTCGTTAAGCGGTTCGGCGCCGGTGTTGCGCTGTGGTCGCGCCAGTTCTTTTTGCTTGAGCAGCACCGCTTCCAGCCCTTGCAGTTGCACGCGTCCGGCAGGCATCGCATGCATCAGGAACTCGAGCCTGGACAGACATTCGAAAAACGGCTGGTTGTAGAACGGCAATTCGACAAACTGCATCGGCTCGAAACGGCAGACAGGCCCTTCCAATTGCGAAAGCCAGCCCGACTCGAACAGCTTGGCCCGAGCGAAAGCTGCGCGCTGACTCAAATAATCACCAATCCCCACCAGGCTCTCGATGGCCTGCGATGACTCGTCCTGGCCCATCTCGAAAATCGAACCCAGCGTCGCCACAAGGCGCTCACGGATCGCCGCAGTGTTCGCATCACGATAGCTCAGCACGGCCGCCAGTTGGCGTGCTTCAAGAGTCGAAGGGGTTTGCAGCGCGTGCACCGCGTAAGGAATCGGCAGGATACGCACCTTCGCTGCCACCATCAGCGCACAACCATGACCAAGCTCTTGCCAGGCCAGATCGAGATCCACAGGCAATACGGCGTACCAGCGCTGTACGATCTCGGTCCGAGCGACAGCATTGATCAACGATGGGCAGTGACTGGCATACGTCGCCAAGCGCTCCGGGGCACAAGACTTGTCAAAATCCTCAACCCCCTTGCGGTCACGCCGGTAATAATCGACACGGGCAGCGTGGGCCTCAAAGGTCAGAGCGTAACCTTGGCAGGCCGAATAATCGCTATGGGCAGCCAGGAATTCCAGTGACTGATCAAGCGCTTCCGGCAGCAGGAAGGCATCGACATCGACCATGGCCAGGTAAGGCGTCGTAACGAACTCCAGCCCTTGACGAAGCTTGCTGGCGAAGTGACCTGTTTCGGGCCGATGCACATAACGCACGCCGGCCAATGTCGCCACACTGTCGGCATCCGATTCGACAGACGAGTCGAGGACGAGCAGAGCGCATGGGTAAGCGGCGTAGTAACGCAATGCCCTGCGCAAGGCTTCAGGTTGCTCATGGGCCAAAAGCACCAAGGTGAAACGCTCGTTCAACGGAGCGGATGAATCATTGGCAGTACTGCGTTGCATATGAATTCCTATAACGAGCGAGTCGCCTGGTCGGCGGCATCATGTTCATGGCGTCCCGGTTCGAAATCCGGTCCTCGTTCTGTCGGTCAGACTAGGCCGCGCACGGATACTGTCAATCAATCCGGCAGCCAGCCATCGGCCCAGTAGCGCAGGTTATCGCCGCGCAGCATGAAATCGCGCAGCACCATCTCACGTAGCTGATCACCCATTCGATAACTGGCCTGCGGGTCTGACAGATGCATGCGAATCGCCTCCAGCCACTCCTGCGTGCTGTTGGTCTTCACCTGGGTACAGGGTAGATGACCGCGATAGGCTTCGGTTTCGGTACAAATGACCGGATAGCCGCAAGCACCGTATTCCAACAACCTGAGGTTGCTTTTGCAGTCATTGAAAATATGCTGCTCCAGCGGTGCCAAGGCCAGGTCCAGGTTCAGACTCGCCAGCTTGGCCGGGTACGAAGAGAGCGCGACGCCGGCATGGTATTCGTGCACATAGGGCCTGAGCGAATCCGGACACATACCGAAAAAAACCCATTCGACTTCGTCGGCCAGCTCGCGTACCACCTCGGCGATGACTTCCAGATCGCCCCGGTGGCTGGTGCCGCCGCCCCAACCGACCCGAGGCTTGATCGAGGTGCGACGCCGGCTGGAGATGCCGTTCCACAGGTGCGGCGCCAGCATGTTCGGCACCACGCGAATATCGTGATGCAGGTTCGACAACGCGTCAGCCAGCGGAAACGTCGAAACCACCACCCGATCGCACAAGGCGATACCGCGTTCCAACAGATCCTGGATATTGTCCGGCATGTTGCGAGTGTGATCGTTCTTTACGGGGATCCGCGCCACATAGTCATCGAGTTCGTAGATGCGCATGGCGTTCGAATAGGTTTTCACCTGGACGAGGTCATTGAACTTACTGTTGTTGTAGCGCCCCTGGAACACAACCACATCCGGCGCTTCGCGCTCGATTTCGATGATCGACGGCATTTCATAGGACACCCGTCCGACGATCCGTCCAGCGTTATGCAATTCAATTAGCGGCTGGCTGATGCGATAGTGGCCGATGGCTGAACTGTTGAGGGCCAGGCCCAGGATGGACGGCAGCGGCTGGCTGCAGAGGGGGTTCCATCCAGTGCGCTGGCCCGGTGCCAGGATGAAGCTGTTACCGGTCAGGCTAAGGTTGCGGTTGTAGGCCGGGTCATTGGCGATCTTGGGTAACCAGCGCTGATAAAACGACTCTTGCTCCTGCTCCACGCGCTGCTTCCAGGACGCCTCGCGGGCAACCCCGGCGGAAGGCTTCAGGATCACGTTCGCATAGGGGGTCGTCACCACCAGATAACCTTGCTTGCCAATTTCCAGGCACAGTTCAAGGACATTGATGCCTGGCGTGTCGATGGCAGGCGACAAGCCTCCCACGCTATCGAACACGGCCCTGCGCACCAACAGGCAATGACCACTCACCGCGCTCCAGTTCTGCACGACCTGCAAACGCTGCATGTAGCCACCGGCAGTCGGTTGTTCATTGGCAAACGGCCGACCGGCCAGGCCGTCGAGCCCGAGCACCAGACCGGTGTCGATCACCTGGCCCTGCAAGTTCAGGGTTCGCGGGCCAACGATGGCCACTTCAGGGCGCTGGGCATGATTCAATAATTCGTCCAGCCAGGCCGCGTCGTGAATCACGCAAAATGGACTGAGCAACAGCAGGTAATCACCGCGAGCCTGCCGGGCCGCAGAATTCCTCACCTGCGCTTCGTTGCCCTGCTCGTCAGCGGTCACTATCCGCAACTTGTCGCTGCCCAACTCGGCCATGGCCGCCAGCCAGTTGCGCATGTCATCGCTTTCGCTGCCATTGTCGACGATGATGACTTCGTAATGCCCATAGTCGGTGGTGGTCAACAAACTGTTGATGCAGCTTTCCAGCGCCGCCAGTTGATCCTTGACGCTGATGATGATCGAGACCAGCGGACGCTCGGGGTGCAGGTACTCGATCCGCGGGATCAACGGCAAGGGTCCAGGATGCAGCCGATGCTCCACACCAATGCGCTGCAAGTGGGTCGTCAGCAGACGAGGGCCCTGCTCGATCACCTGCGGTAGCGAAAGCCATTGGGCGAAAGCCTGGGTCGACTCCACCTGGATCTCCGCCAAGTGCTCGATGGTCTGCGGGCCATCGGTTTCCACCAGGCGCCAGATCAGATCATGGGGCGCCAGTTCGCCCAGGTCCGCGTCAAAGCCACCCAGTTCCAGCACGCGCTGGCGCGAGAAGGCCAGGGCCCGGCCCACATAAGGGTAGGCGCGCATCAGGTCGAGATTGAAATCAGGCTTGAAGACCGGTTCCAGCGATTTGCCGTCTTTCAGCGCACCTTCGTCGCTGTAGACACAGGCAATGCCAGGCATCGCATTGATTCGTTCGGCCAACACCAACAGCGCCGAGGTTCTCAAGCGATCACCGGCACGCAGCAGATAGAACCAATGGGCGCCGTCCAGGCGTGGCAACAACTCATTAAGCGCACGAACCCAGTCGGGTTGCAGCGCCAAACGCATCACATTGCCTTCGATCGTACCCCGGCCATTGGAAAACAGCACCACCGGTTCGCTGGTGTAGATCTGCGAGGCAATGCTGTCCAGCGTCAATGCCACCGCCTCGGCGTCCCCATCGAAGTCGAACACCACCGGCACAATGCCCGGGCGTTGTGCCCAGAGTTCGATTTGCCGCAGGACCACCCGTTGGCGCGCCTTTTCGAACTGTCGATACTCCAGCCACTGCCGGTAGACTTCGTCGTAACTCTCGGCGTCGGTGCCGACCTGATAGGCGACAATGGCTTGCCGACTGGCCATCAACGAATACAGGTTCAACTCTTCCCACTCGTGGGGCTGGTTCGGCTTGACCTGATCCAGGTTCAGATAACGCACCCAACCCGACGCGGGTGCCGGCTCGCCACTGCGCTGGGCCAACATCTGGGCCAACCAGGTCCACTCGACAATCGAGGCATCGACGATGTCGGGACGGTGAGACAACCTTTGCGGGTACAACCGTTCAAGGCTGCCAAGGCTGCACAGCTCCACCAGGTTGCCGCGCCTTAACAGGCAAATGAACAATGCAAGATCAAGCAGCGCGACAAATCCTTGGCCGACCTGGGCCAAGGCGGGCAGCAACGACACAATGTCCGCCCGACGCATCAGGGCACCGCTGAAACCACCAAAGATATTTCTCGGCGTATCCTCGACGGACGCCAACAGGTCTTCACCCTTGTATAACCCTTCGAACAAGGCGATGCCGACGTTTTCCAGGCGAATCGGCAGCACGTAACCGTCAGCATCGATAAAGTGACGCTTGCTGATGACCAACTGAACGTCGTCATGCGCTGCGAGGACCTGTGCCTGTTGCCGCACGCAAGGCTGGAGCAACTTATCGTCATCGCACAGGAACTTGATGAACTCACCGTCGGCCTCTTCCAGGCAGCGCAACATGTTCTGCTGGAAACCCAGCCGCTGCGGGTTACGCAGGTAGCGCACGGTCACATTCGAGTGATCACGCAATGAGTCGACGATCTGGCGAATGTCGTCACCGGGGCAGTCATCGCACACGATGACTTCCAGGTTTTCGTAATCCTGGTCCAGGGCACTCTTGAGCGCCTCACGGAAAAAGCGAGGGTTGAACGCGGGGATGACGATGCTGACAAGAGGAGTTGGTTTCACGCGAAAGACTCTCGGCTGGCCGGTGCCGCCTCCCACGAGAGCCGACCTCCTGAGCCGTAAAAAACGGAGGAATGGGGGTTATCTCATTCCGACATACCCCCAAGCCCATCAGATCTTGTTGAACAGCCCCAACTGGGTGATCTTGCTGAACGCCAGTTGCGAAGCTTGCAGCATGGTCTGCTGCAGCGTCAGACGAGTCATCACCTCAGCCGCGTCCGAGTCACGAATCGCCGATTGGGTCTGTGTATTGGCCAGGACAAAGCTCTGGTTGGTATCGCTCTGGGTGTCTAGCGACTGGCCGCGACCGCCGACCGAGCTCAACGCGCTGGTCAATTGGTCAGTGCCACTGGCCAGGTTACCGATACCCGAAGCCACTGCCGCATTCAGCTTCTGACCGGCGATGGCATCGCCATCGACTGGGGTGTTCAAAGCGGTCCGCAACTGGTTCACCGTGTCCAGAATGTTCTGCGTCTCGTGAGTATTGACCGAAATACTGAACTGATCATTGGCGGCCGGAGCACCATTGAGCGTGAAACTCACACCGGATGCGGTCGCGACATTGCCCGCCAGGGTGCCGCTGGACACCGGCTTGCTGTCAGCGTTCAAGGGCGCTGCGTACAAGTCGAAATCCGTGGCACTGGTGAACTTCAGCACCGCCGCTCCTGTCGGGAAACTGGCGTGGTAGGCCACCGGATCGGTGATTGCGCTACCGGTGATCTGAGTCGCGGTGGCATTGCCCGGGCTGCGCGCCGGGGTGAACGTATCGGGCTTGGCAGCCAAGGTAAAGGTATGGCCAGGCAACACCGTGCCCGCAGCGTCGCCGGTTTTCAGATTGACGTTCAAGGTCAAGTCGACGCCGCGAAAATTCACACTCTGCCCGGCCTGGCTGCTGGGGTCGATGACACCACCCTTGCTGGCTTCGGCGGTCACATCGTTGCCACCCGAATCGGTGATTTTCAACTGGGTGCCGCTGGTGAATTCCACGGTGTACGGCTCGCCGCTGCGGAACTGGCTGTTGTAGGTCACGCTGGACGACACTTGGCCGTTGCTCAACACCACGCGACCGTCATCCACCGCCGGTGCAGTCATGGTGACCTGGCTGCGACTGGTGTTGACGGCTTGCTGGAACACTTCCCAGCCCGTGCTGTTGGTGGCCATCGACATGGTATCGCCGATGGGCAGGTCGAGAGTGACCTGATCGCCATTGTAGCTATAGGTGCCATCGTCGTTGCGGGTAAACGGAACGACGTCACCTTTGGATCCGGCAAAGATGTACTTGCCGTTCTCATCCTTGGTGTTCATCAAGCTCAGCAGCTGTTCTTCGATCGAACCCAATTCCGAAGCCACCGCCTTGCGGTCTGCGTCGGTGTAGGCAGCGTTGCCGGCACTCACGGCCAATTCCTTGGCGCGCTGCAGCACGTTGCCGATGCTGGTCATGACCGCTTCGGTCGTACCCAGGGTGGCCTTGATGGTGGTGACGTTGGCTTCGTACTGGGACAGCATCGAAGCCTGGTTGCCCAGTTGCAGCAAGCGCGAAGCGCCCACCGGATCATCAGCGGCGGTGTTCACACGTACCAGGCTGCTGGCTTCTTCGCTGGTCTTGACCACCTTGGCGAAATTTTTCTGGTAGTTCGCAGCCGTGCTTTCGTAAAACTGAGAAGTAGAAATGCGCATGGGCTACGGCTCCTTAAAGACTGTTGATCAATGTGCTGAAGATTTGCTGCGCAGCCTTGATGATCTGCGAAGACGCGGTGTAGTACTGCTGGAATTTGACCAGGTTGCCGGTTTCTTCATCCAGGTCCACACCCGACAACGAATCGCGGGCGGTCTTGGCGTTGTCCAGGATCGCGCCAGTGGCCGCGCTGTCGAGCTTGCCCTGGGCAGCCTTGGCGCCGACACCTTCCACCAGCTTGCCGTAGGCATCGTTCAGGGAAATACCCTTGCTGGCCGAACCGGTGTCTACGGTCTTGGCGGTCTGCAAGCCGGCCAGGACAGTACCGTTACGGTTGTCCAGGCTGCCGGGCTGGCTGAGGCTGACATTGATCGAGGCGCCGTTGGACGGAGCACCGGCAATGGACATGTCGAACGTAACAGTGCGTTGTACCGGCGGCACGGACGAATCCATGATCGGGTTACCACTGGCGTCCTTGAGCGGAACACTCAGGCTCAGGGTGTTGCTTTCGCCGGGCTTGATCGTTCCGCTACTGATCGGGGAACCCTTGGCATCGAGCAACTGATAAGCCTGGCTGGTGCCATCGGCCGAGGTCGCGCCGAACACCACCTTGACCGGCATGGAGTTCTTGATGCCGTTCTGGATGATGGTCGTGGTGGCGGCGTCGTAGATGTCCAGCTTGGTGGTCATGCTCGGCTGGCCGCTGGCCGGGATGGTCAGCGTACCGCTGCCCCCTGGCACGATGGCAGCGCCCAACGGCGCGGCAATCGCCAGCCGCTTGGAATCGGTCATCTCGGTCTTGATGTTGGCCGCCTCGTTGCGGGTCGGCGTGAGCTTGAACGTGTCGCCGGCAGCCGCGGTGCCGTTGGCAAAGGTCATCGAGAAACCGTCGATCACCGGCGGCGGCGTGGTCGCGGTGTTGAACGCACCCATCGAAGTACCGTCGGGCAGGCGCTGGACGGTGTAGTCCGTGCCGCTGGTGAACGTTACCTTGTAATCGTTGGTGGTCAGCTTGCCGGAGTCTTTGATGGCAATGTTGAAGTTGCCGGAGCCGGCGCTGTTGTTCAACGACGCAACGCTGCGCTGGCTGATCTGCGCGGCACTGTTGATGTTAGTGAACAGGTTGGAGCCGAAGGCCCCGTTCATGTCGATGCCCGAAGCCTGGATGCTGTTCATCTGATCAGCAACCACCAGGGCCACGCGCCCCAGCTCGTTCATGGCTGGGTCAAGCACCGTACTGCGGTAGCGCATCAGGCCGCCAATCTCGCCACCGGTGAGCACCTGGGTCAGGTCCATGGAGCTGGAACCGCTGTTGAGCTGGATGCCTATGCGCCCCGGATCGTTCTTGTCCGGCACCGCTTCCAGGGTATTGACGGTATTGCCCATCACCAACGGTTGGCCGGAGCCCAGGTAAATGTCCAGGCTGCTGCCGTTCTCGACGACCTGCGTGCCGGTGAACGTCGAAAGCTGGCGAATGGTTTCGCTGCGGGCATCAAGCAGGTCATTGGGCGCGCCGCCGGCGTTGGAGACTTCGGCGATTTTCTTGTTCAACTGCGCAACGGTGGCCGCCAGGTTATTGACCTGGTCGACCATGTTCGACAGGTTGCCATTGATGTTCTGGCTCTGCTCCGTCAACTGGTTGGCAACCGAATTGAAACGGTTGCTCAAGGCCTGGGCATCGCTGAGCAGCAACTGGCGGGAAGCATCGTCACCCGGCTTGGCGTTGACGTTCTGCACCGAAGCAAAGAACTTGGTCAATGCGCCATTCAGGCCGGTGCCACTGTCCGACAGCAGGGAATCCAGCGGAGTGATCTGCCCTTGGTAGGCCGCCGCATCGCTGTTGAGCGAGGTGGTGGTTTTCAGTTGTGCTTCAAGGAACGCGTTATACACCCGACGCACATCGGCCAGGGTCGTGCCGGAACCAATGAACACGTTGCCGTACTGGTTCGAGGCCTTGGTGGTCTGCACGGTCTGCTGGCGCGAATAACCGGCGGTATCGACGTTGGCGATGTTGTTACCCGTGGTCACCAACGCGGTCTGGCTTGCAGACAGACCCGACATCCCTATGTTGAGCAAACTCATGGTTCAGACCTTATAAAGTCGTGGTGGCGCCTGCAGAAGCGTAGTTTTGGTAACTCGTCATCTGCCGGGCTATGTTCGAAATCTTGCTGGCGTAGTGCGGATCGGTGGCGTAACCGGCTTTCTGCAACTCGCGTACAAACTGTTCCGGGTTATCGGCCGACTTCAGCACATCTTGATAGCGACTGTTGCTTTGCAGCAGGTTGACCAGGTCATGGAAACTGTCGCGGTACGAGGCGTAGGAACGGAACTCGGCCGTCTCCTTGACCATCGCACCATTGCGGAATTCGCTGGTGATCGCCCGGGCCGAATCGCCCTTCCAATTGGCGCTGGCCTTGATACCGAACAGGTTGTGGCTGCTGCTGCCGTCGGGCTGGCGCATGACCGATTTGCCCCAACCGGTTTCCAGGGCGGCCTGGGCCACCAGGTAACGCGGGTCGACACCGATGCGGTCGGCCGCTTCCTTGGCCATTGGCAGCATGGCGTTGACGAATTCGTCGGCATCGCGGAAGGCCTTGCGTGCCGGTGCAAGCGGCGGCTGGGCCACGGCGCGGCCATAGACCTGCATGTCGCCTTTCGGCTCCGCGGCCTTGAGTGCGGCCAACCAGTCGCCATTGGCCAGTTCGCCAGTCGCCGGTTTGACGGCGGCGATGGCGCGATCCGTCAGGACGTTCTGTGCAGGCGCATCAGCGTTGACCGCGGCCGAAGGCACCAGCCCGGCAAGCAGGCGGTCAGCCAGTTTCGGCGGCAAGGCCAGGCGGCGCTGGTTGATCAGCTCCATGTCATTGCGGTGAGTACCCTCGCCCGCCCCTTGCGGCACGTTCACCGCCCGGGAAGCCCACAGCGGACGCTGGCCGTTGGAACGCGAAAGCGGGCCATCAGGCAGCGTGCCGGCGGCCACAGGCGTTGGCACCGCTGCCTTGGCAACCTTGTCCAGCGCCTCTTGCTGCTTGGCGGCCGACAAGCTTGCCGCCTCGCCTGGCGCCAGCGGTTTGTTCTTGGACATCTGGCGCAGCAACACATCGGCCAGGCCGATACCACCGCCTTCGCGGGACATGGAAACGGCCAACTGCTGGTCGTACATCTCCTGGTACTGCTTGGCTTGCGGCGTGTTCATCGGATTGTCCTTGCCCAAGGCCTCAGTGGCCGAACGCATGGACTTGAGCATTTCGCCAAGGAACAGCGACTCGAATTCCTGAGCCACTTTACGCAGGTTGCCGTCGCTGTTCTTGTCGCCGACCTTGAGCTGGTTCAGACGGTTCAGGTCCGAGTAGGAACCCGAATCCCCGCTGATCAAAGTGCCCTTGCGCATGTCCATGGACCGGTCCTCAGATCACGATCAGGTCGGCTTGCAACGCGCCGGCCTGCTTCAAGGCTTCGAGAATCGCCATCAAGTCGCCCGGCGCCGCGCCGACCTGGTTCACCGCCCGGACGATTTCATCCAGGGTAGTGCCCGGGCCGAACTTGAACATCGGCTTGGCTTCTTGCTCGGCATTGACCCGCGAACGAGGCACTACGGCCGTCTGGCCGTTGGACAACGGGCCAGGCTGGCTGACGATCGGGTCTTCGGTGATGGTCACGGTCAGGCTGCCGTGGGTCACGGCAGCCGGAGACACCTTGACGTTCTGACCGATCACGATGGTGCCGGTACGCGAGTTGATGATGACTTTCGCCACCGCCTGGCCCGGATCGACCTCAAGGTTTTCCAGGATCGACAGGTAGTCGACCCGCTGGCTCGGATCCAGCGGCGCGGTGACGCGGATCGAACCGCCGTCGATAGCTTGGGCCACGCCTGGGCCAAGCATGTCGTTGATCTTGTCGACGATGCGCTTGGCGGTGGTGAAATCCGAACGGTTGAGGTTCAGCGTCAGGCTGTTGCCCTGGTTGAAACCGCTCGGCACCGCACGTTCCACCGACGCACCGCCAGGGATGCGACCGGCCGACGGAACGTTGACGGTGATCTTCGAACCGTCGCGCCCCTCGGCATCGAAACCACCCACCACCAGGTTGCCCTGGGCGACGGCGTAGACGTTGCCGTCGATACCCTTGAGTGGCGTCAGCAGCAAGGTGCCACCGCGCAGGCTCTTGGAGTTACCGATGGACGAGACGGTGATATCCACCTGCTGACCGGGCTTGGCGAATGCCGGCAGATCGGCACTGATGGACACCGCCGCAACGTTCTTCAATTGCACGTTGCCGGAACCGGCCGGCACCTTGATGCCGAACTGCGACAACATGTTGTTGAAGGTCTGCAGGGTGAACGGGGTCTGGGTGGTCTGGTCACCGGTGCCGTTCAACCCCACGACCAAGCCATAGCCGATCAACTGGTTGGAACGCACGCCGGAAATGCTGGCGATGTCCTTCAAACGCTCGGCTTGAGCGCCAAAGGCTGCCGACATCACCAGGGCACCGATCAACAGCTGCTTAAGATTCAACTGGGCCACCTAGAAAGGGAACTTCGGGCTGAGGAAGAAACGGTCGAACCAACCTGGCTGGCTCGCATCGGCAAAGGCACCGGTGCCCGAGTAGGTGATGCGCGCATCGGCCACACGGGTCGAGGAAACGGTGTTGTCGGTGGCGATGTCGTCGGCGCGAACCATGCCGGCGATGCGCACCAGCTCGTCACCGGTATTGAGCGTCAGCCACTTCTCGCCGCGCACGACGATGATGCCATTGGGCAGCACATCGGCGACGGTCACGGTAATCGAGCCGGTCAGGCTGTTGCTCTGGCCGGACTTGCTGTCGCCCTTGGTGGCCCGATCAGAGTTGTAACCGGCGTTGAGGCTCAGGTCGCCGCCACCGATCGGGTTGTTGGTGGTCAGGCTGGAACCGAACAGCGAGGTCAGACCGACGCTGGTCGCGCTGGTCTTGTCCATTTGCGAGTTGGCGTTCTTGCTGGCCTGGGTCCGCTCGTTCAGGGTGATGGTGATGATGTCACCGACCCGGAAGGCCTTGCGGTCGCTGTACAGGTTCTGCTCGAAGCCAGCCTGGTAGATCGAACCATTGTTGGCCGCAGCCGGCAACGGCGTGCGCGGCAACACCGGGGCGTAATAGGGGTCATTGGGCCTGGGTGTCGGCGCGACACAGCCCGCGAGCGCGGTGATCCCACTCAGTGCCAGAACAGATACGAAGCGTTTCATGACCCTACCTCTTGGTGTTGCAGGCGACCCAGGGGCCGCCTTGTCTACGTAATGACGGGCGTTATGACGATTACAGATTCTGCGTAACGAACGAGAGCATCTGGTCGGCGGTGGAGATCACCTTGGAGTTCATCTCGTAGGCGCGCTGGGTGGTGATCATGTTGACCATCTCCTCCACGGTGCTCACGTTGGAGGTTTCCAGGGTGTTCTGCAGCGTGGTGCCGAAACCGTTCAGGCCCGGGGTGCCGACTTGCGGCGCGCCACTGGCGGCGGTTTCCAGGAACAGGTTGTTACCCACCGCTTGCAGGCCGGCCGGGTTGATGAAATCGGCGGTCTGCAGGTTGCCGATCACTTGGGAGGCCGGGTTGCCCGCCACCGTGATGGACACGGTGCCGTCACGGCCCACGGTAAAGGTCTGAGCATCGTTCGGGATGATGATGGCCGGCTCCAGGGCGAAACCGCTGGCATTGACGATCTGGCCGTTGGAATCGAGGTGGAACGTACCGTCACGGGTATAGGACGTGGTGCCGTCCGGCTGCAGGATCTGGAAGAAACCGCGACCGTCGATGGCCATGTCCAGCGGCTGCTCGGTGGTTTGCAGGCTGCCGGCGGTGAAGTTTTTCTGGGTGCCGACAATGCGCACACCGGTACCCACTTGCAGGCCCGACGGCAGTTCGCTGTCCTGGGTCGACTGGGCGCCAGGCTGGCGTTTCACCTGATACAGCAGGTCCTGGAACTCGGCGCGATCACGTTTGAAACCCGTGGTCGAAACGTTCGCCAGGTTGTTGGAAATGGTCGTCAGGTTGGTGTCCTGGGCGGACAGACCTGTTTTGGCAACCCATAGAGCCGGAAGCATTCGATTCTCCTCGTACGCCTGTTTTTCGGCGCAGCGCTGTAATTAATGATTAGATCTGCAAGACCCGAGCCATGGCTTCATCGCCTTCTTTGGCGGTGTTCATCATCTTGACGTGGAGCTCGAACTGCTTGGCCAAAGCCAGCACCGAAGTCATTTCATCCACGGCGTTGACGTTGCTCGCCTCCTGGAAACCCGACACCAACTGCACGTTGGCATCGATGGGCGCCGGCTGGCCGTCCTTGGTCCGGATCGAGCCGTCCAGGCCCTTGGTCATGTTCTTGAGGTCCGGGTTGACCAGCTTGATGCGGTCCACTTCAGCCATTACCCGCGGGCCTTCGCCCATGGCGCGGATGCTGATGGTGCCGTCCTGGCCGATTTCGATTTTCTGCTCTGGCGGCACGGCGATCGGACCGCCGTTGCCCATCACCGGCATGCCGTTGCCGGCCCGCAGTACGCCCAGGGCGTCAACATTGAGGCTGCCGGTGCGCACGTAGCTTTCACCGCCGTCGGGGTTCTGCACGGCCATCCAGCCCGGCCCACTCACCGCGACATCGAGGTCACGACCGGTTTCCACCAGCGCACCCGGGGTGAAGTCAGTGGCAGGCCGTTCGGACAGGGCAAAGGCCCGCGCCGGAAAGCTGTCGCCAAACACCGGCATCGAGCGCGCCTGCTCCAGGTCTTTCTGAAAACCATTGGTGGAGATGTTCGCCAGGTTGTTGGCATGGGCCCGCTGCGCCAGTGCGTTCTGGCTGGCGCCGGTCATTGCCACATAAAGGTACTTGTCCACTGTCGTTCCTCTGCATGCCGGACGTTTGCCGCCCACTGCTGTGTTGCACAGCCTTAAGCAATTTGCAGACCAACTTTTTTCTGGCGCCACGAGGCCCGGTAAACAAAGGGCTTGTGGGTTCTGGAAGGGATTTCTGGAATGGATCGAAGACGAAAAACCGGCGGTGTCGTGCCGCTGCAAGGCAAAGGTATACCCCTGCGGCAACTGCTCCACATTCTTGTGGCGAGGGGATTTATCCCCGCTGGGGTGCGAAGCGCCCCTAAAAACAGACAACTAAAGTGTGTCAGGTTGACTGCTTTGGGGCTGCTACGCAGCCCGGCGGGGATAAATCCCCTCGCCACAATTGATTACGCACTGGGTTCTTTGCCGACTTCATACTCACGCAACTTATTGGCGATGGTCGTATGGGAAACCCCCAGCCGCTTGCCCAGTTGCCGGCTGCTGGGGTGCTCCGAATACAAGCGCTCCAGCACCGCTTTCTCGAAACGCCCAACGATCTCGTCCAGCCCCCCCTCCAGGGAAAAATCGCCAAGGGGCTGACGCACGCCGTAGTCCGGCAAGCGGATATGCTCGGCCTTCACCGTCCCGCCATCGCACAGGGAAACCGCCTGGAACAACACGTTTTCCAACTGCCGGACGTTGCCCGGCCAGTGGTAGTGACTCAGACGCTCCATCGCCGCCGGGGCCAGCTTGGGCAGCGGACAACCGATCTGGCGACTGGCTTGGTCAAGAAAATGCTCCACCAGCGGCGCCAGGCCATCGAGGCATTCGCGCAGCGGTGGGATGTGCAAGGACAGCACGTTCAAGCGGTGGTACAGATCCTGACGGAATTCGCCCCGGGCGCAGAGTTCGGACAAATCGACCTGGGTGGCGCAGATCACCCTGACGTCCAGGTACACCTCTTCATCGCTGCCGACACGCCGGAAGCAACCGTCCTGCAGAAAGCGCAGCAGTTTCACTTGCAGGCGCGGGCTCATTTCCCCGACCCCGTCGAGGAACAGCGTCCCCCCGGCGGTCAGTTCCAGCAGGCCGAGCTTGCCTTCGGCCCGGGCACCTTCGAAGGCCCCCGGGCCATAGCCGAACAGTTCGGTCTCGGCCATGGACTCCGGCAGCCCGGCACAGTTGAGCGCCATCAATGGCGATTGCCCGCGCGGGCTCGCCAGGTGACAGGCGCGGGCCAGCAGTTCCTTGCCAGTGCCGGTTTCGCCTTCTATCAATAGCGGCGCGTCCAGCGGGGCCATGCGCCGGGCCTCGCGGACCACCGCCGCCATCACTTTCGAACTCTGGAAAATACTGTCGAAGCCGCGCAACTCCTGCTTGCGCACGTTATAGATCCGCTCGCCCACGCGGTCGGCCCGATGCAGCGTCAGCACCGCACCGGCCATGGCTTCGCTGTCGTCGTGCTCCGATTGCAGTGGCGCGATGTCGGCCAGGAACACATCTCCCTTGACCTTGACCCGCAGGCCGTTGATGCGCGACTGGTTGGCGCGCACCAGTTCCGGCAAGTCGAAATCCTCGGCATAGCGGGACAGCGGGATGCCCGGCACCTCATCCACTCGCACCCCGAGCAACTGCGCCGCCGCCCGGTTGGCCGCAACGATGGAGCCACCCATGTCGATAGACAGCACCGGGAATTCCAAGGCGCCGAGCAAGGCGTTGAGCTCCATGTGCCGGCGCTCGCTGGGCATCAATCCTACGCGCTTGACGCCAAACACCCCGGCGATGCCCTCGAATTTCGGACGCAGCGCCTGGAACTGGATGTTGATCAGGTTTGGGCAGTGCAGGTAGATCGCGTTGCCATGCTCGCCACCGACCTCGCCTCGGGCGACGTTGATGCCGTACTCCACCAACAGGTTGAGGATGTCCCGCAGGATGCCGATGCGATTCTGGCAATGGACTTTGATGCGCATGAAAAGGCCCGGATGTGGATGAGAGAGAGGCGCCCCATTCAAGCCCGACACACACCTGTGGGGTTTTGCGTAGGGCTTTTTGTCTAGGCACACAAATAGTTGTCAAGATTATGTGACAGCCGCAGGCCGTTTCCCACTCAAAAATCCTGATACCACCGAAGCATAGGCGATTGTGTAACGATAAGTTTACGAAATGAGCTATTCTTGGCCCCGCTAGCTGGCTCCCCCCTACTGCACGTATCCCTGCTTCGGGTTATCTCTAATGCATCGCTGGACATAAAAACAAACAGCCTTCCCCACGAGGGAAATCAGCAGGAGAGCAGCATGAAGCAGACGCAGTACGTGGCCCGCGAGCCCGATGCGCAAGGTTTTATCCACTACACCGCTGAAGAACACGCGGTGTGGAATACGCTGATCACCCGCCAGTTGAAAGTCATCGAAGGCCGTGCGTGCCAGGAGTACCTGGATGGCATCGACAAGCTGGGCCTGCCCCACGACCGTATCCCGCAACTGGACGAAATCAACAAGGTGCTGGGCGAGACCACGGGCTGGCAAGTCGCCCGGGTGCCAGCGTTGATCCCCTTCCAGACCTTTTTCGAATTGCTCGCCAGCAAGCAGTTTCCAGTGGCGACCTTCATTCGTACCCGCGAAGAGCTGGATTACCTGCAAGAGCCGGACATTTTCCACGAGATCTTCGGCCACTGCCCGCTGCTGACCAACCCTTGGTTCGCGGAATTTACCCACACCTACGGCAAACTCGGCCTACAGGCCTCCAAGGAAGAACGCGTCTACCTGGCGCGCCTGTACTGGATGACCATCGAATTCGGCCTGGTGCAGACCCCGCAGGGTCGACGCATCTATGGTGGCGGCATCCTGTCTTCACCCAAGGAAACCGTGTACTGCCTGTCGGACGAACCGGAAAACCAGGCCTTCGATCCGCTGGAAGCCATGCGCACGCCGTATCGCATCGACATCCTGCAACCGGTGTATTTCGTACTGCCCGAACTCAAGCGCCTGTTCGACCTGGCCCACGAAGACATCATGGGCATGGTCAAGCGCGGTCGGGAGCTGGGCTTGCATGCCCCGAAATTCCCACCAAAAGCGGCGTGAACCGCCTCTTTTAATCCCAATTGAGTCTGTTGCACGACGCCGCTTTGCTTTAGCGTGGATGCATCGACGTTTTCCAAATATTCGATCCAGGAACACACCATGAACACTCTGAACCAAGCCCATTGCGAAGCCTGCCGCGCCGATGCCCCGCAAGTCAGCGACGAAGAACTGCCGGTGCTGATCAAGCAGATCCCCGACTGGAACATCGAAGTGCGCGACGGCGTGATGCAACTGGAAAAAGTTTTCCTGTTCAAGAACTTCAAGCACGCCCTGGCGTTCACCAACGCCGTCGGCGAGATCTCCGAGGCCGAAGGCCACCACCCAGGCCTGCTCACCGAATGGGGCAAAGTCACCGTGACCTGGTGGAGCCACTCCATCAAGGGCCTGCACCGCAACGACTTCATCATGGCCGCCCGCACCGATGACGTGGCCAAGACCGCCGAGGGCCGCAAGTAATGCATTTCGACGCCATCGGCCGGGTCCCCGGCGACCCGATCCTGGGCCTGATGGAGGCCTATGGGGCGGACGCCAACCCGAGCAAGTTCGATCTGGGCGTGGGCGTCTACAAGGATGCCCAGGGCCTGACGCCGATTCTTCAGTCAGTGAAACAGGCTGAACAACGGCTAGTGGATCGCCAGACCACCAAGACCTACATCGGCGGCCATGGCGACGCTGCATTCGGCCAATTGATCAACGAGCTCGTACTGGGCGCCGACTCTCCACTGATCAGCGAAAAACGTGCCGGCGCCACCCAGACACCGGGCGGTACCGGTGCGCTGCGCCTGAGTGCCGACTTCATCGCTCAATGCCTGCCGGACCGTGGCGTGTGGCTGAGCAACCCGACCTGGCCGATCCACGAGACCATCTTCGCCGCGGCCGGGGTCAAGGTCAGTCACTACCCTTACGTGGGCGCCGATAACCGCCTGGATTTCGAGGCGATGCTGGCGGCCCTGAACCAGGCACCCAAAGGCGATGTGGTGCTGCTGCACGCCTGCTGCCACAACCCCACCGGCTTCGACCTGTCCCATGAGCAATGGCGTCAGGTGTTGGAGGTGGTGCGCGACCGCGACCTGCTGCCGCTGATCGATTTCGCCTACCAGGGCTTCGGCGATGGATTGGAACAGGACGCCTGGGCGGTCCGGCTGTTTGCCCAAGCCCTGCCGGAAGTGCTGGTCACCAGTTCCTGCTCGAAGAACTTCGGCCTGTACCGCGATCGTACCGGTGCGTTGATCGTCTGTGCCCGGGATGCCGAGAAGCTGGTGGATATCCGCAGCCAACTGGCAAACATCGCCCGCAACCTGTGGTCGACACCGCCGGATCATGGTGCGGCCGTGGTGGCGACCATTCTCGGCAACCCGGAACTCAAAAGCCTGTGGGCCGATGAAGTCCAGGCCATGCGCCTGCGCATCGCGCAATTGCGCAGCGGCTTGCTGGAGGCCCTCGAACCCCATGGCTTGCGCGAACGCTTCGCCCATATCGGCGTGCAACGCGGGATGTTTTCCTACACCGGCCTGACGCCGGAACAGGTCAAGCATCTGCGCGAGCGCCACAGCGTCTACATGGTCGGCACCGGCCGGGCCAACGTGGCCGGCATCGACGCCACGCGCCTGGACCTGCTGGCCGAAGCGATTGCTGACGCTTGCAGATAACCAGCCTCTAAATCGCTGAACACATCCCCTTGTGGCGAGGGGATTTATCCCCGTTGGGCTGCACAGCAGCCCTAGATCAGACACCTTGGGATGTCAGGCCTTTCCAGGCTGGGGGGCTGCTACGCAGCCCAGCGGGGATAAATCCCCTCGCCACAGATAAACCCTCTTTACCAAAAAAGCTGCGTCAAACGTTATACCTGCGGGCCCGTCCACTCCCGGACAAACTGCCCGAGATCTTCCTGCGGTGCCGTGCGCGCTTCTTTCTGCGGCGTGCCCAGGTAGAGGAAACCGATCACCTCTTCCCCGTCCTCGAGGCCAAGCCCCCTGGCCACATGCGGCGAGTACGCCAGTTCACCAGTGCGCCACACGCCACCAACCCCCTGGGCATACGCCGCCAACAAGATGCCATGGGCCGCGCAGCCGGCCGCCAACAGTTGCTCGGATTTGGGGATTTTGAAATGGTCCTGCAGACGGGCGATCACCACCACGACCAGGGGCGCGCGCAATGGGCCGTTGAGGGCCTTTTCCACGACGCTTTCCGGTACCAGCGGGTCATTGAACCGCGCAGCTTCGGCCAGCAGTTCGCCCATGCGCTGCCGCGCCTGCCCTTCGACCGTCAGAAAACGCCATGGCCGCAACTGGCCGTGATCCGGCGCCCGCATGGCCGCGGCGAACATGAGCTCGCGCTGCTCCGCAGTGGGGGCCGGGTCCACCAGGCGCGGGACGGAAACACGGTTGAGCAAAGCGTCGAGAGCCTGCATCGGCCACCTCCTGAAAAAATGTCCGACTATTCTAGTGGCTGTGCGGCGAGTTCGTTAGCGCAAATTCCACAGCCAGCTTCCAAATGGCGCCGGGTGCCGGTTTACAGGGCGCTTGTCGCGGGTAGAATGGCGCCCTTCCTTTTCCAGCCTGAGCGGACTTCATGGCGTTGCCGACCCTGCGGATCATTGGTTTCATCATCGGCATCTTCCTGATCACCCTGGCGATCTTCATGGTCGTGCCCATGGCCACCCTGATGGTCTTCGAGCGCACCGGCGACCTGCCGTCGTTCCTCTGGTCGAGCATGATCACCTTCCTCGCCGGCCTGGCCCTGGTGCTTCCCGGGCGCCCGGAACACATCCACCTGCGCCCGCGCGACATGTACTTGCTGACTGTCAGCAGTTGGCTGGTGGTGTGTATCTTCGCCGCCCTGCCCTTCCTGCTGACCCAGCACATCAGCTATACGGATTCGTTCTTCGAAAGCATGTCGGGCATCACCGCCACCGGCGCCACCGTCCTGAGCGGCCTGGACACCATGTCCCCGGGCATCCTGATGTGGCGCTCGCTGCTGCACTGGCTCGGCGGTATCGGCTTCATCGGCATGGCAGTGGCGATCCTGCCGCTGCTGCGCATCGGGGGCATGCGGCTGTTCCAGACCGAGTCGTCGGACCGCTCGGAAAAAGTCATGCCCCGGTCCCATATGGTGGCGCGGCTGATCGTGGCGTCCTACGTGGGCATCACCATCCTCGGCACCCTGGCGCTCTGGTGGGCCGGGATGAGCCTATTCGATGCCATCAACCATTCGATGTCGGCGATCTCCACCGGCGGTTTCTCCACCTCGGACCTGTCCCTGGCCAAATGGACCCAGCCGGCGGTGCACTGGGTCGCCATCGTTATCATGATCCTCGGCAGCCTGCCGTTTGCCCTGTACGTCTCGATGTTGCGGGGCAATCGCCGGGCGCTGATCAAGGACCAGCAGGTCCAAGGGCTCATCGGCGTGCTACTGGTGACCTGGCTGGTGCTCGGCACCTGGTATTGGGCGACCACCGACCTGCATTGGCTGGAGGCGCTGCGGCACGTGGCGCTGAACGTGACGTCCATCGTCACCACCACCGGTTTCGCCCTGGGCGACTACAGCCTGTGGGGCAATTTTTCGCTGATGCTGTTTTTCTACCTGGGGTTCGTCGGCGGCTGTTCGGGCTCGACGGCTGGCGGGATCAAGATTTTCCGCTTCCAGGTCGCCTACATCCTGCTGCGGGCCAACCTGAATCAACTGATCCACCCCCGCGCGGTGATCAAACAGAAATACAACGGTCATCGCCTCGACGAAGAAATCGTCCGCTCGATCCTTACGTTCTCGTTCTTCTTCGCCATCACCATCTGCGTGATCGCCCTGTTGCTGTCGCTGCTGGGCGTGGAATGGATGACGGCGCTGACCGGTGCGGCCAGCACCGTGTCCGGCGTCGGCCCGGGGCTGGGAGAGACCATCGGGCCGGCCGGCAACTTCGCACCGCTGCCGGACGCGGCCAAGTGGATTCTGTCAGGAGGCATGCTGCTGGGCCGACTGGAGATCATCACGGTGTTCGTGCTGTGTATCCCGGCGTTCTGGCGTCACTGACCGCTTCAGGCTGGCCCGCCAACCGTGCCCGGTATTCGCCAGGCGTGGCGTCGAACCAACGGCGGAAGGCCCGGAAAAAATTGCTCGGGTCGGCAAACCCCAACAGATAGGCGATCTCCAGCAGCGTCATGCCCGGCTGCGCCAGGTACTGCTCGGCCAGTTCACGACGGGTGTCCTCAAGCAAACTCTGGAAACTGGTGCCCTCTTCCTGCAAGCGCCGCTGCAAGGTGCGCTGCGACAGGTGCAGCGTCTGCGCCACCACGTCACGCTTGGGCTCGCCCTGGGGCAACAGCCGACACAACACTTGTCGTGCCTTGTGAGTCACGCGGCTTTCCGAAAAACGCGCGAGGTATTCACCGGCAAACCGGTCATGCAACTGCGCCATGGCTTCGTTGGCCGTAGGCAACGGCGCCTCCATGTCGGCCCGTTCAAAAATCAGCGCATCATAAGACGCGCCGAACACCAGCGGCGCGCAGAAGGTTCGCTGATAAGGCACCAGGTCCAGGGGTTCGGTGCCTTGGAACAACACTTTTACCGGGTGCAAGGTACGCCCGGTCAGCCAATTGCACAGGGCCAACGCACAGGCCAGGGATGCTTCGGCACTTTGGCGGGTGGGGGGCAAATGGTCGCCGTGTACCGTCAAAATCAGCCCGTAGCCTTCTTCCAACCGACGAAAACTCAAGTCGGCGCTTTCGGCAATGATCCGCTGGTATCGCACCAGTCGCTGGAACCCCTCCGCCAGCGTGCGACTGGACATCAAGGCGTAGCCCGCCACATGGAACGAGGCCGGGCGCGCCACTTTACCCATGTTCAAGCCAATGGCCGGGTTACCTGACAATTCCACCGCCCGTTGCCAGAGCCGCGTCATCGAGTCCTGGGGGAAGCGTGCATCCGGATCGTCCAGCGCATCGAAGTCCAGCCCCAGTTGCTTGAACAGCACCCGACAATCCAGGCCGTCGATTTCCAACGCCTTGACAATCCCCATCGCCCAGCTTGAAGAAGTCGTTCGTTCGTTCATGACGTTTTACTTGCATGACGAGCCGCAGGGTACGGCTGGATTTGCGAAGGATAGCAGTGTCCGGTCTTACCAATAACGCCCCTTTTGGACGAGCGGCTGTTGTTGTCAGGCAAGACGCCACGACGAGTCATAGCCCGCTATGGCGAGGAGTGGCAACGCAGCATGACGGCAACAGAAGCCGTCCAAAAGGGGCGTTATTGGTAAGACTGGACACTAGAGTGGCGCTGATTGTCACTGGCCGTAGCGATTGATGGCTCTAGACTCCAAGTATCAGAACAATAACCACAGAGCCAGCCGTCGTGGAAAACGCTAAACGATTCAATAGCTTCGCCGAGTTCTACCCGTACTACCTCAGCGAACACAGCAACAGCACCTGCCGACGACTGCATTTCATCGGCACCTCCCTGGTCATCCTGGTGCTCGTCCTCGCTCTGGTCGTGGGTAGCGGGTGGCTGTGGCTCGCCCTGCCCGTGGCCGGCTACGGCTTCGCCTGGGTCGGGCATTTCTTCTTCGAAAAGAACCGTCCCGCCACCTTCCAGCATCCGCTCTACAGCCTGCTCGGCGATTTCGTCATGTACCGCGACATGCTGCTGGGCAAGGTGGCGTTCTAATAAGGACTGCCGATGAGCAACCACGCGCGCTTTACCCACATGAAAGAAGGCACCCAACAAGACTGGGCGATCATCGCGGCCGATTTCAGCGCCTACGCGCGGCAATTGCCGGGCCGGATCCTGGCCCACTTGAAACTGCTGGACGGCGATTTCGGCGGGTTCCCGGTGGATCGCCTGACCCATTCCCTGCAAACCGCCACCCGCGCCTACCGTGACGGGCGGGACGAGGAATACGTGGTCTGCGCCCTGCTCCACGACATCGGTGACACCCTGGGCTCATACAACCACCCAGACATCGCCGCGGCGATCCTCAAGCCTTTCGTCAGCGCCGAAAACCTGTGGATGGTGGAGAAGCACGGGATTTTCCAGGGCTATTACTTCTTCCATCACCTGGGCATGGACCGACACCTGCGCGAGCAATTCAGTGCTCATCCGCAATACCAGGCGACCATTGAGTTCTGTGCGAAGTACGACGCGGCGGCATTCGATGCCGAATACGACACCCTGCCCTTGAGTTTCTTCGAGCCGATGCTGGAAAGGGTCTTTGCCACGCCGAAGCAATCGATCTACAAGGCGGCGATGGCGGACATACCGGCCTGACAGACACAGTGCCCCCTGTGGCGAGGGGATTTATCCCCGCTGGGCTGCGCAGCAGCCCCAAAATAACTACCTGAGTTTGCAATCTACCTGATAAACCGAGGGGGCTGCTGCGCAGCCCAACGGGGATAAATCCCCTCGCCACAAAGGGTGTAAGACTCACGCAGGTTCGGCGACCTTTTCGGCCTTGAGCAACGCCTCCCGCGCCTGGGCCTCCGCCAGCCGATACAACTCGATCGTCCCATCCCAATGCTCGATCAGCGCCGTGCAGGATTCGACCCAATCGCCACAATTGAGGTATTCCACCTCGCCCACCCTGCGCATCTCCGCGTGGTGGATATGCCCACAGACCACGCCATGCAGTTCGCGCTTCACGCACTCGTGGGCGATGGCTTCCTCGAAATCGCTGATGAAGCTGACGGCGGTCTTGACCTTATGCTTGAGGTACGCCGACAACGACCAGTAGCCGTAGCCGTAACGGGCTCGCCAATGGTTGAGCCAGCGGTTCAGCGTGAGGGTGAACTCGTAGGCCGAATCTCCGAGGAACGCCAGCCAACGGTGGTACCGGGTGATGACATCGAACTGGTCACCATGGATCACCAACAGATGCCGGCCATCGGCCGTGACGTGCACCGCTTCGTCCACCAACTGGATATTGCCCAGGATCAGCTTCGAATAGCGCCGCAGGAATTCGTCATGGTTGCCGGTGACGTAGATCACTTCGGTGCCGCGCTTGCTCATGGTCAGCAAGCGACGAATGACGTTGGTGTGGGCCTGGGGCCAATACATGCCACCGCGCAGTTTCCAACCATCGATGATGTCACCCACCAGGTAGATCTTGTCGGCGTGGTAGCCCTTGAGAAACTGCGACAAGTGCTCGGCCTGGCAATCCCGGGTACCCAGGTGCACATCGGAAATCCATAAGGTGCGTACACGCTGTTTGCGGCTGGGTCTGGCGAGCTCGGCGCTGGTCATTGGGCAACCCTCTGATCGTTTTCGCCACTGTGCACGCCAGCGGTTAATGGCCCATGACAAACACAAGTCCATTACATGACAGCGCGGGGCGGTGAGCCCTCGGTGTATGCTGGCGGCCTGACACGGGAGACCGCGATGAGACCGATCCTCACGCTACGCCACTACAGCCACGATCTGATTGTCCACAGCCACGACCACGCGCAACTGGTGTTCGGGTTGTCCGGCGCGCTGGATTTCGAGGTCGAAGGGCGTGGCAGCCAGGTGGTGCAACAGAGTTTCGTGGTAGTACCCGCCGGTGCCCATCACGCCTGCGGCAGTCCCCGGGGCAGTCGCTGCCTGGTGCTGGATGTGCCCAGTGACGATTGGGTCGGGCAATGCCTGGGGGATCACGCCGACGCCAGCCGCCGCTTGCTCGACGACACCGCTCGCCTGCCCCTGGACGCGGGACAAAGCCAGTTGGTCAGTTGGCTGGCGGGTAGCCCGGTGGACGATCCGGTGATCGCCCAGCAAGGCGCGGTGCTGCTGCTGGCGAGTCTCAATAACGCTCGCCAGGCAACCCTAGGCGGCCGGCGCCTGCCCTACGCCGCGCTCAACGCCCACATCGACCAGAACGCCGCCTATGCGCTGCAAGTGGCGGACCTGGCGCGAATCGCCGGCCTCTCCAACGCCCGCCTGCACGCACGCTTCGTCGCCGAGTGCGGACAAACCCCAATGGATTACATCCGCAGCCGTCGCTTGCACCAGGCCGTAGCGTTGTTGCGTGATTCGCAGTTGCCCATCGGTGAGATCGCCCACCGCGTCGGCTACAGCTCCCAAAGTGCCTTCGCCGCGGCGGTGCTGCGCGAATTCGGCGTCTCGCCGGGCAAGCTGCGGCGTCAGCGCTAGCTTCGCGCTAAAAATCGCTAGGATCGCGACAGACGCCAGCACCTCCCCAACGCTTAAATACCCCCCATGGGATTGATGTTTGTCCGTCGGTTTTGGCTTATCTGTTGAAAGGATTGAAATGACACCTCGTACTGCCCTCGGCGCCCTGCACATCGGCGCACTCATGTTTGGCCTGACCGGTGTCTTTGGCAAACTCGCCGCGGCTTCGCCGGCGGTCATCGTGTTCGGGCGCGCCGTCTTCGCCGTGCTGGCCCTGGCGATGTTCGCCCGGTTCGCCAGCAACAGCCGCTGGCAGAAACTGCGGGCCCGGGATGGCCGGCGATTGCTGCTCGGGGGGTTGTTGCTGGCCGGGCATTGGGTGAGTTTCTTCATCGCCGTGAAGGTGGCCGGCGTGGCGATCGCCACGTTGGGGTTTGCCAGTTTCCCGGCCTTCACGGTATTGCTCGAGGGGCTGATCTTCCGCGAACGGATTCGCGCCAATGAAATCTGGTTGGTGGTGCTGGTGAGCGTCGGCCTGGTGTTGGTCACGCCGAACTTCGACCTGGCCAGCGGTGCCACCACTGGCCTGCTGTGGGCCGTGGCCTCGGGGTTGCTTTTCTCCCTATTGTCCTTGACCAACCGTGCCGGTTCGGCGCACGTCCCGCCGGTGCAGGCCGCGCTGTGCCAGAACGTGGTGGTCGGGTTGTGCCTGTTGCCGATGGCCGCACCACAATTGAGCGCCGTTCGCCCCCTCGACTGGTTGTGGATCGGCTTGCTCGGCGTGTTCTGCACCGGCCTGGCCCACAGCCTGTTCGTGGCCAGCCTGGCGGTGATCAAGGCCCGCACGGCGGCGGTGGTGTTCGCCATGGAGCCGGTCTACGGCATCGCCATGGCCTGGTGGCTGTTCGATGAGAACCCGACCCTGCGCATGCTGCTGGGCGGCGTGGTAATCATCACGGCCATCGTGATCTCAAGCCAACTGGGCGGTTCGAAGAAACCGGGGGTTGGCGCCCAAGCCGCGTCTCACTGAACCCGATCGTTGTGGCCCAGGTCCCGCTCCGGATCAATCCGGTCGCGGACCCGCTGCTTGAGAACCTTGGCTTCGGGAAAACCACCATCGGCCTTGCGCTCCCAGATCTGTGCACCGTCGCAACTGATGTGGAACACGCCACCGGTGCCCGGTACCAGGGACACTTTGCCCAAGTCGTCGCCGAAGGTGCTGAGCAGTTCCTGGGCCAGCCAGGCTGCGCGCAACAGCCATTGGCACTGGGTGCAATACGTGATGACGACTTCCGGTTTATGTTCGGTCATAGCGGGTGGACTCCTGGATTCGAAGGCGTCGTTATAATAACCGCCTTTGATCGCTCGCCCCGAGATTGACGATGCGCCGCCTCCTGCCCCTCCTGCTTCTGTTGCTGTTGCCCCTGTTCGGTCATGCCAACGTGTCCGCCGTCGAAGCGCCACGCCCGAAAATCGGCCTGGTGCTGTCCGGCGGTGCCGCACGGGGGCTGGCTCACATCGGCGTGCTCAAGGCCCTGGAAGAGCAAGGCATCAAGATCGATGCCATCGCCGGCACCAGCATGGGCGCGGTCATCGGCGGGCTGTATGCCTCAGGCTACAAGATCGACGAACTGGAAAAACTCGCCCTGGGCATCGACTGGCAACAGGCTCTGTCCGATGCGCCGCCACGCAAGGACGTACCCTTCCGGCGCAAGCAGGATGACCGGGACTTCCTGGTCAAACAGAAACTGAGTTTTCGTGACGACGGCAGCCTCGGCCTGCCCTTGGGGGTCATCCAGGGCCAGAACCTGGCCCTGCTGCTCGAAAGCCTGCTGGCCCACGCCAGCGATACACGGGACTTTGACAAACTGCCGATCCCGTTTCGCGCAGTCGCCACTGACATCGCCACGGGCGAAAAAGTCGTGTTCCGCAAAGGCCACCTGCCCAAGGTCATCCGCGCCAGTATGTCGATCCCGGCGGTATTCGCCCCGGTGGAACTGGACAACCGACTGCTGGTGGACGGCGGCATGTCCGACAACATCCCGCTGGATGTGGCCCGGGAAATGGGCGTGGACGTGGCCATCGTGGTCGACATCGGTACGCCGCTGCGCAACCGCAAGCAGCTGGTCACGGTGGTCGACGTGCTGAACCAGTCGACCACCCTGATGACCCGGCGCAACTCTGAAGAGCAACTGGCAACGCTGAAGAAAGACGACGTGCTGATCCAGCCGGCGCTGGCGAGCTTCGGCTCCACCGATTTCGGCCGGGCCCAGGACATGATCGACGCCGGTTACCGTGCCACGCGGATACTCGAGACACGCCTGGCGCCTCTACGCCCGTCCGAGGCGCCCGACGCCGAGCTCATGGCCGCGCGCACCCCAAGCGAGCGCACGCCGGTCATCACCGCCATTCGTGTGGAGAACGACTCGAAAGTCGGCGATGACGTGATCCGCTATTACGTTCGCCAGAAAATCGGCGAGCCGCTGGACCTGGGTCGCCTGCAGATCGACATGGGCACACTGTACGGCCTGGATTACTTCGAACAGGTGCAATACCGCGTGGTCCGCAAGGGCCCGGATCACACGCTGGTGATCAGCGCCCGGGGCAGACGCACCGGCACCGACTACCTTCGGCTGGGGCTGAGCCTGTCGGACGACATGCGCGGCGACAGCGCTTTCAACCTGGGAGCCAGCTATCGGGTCAACGGCATCAATCGCCTCGGTGCCGAATGGCTGACCCGGGCGCAGATCGGCGACAAGCAGGAGCTGTACAGCGAGTTCTACCAACCATTGGATGTCGGTTCACGTTACTTCATCGCCCCCTACGGGCAATTTGAATCCCGCAACGTGGAGTCCATCCTGGACAACGACCCGGTGGCCCAGTATCGCGTCGAGCGCTATGGCTTCGGGCTGAACGTGGGCCGCCAGATCAGCAACAACGGCGAAATCCGCTTCGGTGTCGGCCAGGCCTGGGGCAAGGCGGATGTGCGCATTGGCGATCACGACCAGCCCAGCGAAAACTTCAATGAAGGTTTCTATGAGCTGAAGTACTCCTTCGATTCCTTCGACAACGTGTATTTCCCCCACGAAGGGGAAGATATCGGCCTGAGCTGGCGCCAATATGAACCGGGGCTGGGTTCCGACCAGCGTTACCGCCAGTGGGAGTTCAAGCTGGACAAAGCCCTGAGCAGCGGCCCGGACACCTTCATCTTGGGCGGGCGCTACGGTCGAACACTGGACACTGCTGAAGTCGTGACGTCCAGCTTTGTGCTCGGTGGCGCGCGGCAACTGTCAGGCTTTCGCGAAGACGGGGTATCCGGACAGAACATCAGCCTGATGCGTGCCGTGTATTACCGCCGCCTCACACCGCGGGCCTATCTGCCACTGGACTTCCCGCTGTACATCGGCGGCTCGTTGGAACGCGGCAGGGCCTGGAACAACGACAACGAATTCGACAGCGGCTACATCAACGCCGCCAGCATTTTCCTGGGCTTCGATACACCGCTGGGGCCACTGAATTTCAGCTATGGCGTTAACGACGATGATGAACAGGCGGTGTACCTGAACCTCGGGCAGACGTTTTGAGGGGTAGGCGTTTACCTGGGATGGGTTGATAGCCTGACAGACCGTCATCGCGAGCAAGCTCGCTCCCACATGGGGGCGCAGATGGCTGTGGGAGCGAGCTTGCTCGCGAAGAGGCCAGCCGCTACAGCCTCGAGGGATCTAGCGAATCCCCGCCAGCAGCACCCGGGCGGTCTGCTTGAGGGGTTCGTCACCCTCCTCGAGCAGTTCTTCAAGCAGGGAGACGGCGGTTTTCAGGTCTCCATCGTCGATGCAATTCTGTGCCTGTTCCAGCTTGACCGAGTGTTCCGGGGCCTGAGGCTCGAGGGGCAGGGTGTCCAGGGAAACAGGTTCAAGGGCCAGTGGCTCAAGCTCCAGCGACTGTTCTTCGTCGGCAAAGCTGTCGAGGAAGGCATCGTCCAACGACTCGGTTTCCAGTGGCGCTTCCCATTGCAGGTCCGGTTCGTCAAAACCTGAAAGCGAAAAGCTCTCGGCGGCATAAGGTGAAACAGCCTCTTTATCGGCAGTGTTGTCCTGGGCATCGGCGAGGTCCCAGCTGGTTTCCATGGACAGCGCATCCAGGTCCAACTCGAACTCGTCACCGGGCACCGGCTCACGTTCAGGAGCAGGTGTCGGTGCCGGAGCAGATGAAAGAACCGGTACCTGAGGCGGTATCGACGCCACTGTCGGCGCGGCGATCATGGAAACCTTGGGGTAGCGCCCACGGACCTCCTCCAACGTCCCGGCATCGATACCCTGTGCCTGTAGATGATGCTCCTGGGCCTGGAAACCGATGACATCGCCCTGCTTGCCCAGTACATCGAGCAACTTGAGGCCCAGGTCGGTGCGTTCCGGCTCCGCCAGCAACGCGGCGCGCAACAACCCTGCGGCCTCGGTGAATCGACCGTAGGTCAGGTAGATCCCGACGCCCTCCAGCACATCACCCAGGGGCGTGTCACCGTTATTGAACGATGCCGCGGTCTCGGACGGCTCCGTATCGGGGATTGAAGCAAAGGTTTCGTCGCCCTCCTCCAGCATCGGCTCGGGACGCCCGGTCATCGGTTCCAACTCGGCCTGCTGCTGCCGACGCCGAACGAACAGTAACAGCGCCAGCAACCCCAGCAGGCCCACCAGCCCCGCCACCCATGTCCAATTGATGCCCTCTGGCTCTGCTACTGGTTCTGCTACCGGTTCTGCACCGGGTTGCGCGTTCGACGCCGGTTCCGATGCAGGAACCGCCGGTTGCGGTTGCGTCGATGCAACAGGGGCTGGCGCTACCTCGGCCAGCCGGGCCTGCAATTCGCTGATCTGCTTGCGCTGGCCAGCGACTTCCTCGTCCTGGGCCTGGAGCCGGGCCTGCAGTTGCTCGATAGTCTTCTGTTGCTGCTGGTTTTGCAGCACGCTGGCGGCCAATTGCTCATCGGACGCGGCTGGGGCCTGGCCGGCCGGGGTTGCAGCCGACGTCGGCAGCACGGCCGAATCGGGCAACAACAAGCGCTGGCCGATGGAAAGCCGGTCGCTGCCGGGGTTCAAGGCCTGGATGCCTTGCATCAACTCATTGATCGACGCGTTGCTGCCGGCGTCATGCAGGCGTTTGGCGATGAGCCAGGGATTGTCCCCCGGCACCACGGTGTAGCGCTTGCCCTGTACCGCCGGGGGCGGCTTGATGGACGGCGGGGCCTCGGAAGGTTCGTCACGGACAGGCACGATACCCGGTGTGCCCGGCGGGTCGATCAGCACGGTGTATTCGCGCAGCAGGCGCCCGTTGGGCTGATCGAGCTGCACCAGGAAGTTGAGAAAGGGTTCCTCCACCGGTTTGCTGGAGGTCACCCGAATGAAGCTGCGCTCCCCGCGCAAGACCGGCGTGAAGCGCAGGTTGTTGAGAAAAAACGCCCGTTCCACACCCGCACGACTGAAATCGTCCGGGCTCGCCAGGCTGGCCGACAGATCGCCCTCGCCGATCCCGGCCACATCGACCAGGGCGATATCGGCGCGCAACGGCTGGTTCAGGGCGGAGTGAAGCGTTATGTCCCCCAGCCCCAGCGCCGACGCCAAGGCCGAATATCCCAGGGCACCCACGACGACCGACACGTTGACCCAACCGCGCAACGTGGACTGCAAACTTTCAAGCATGGGTATCCCTTTCGACTACCAGACTGAGCGTAAACGCATCCAATACGATCACTTAGTACTGGTTATAGTTCGCTAATCGCCGAATCTCAAAAGTCTGGCGCCAGGGATATGCCTCAGGATTTTTCCAGGTTGGCCAGGATCGTACCGTGGACCCGCATGCACACGCGCATGTCCGCTTCATCGACCCCTTCGAACAGCTCACGACGCAATTGCGTGGCAATGGTTTCGATTTGTTCGATCAACGGTAGGGCCGGTGCGCAGAGCACGATTTTCTTGGCCCGGCGGTCCTCGGCCACGGCCTGTCGCTGCACCAGCCCCTGGGTTTCCAGGCTGTCGAGCAACCGGGCCAGGGTCGGTCCTTCGACGGCGACGCTCTGGGCCAATTCACGCTGGGTCGGCGCCTGTTCGAAACGGGCCAGATGCAACAGCACCAGCCAACGCGCCTGGGACAGGCCCAGCCCGGCCAGGCGACGATCCAGTTCGGCACGCCAGCCTCGAGACATTTGCGCCAACTGCATGCCAAAACGGTGTTGATCGGTTAACGGCATAAAAAAACTCATCAGATCTGAAATAGAGAAAAACTAATTATTAGTCAGCTAAGCATGAGCTTTGGATTCAAGCAAGGCTCGCCTTGTACTGAATCGTTAAAGGAACGCAACTTACTGATCAGACTTCAAATTCCGACTGCAATGCAGCCCTGACGCAATACAACACGCCTTCGGGAACCCGTCCGACAAACAGTGCGGCAACTTCAGACACTGGTGGTAACTCGCCTTCGCCGTCCAGGAAGGCATCCTGCACTTCACCCATCAGTTCCTCGGGCAGATCCAGTGCCTGTTCCAGGGATAACTGCTGTTTGCCAATGGCCTCGGCCAGCATCGTGTAGACGTTCTTTTCCGAGCACTGCAGTTGCCCGGCGATCTGCAACGGCGTCATGCCGGCCCGGGCCAGTGTGATGAGTTCGTGGCGTACATCGGCCACCGCTTTCGGTGCTTCGGCCTCGCCGCCCAGGACCTGGAGGAAGGCCTCGCCATACCGCTCCAGCTTGCGCGCACCCACACCACTGACCCGGGCCATTTCCGCCAGGGAGGTGGGCTGGCTGCGGAGCATTTCCAGCAGCGTCGAATCGGGGAAGATGACGTACGGCGGGACGCCGTGCTCCTCGGCCAGCTTGCGCCGCAAGGCCCGCAAGGCTTCCCATTGATCGCGCTCTTCGCCACGCACCAGTTGGCTGGCCTGGCTCTTGCTGCTCTTGACCGCCGTTGCCGGCTTGAGGTCGCGGCGCAGCTCGAGGGTGACTTCACCCTTGAGCAATGGCCGGCAAGTCGCACTCAGGCGCAGGCCGCCGTAGCCTTCCAGGTCGATATCGGCCAGACCGCGGGCCACCAGCTGTCGGAATAATGAACGCCACTCACTCTCTGTGCGCGCCTTGCCCACACCGAACACCGACAGGTGCTGGTGGCCAAAGCTGCGGACCTTTTCGTTGTCCTTGCCCAGTAACACGTCCACCAGATGCCCGACACCGTAGCGCTGGCCGGTGCGGAAAATCGCCGACAAGGCCTGGCGGGCCGGCTCGGTGGCGTCCCAGGTTTCCACGCCATCGACGCAGTTGTCGCAATGCCCACAGGGCTGGGGCATGTCTTCGTCGAAATAGGCCAGCAGGGTCTGGCGCCGGCAGCGGGTTTCTTCGCACAGCGAGAGCATCGCGTCGAGCTTGTGCTGCTCCAGGCGCTTGTGGCGCTCATCACCTTCGGAGCTCTGCAACATCTGCTTGAGCATCACCACGTCTTGCAGGCCGTAGGCCATCCAGGCGTCGGCCGGCAAGCCATCACGACCGGCACGCCCGGTTTCCTGGTAATACGCCTCGAGGGACTTGGGCAGGTCCAGGTGCGCGACAAAACGCACGTTGGGCTTGTCGATGCCCATGCCGAACGCAATGGTGGCCACCATGATCAGGCCTTCCTCGTTGAGGAAGCGCTTCTGGTGATAGGCCCGCAGGTCGTTGGGCAGGCCGGCGTGATACGGCAACGCCGGGAACCCCTGCTCACACAGAAACGCCGCCACTTCATCGACCTTCTTGCGCGAAAGGCAGTAGACGATGCCGGCATCACTGCGACGTTCGGCGAGAAACGCCAGCAACTGCTTGCGCGGCTGCTCCTTGGGTACGATGCGGTAGAAAATATTCGGACGGTCGAAGCTGGACAGGAAGCGCTCGGCATCCTGCAAGTGCAGGCGCTCGACGATTTCCTCGCGGGTGCGCTTGTCGGCGGTGGCGGTCAGGGCGATGCGCGGCACGTCGGGGAACAGTTCCGCCAGTTGCCCCAGTTGTAGGTATTCACGACGGAAATCATGGCCCCATTGGGACACGCAGTGGGCTTCGTCGATGGCGAACAGGGCGATTTCCAGGCTCTGCAGGAACGCCAGCATGCGCGGCTGCACCAGGCGTTCCGGGGCCAGGTACAACATCTTCACTTCGCCGCGCCTGATGCGTGTCGCCAGGTCCCGCTGTTGCTCGGCGCTGAGGGTGGAGTTCAGCGAAGCCGCGGCAACCCCCAGTTCCTCGAGGGTCGCAACCTGGTCGTCCATCAATGCGATCAGTGGCGAGACCACCACGGCCAGGCCGTTGCGCAACAACGCCGGTACCTGGAAGCACAAGGATTTGCCGCCGCCGGTGGGCATGAGCACCAGGGCATCGCCACCGCTGGCCACGCGCTCAATAATGGCACCCTGGCGGCCACGGAAACTGTCGTAGCCGAAGATGTCCTTGAGGACGCGTTGAGCCTGTTCGAGCATAGAAACTCCAAAAATCACCGAAACATCCCTGCAAGGCTGGTTCAGAATCACAAACGCTGCACCGGCAAATCGTAAGTGCGCGTTTCGAACCGGCGGGACGCCGCAGGGCATCACAAAACGCGGCAGTATACCCGAGGCCTTCGTTGCGAAGGGCGCTGCTGACAAGAGGTGCTTCGGACGTTGAAAGCAAGGAAGCCGAATACTGTATTTGTGGCGAGGGGATTTATCCCCGCTGGACTGCGCAGCAGACCCAAAATGGTCACTTGAGTGTGCGATCCAACTGAATAAACCGAGAGGGGCTGCTGCGCAGCCCAACGGGGATAAATCCCCTCGCCACAGGGACCGGTCCGGCCCACCTTCTTCGGTATGCCCCCCGGCTCTTGGGCAACCCAGCCCCCACCGGCAAGGCAAATACGCCACGCGGCTGGCCTGGGCGCTCAAGAAGGCCTAGAATTCCCGCATTGTTTATTCCCCAAGGTAGCCCGTAATGTCCTTCGCTGAGCAACTGACCCGCCTGCAAGTCTTCCTCGACGCCGATGAGCTGCACGAAGAGGCGCTGGACTACGTGGCCGCTCACGGCTATCTGACCGCCCTGTCCATCTGCGCAGAAACGGTGCCGGACCGTGAGTGGATCGATGCCCTGTTCGCCGAAGAGCCGCATTACAGCGACGAAGCCCAGCGTGCCGAAATCGAAGCCACGCTGGTCGGCCTCAAGGCCCACATCGCCCGCCAACTGGCTTCCGACGAAGAGTTCGAACTGCCGTGCGACCTGGACCTGGGCGATGACCCGGACGATTCGGAACTGCGTGGCTGGTGCATCGGCTTCATGGAGGGCGTGTTCCTGCGCGAAGCCGCCTGGTTCGAAACCGCCGAAGAGGAAGTCAGCGAAATGCTGCTGCCGATCATGGTCGGTTCCGGTCTGTTCGACGAGCAACCGGAGTTTTCCGACATCGCCGCCGACGCCAACCTGATGGACGACATGATCGTCCAGATCCCCGAAGCCCTCACGGCCCTGTACCTGCTGTGCAACGCACCGGACGAGAAACCGGCGATCCTCAAGCCTCGCCACCACTGAGTGACCGGGTGCCCTCGCCCATTGGCAATCGCCCGCTGATTCTGCGTTACGTTCTGTTGGCCATTGGCTGGCTGAGCGTAGCGCTGGGGGTCATCGGCATCTTCGTTCCCGTATTGCCCACCACCCCTTTCCTGCTCTTGGCGGCGGCCTGTTTCGCCCGCAGTTCGCCGCGCTTCTACCAATGGCTGGTAGAACATCCCCGCCTCGGCCCGTGGATTCGCGACTACCTCAGTGGCAACGGCATCCCGCTCAAGGGTAAGGTCTATGCCATCGGGCTGATGTGGGCGAGCATCCTCTTCTCCTGCTACCTGGTGCCCCTGCCGTGGGCCCGGGGGTTCATGCTCACCAGTGCGGTGCTGGTAACGGTTTATATCCTCAGGCAAAAGACGCTGCGCAAGCCTTGAAACCGAACCTGCCCGGGATGCCAGCCCCCCTGTGGCGAGGGGATTTATCCCCGTTGGGGTGCGAAGCAGCCCCCAAAACCAGCCCACGCGGTACACCAGGTACACCTCGCCCGCCGGTTTGCGACTGCTGCGCAGTCGAACGGGGATAAATCCCCTCGCCACAGGGGTTTGTGTGTCCAGCAGCCCTTTCTTCAAACCGCAAGAATGACAAAACCCGCCATTTCCAGACCGGAAATCGCGGGTTTTGTTATTTCAGCTCACCTCACACCGTGTCCACCTTCAACGAGTGGTCATTCAACATCCCGTTGATGATGGTCGCCGTATCTGCACCCGCGATCATTCCATCTGCGCCGGGTGTGACGCCGTAATGGCTGGCGAGGTTGACGCCGGCCAGGTCGATGGTCTGGTTCGGCGTGGCACCGGCAATGGCGCTGACGTCGATGCTGGTAATGACCGACGCCCCGCTGCCGCTCACGCTGAAATGCAGGTAATCGTCCAGTGACGCCGCGCTGCCATTCTCCCCCTGCAACAACTGGGACAGGTCGAGCTTGTCGATGCCGGGCGCGAAGTCCGTGATCACGTCGTGGCCGCTGTTGCCTGCCTGCCATTGGAAGGTATCGGCACCGCTGCCGCCAGTGAGGGTGTTGTTGCCCAGGCCGCCGATCAGCAGGTCATTGCCGCCACCGCCATTGAGCACGTCATGGCCCAGACCACCGTCGAGGCGGTTACTCGCATCGTCGCCGGTGAGGGTGTCGTTGAAGTTCGAGCCCACGAGGTTTTCGATGCGGCTCAATGTATCGGTGCCCGCGCCCAAGGTGTTCTGCGCCGCCAACAGGCCCAGGTTCACCGTGACTGCCGACGTGGCGTGGGCGTAGCTGACGGTATCGTTGCCCGTACCGCCATCGAGCAGGTCGTTGCCAGCGCCGCTGTAGAGCAGGTCATTGCCGGCCCCACCATTCAGGGTGTTGTTGCCCGAACCGGCGCTGAGTACGTCGTTGCCGTCGCCGGCGTTGAGGATGTTGTCGCCGTTGCCAGCCAACAGCACATCGTCACCACTGGTGCCCGTCAGGGTATGGCCCGCCTGGTAGCTGATGCCTACCGCTGCGCTGTCACTGCCGCCATGGTTGTCGCTGGCGGTGTAGCTGTCGTGGTAGTCCGGTGTTTTGTCTTGCGCCCCGGAATAGTCAACGGTGAGGGTCAGTTGATAGTTCTCCGCAGCGTTGGAATTACCGCCGCCGGGATTGGCGATATTGGTGACGTGGATCTGGTAATTGCCATCCGCTGCCGCGGTGAAAGATGCCCCATCGTTGATCGCAATGAATGGCCCGCCGTTGAGCGAATACACCATTGCAATGCGACCGGCCGACAGGTTGTGGTCCAGGGTGAGGGTTTCGCCCTGTTTGAGGCTGATATTGAGCCGATCTTCATCGTTGGTGTTGTTATTGGACACCATCCCCAGTGCACCGCTGACCACCAACATCGCCGTCATGCTCGCGGTATTGGCGACGAAAGCGCTGCGACTGAGGTTGATCGATTGCACGTTGTTACCGGTAAAACTGACCGTGCCGGTGCTGCCAGTGAAGTCCCCGCCTTTGGCGGTCCAACCGGTATTGAAACTGGTGGGTGACGCGGTGAGCGGATCGCCGTTGGCGTCGCTGTCGTTGCCCAGCAGCAATTCGCCCGGGACCACGATGTTGCCCGACAGCACGTTGGTGATGATGTTGTCGTCAGCCGCTATCGGTGGGCTGTTGGGTACGACGTTGATCACCAGGCTGGAGCTTGCCAGGTCGCCATCGTTGTCACTGACGGTGTAGCCGATGTTTTCGGTGATCAATGTGCTGGTGGCTGTCTGGGAGGTATAGCTGAATGCACCGGTGTCAAGGTTGACCACCAGGGTACCGTCATGGGCGGTGGCAATGCTCAGCGTGTTGGTGGCCGTATTGAAACTGCCATGGTTGACCCCACCACTGGCACTCAGTGCGCCCTGGCCGCCGTTGGCCGCCGGGTCATAGCTGTACGTGGTGCCATCGACCACCAGGCTTTTGACAAACCCGCCATCGGCGCCAAACGAACCGCCTTCGCCCAACAGGTTGCCGGTAACCGGCGCGCCCTGCACCGTGCCGGAGAGCACCGAATTGAGCTGGTTCAGGTCGGTGACCACCACTGCGTTGGTGTTGGTGTGAGCGCTGCCGTCGTAAGCCAGCGGGTCGAGGTAGTCGTTACTGACACCGTCGCCCAGGCCAATGGCGTAGTTCTTGATGCCATTGGCATCGAGGAAGGCTTTCCACGCCGCCTCATCTGCCGTGCCGGTTTCAAGGCCAGAATTGGGCTTGCCGTCCGAGAAGAAGTAGCCAATGTTCTGCGCGCCGGTCAGTTGCCCGGACGTGACAAACGCAGTCTTGGCCGTCGCCACTGCCGCGTCGTAATTGGTCCCACCACCCGCCGACAGGCTGGAGAGAAGCGACTTGGCAGTCGCCACGTCGACCCACACCGACGTCTGGTCGGTGGCACTGCTGCTGAACGTCACGAGCTGGACTTTCACATCCCCCAGGTCATCGTATTTATCGAGCAAGGCACTGATCGCCTGTTTCGCCAGGTCCAGCCGCGAAAGCCCCGGCACACCGGAGTCATCGGCCATGCTGCCGGACACGTCGAGCACGATCAGCAGGTTCGAATCGACCTCCACCGCCGTGACCGAACGCTCGGACGCGACAGCCTTTGGTACGTCATCGACGATGCTGACCACCAGGCTGCCGGTGGTGCTGTTGCCCAGGGAGTCCGTGGCCTGATAGGTGAAGCTTTCGCTCAGCGCATTCGTGCCATCGTTGGCATGGGGCGTGGTGTTGGCTGGCGAGGTCAGGGTGTAGGTGTAGGAACCGTCCGGGTGGAGCAGCAGTTGGCCGTAGGCGCCGGTAGCGTTGCCTACCAGGGTGAAGGTGACGGCGCCAGTGGCACCGCTGACTGAACCGACCAAGGTACCGCTGGCAGTTTCGCTGGTGGCGCTCGGATCGCTGCCGGTGACGGTGCCAGGGGCTAGATCCTGGCCGTCCTGGGTCAGGTCCAAGGCTTTTTCGTAGACGGTCACGTCATGGTCGGTTTCTGCGATGAGGCAGCTGTTGTGCACGTCGACGGTGATGGTTGTCGTGCTTTCATCACCATCGGCATCCCGCACGGTATAGGTGAAGACATCGGTCGCGCCTGGTGCGCCGACAGCATCGGGATTGCTGTGGTAGACGGCGTTGCCGTTGGCGTCCAGTGTCAGGTAGCCGTAGGTGCCATTGATCTGGCTATTGAGGCCGCCGATGGCTGGGTTCGAGGTGTCGTTGCCGGCACGCACGCCGATGATTGCGCCGCCGTCCGCACCGAGTACGTCGTTGTCCAGCACGTTGCCATTGACCGTGCCGCCCTCTACCACCGAGGCGAAATCGGCATGGGCCTTGGGCACGTCGTCGACGACGTCGATGATGATGGTGCTGGTGACCGTGTTGCCTAACGAGTCCGTGGCCTGGTAGGTGAAGCTTTCGCTCAACACGTTCGGACCATCGTTGGCGTGAGGCGTGGTGGTCGCTGGCGCCGTCAGGGTGTAGGTGTAGGTACCGTCGGGCTGAAGCGACAGTTGACCGTAGGCACCGTTGGCGCTGCCCACCAGCGCGAAGGTCACGGCGCCAACGGCACCACTGATAGAGCCGACAAGGCTGCCACTGGCGGTCTCGCTGGTGGCGCTCGGGTCGCTGCCGGTGACAGTGCCGGGGGCCAGGTCCTGGCCGTCCTGGTTCAGGTCGAGGGCTTTTTCGTAGACGCTGATTTCGTGGTCGGGCGTGGCGACGAGGCAGATATCGTGGACATCGATGGTGATGGTGGTAGTGCTTTCGTCACCGTCGGCATCACGCACGGTGTAGGTGAAGATATCGGTCGCGCCCGGGGCGCTGACGGTGTTCGGGTTGCTGTGATAGACGGCGTTGCCATTGGCATCCAGGGTCAGGTAGCCGTAGGTGCCGTTGATCTGGGTGTTCAAGCCACCAATCGCCGGCGTCGAGGTGTCGTTGCCTGCACGCACACCGATCACGGCACCACTCGCAGCCGGTCCGTCGGCACCACCTTCGTCGTTGTTCAGGACGTTGCCACTGACCGTCCCGCCCTCATCCACCGAGGCGGAGTCGGCATGGGCGGTCGGCAGGTCATCGACGATGTTCACGTCCAGATTGCCGTTGGCCGTGGTGCCGTTATCGTCGGTGACCACTACGGCGAATTGCTCGCTAACGCTATTGGCACCGTTGGCGTTGGGATGGGTTTCATTGTCCAGCAAGGTGTAGCTGTAGCTGACCACCCCGGTGCTGGCGTTGTAGCCAGTGATGGTCAGCGTGTTGCCGAGTGCGGTGGTAATCGACTGAGGGAAACCCGCCGCCACGCCGCCGGTGACGACGTTGATGCCGCCCACGCTCAGGGTCTGCACACCGTCCAGCGCGGTCACGGTAAAGGTGCCGTTTTGAGTCAAGGCCGATGCATCCGGGCTGCTGCCGTCGCTGAGGTTTTTTTCCTGAACCGTCAGCTCACCGCCGTCGGTGTCGAGGCCGGTGATGATCACCGGGTCGTCGTTGTTGTGCACTTGCAGCACCAGGTTCGCGGTGCTGGTGTCGCCATCGGCGTCGGTCAGGGTGTAGGTGAAGGTTTCGCTGCCATCACCACCACCGTGCAAGCCTTTGAAATCGGCGTCAGCGGTGTTGAGGGTGTAGGTATAGGAACCGTCGGCGTTGAGAACCAAGGTGCCGTAAGTACCGGTAAAAGTGCCGGGCGTAATTGGGCCAGACGCCACGTGATCCGCACCTTGGGTGTCGTTGGTCAGCACACTGCCGGTCAGGGTCAGGTGGGTTTCCGAAGCCGTGCTGGCGTTGCTGTCGTCCACGGCTTTAGGCAAGTCGTCGACGATGTTCACGTCCAGGTTACCGTTGGCCGTGGTGCCGTTGTCGTCGGTGGCGACGACCGCGAACTGCTCGCTCACGCTGTTGGTGCCGCTGGCGTTGGGATGGGCTTCGTTATCCAGCAAGGTGTAGCTGTAGCTGACCACGCCCGTGCTGGCGTTGTAGCCGGTGATGGTCAGCGTATTGCCGAGTGCGGTGATAATCGATTGTGGGAAACCGGCTGCTACACCACCCGTGACAACGTT
>NZ_FPIX01000005.1:0-106321 GCF_900119205.1 Pseudomonas sp. NFACC16-2 | reverse complement strand
TCGTCGTTGTTATGCACTTGCAGCACCAGGTTCGCGGTGCTGGTGTCGCCATCGGCATCGGTCAGCGTGTACGTGAACGTCTCAGTGCCGCTGCCCCCGCCGTGCAACGCGACGAATTGCGGGTCGCTGGTGTTCAGGGTGTAGATGTACGTGCCGTTGGGGTTGAGCACCAGGGTGCCGTAGGTGCCGGTGAACGTGCCGCCGATGATCGGCCCGCTGTCGGGACCGGTGGGGATCCGGTCGGCGCCCTGATGGTCGTTGGGCAATACGTTGCCGGTGAGGGTCACCAGGGTTTCCGACGCCGTGTTGGCGTGGCTGTCGTCGATCGCCTGGGGTACGTCATCGGTGATGTTGACGTCCAGGGTACCGGTGGCCGTGTCGCCGTCGGTGTCGACGGCCACTACCGGGAACTGCTCGGTAATGTTGTTGGCACCACCGCCGGCAGGATGGGTTTCATTGTCCGTCAGGGTGTAGGTGTAGCTGACCACCCCCGTGGCCGGGTCATAGCCGGTGATAGTCAACGTGTTGCCCAGCGCCGAAGTGATGGTTTGCGGGAAGCCCGTGGGCACGCCGCCAGTGATCACGTTGATGCCGCCGATGCTCAGGCTGCTCAGCCCGTCAGGCGCGGAAACCGTGAAGGTGCCGCTTTGCACCAACGCCCCCGGATTGCTGGCCGAACCATCGGCCAGATTGGCCTCGTTGGTGGTCAGTTCGCCACCCTCGACATTGACCCCGTCGAGGGTCACCGGGTTGTCCGGTGTCACCGGCGGCACGGTTGCATCGTCGCCCGTGTTGTCCGGATCACCGGCCAGGCGCAGTTGTGGAAACTCGGGAATCCCGTTGAACCCGGCCGTCGGAAAACCGATCTGCGGATCGACCTCCCCGCCAACTTCTTCCAGCAGCACAAAACTGTGCCCACCGCCCACGCCCCCCGGGTTGCCACCCTCGGGGCCGGCGGCCGTGGCTTCACCGGTCTGGGTCGGGTCGGCACCGGCGGCGATGGCTTGCTGCAGCTTTTGCACATCGGTCAGTTGCGCGTTACTCGGTGTCGCCGCGTCAGGCGTGTCGACATGCGGCGCATGGTTGGCGAGCAATTGCGGGGTCAGGGTCAGGTTGCTTTCGCGGCCCAGGGTCAACGTCCGGCCGTTCTGCATATGGACAGCCACCGCCCCTTCGGCACCGGTGACCAGGTGTTCGCCGGCATAAAGCCGATCGCCTTCGACCAGAGGCCGCCGCAGGCCACCGGCCGCTTCTGCGAAAACTTGCCCGACTATTTTGCTGACGATACCGATGAGCGCTGCCATGTGCATTTCCTCCGTTGCCGACCGCAATCGGCACGTGTCTGGGTGAAGAATCCGTCCTCAGGTTTGGCGATCCAAAAAGCTGGAAAATCTGCCAGCTTTCGTGAAAGCAGAAGGTGCTGGCAATTCGCCAAAATGACAAAAAACCGTCACCAAAAACCACCTCACAGATCGCGCTTTCGACACTTCTTCACATCGTTTAAAAATTTGCATGGAACTTTTATTGACGCCTAAAAGCCGTCGCAACCCGCAGATTCAAAGGCTTTCGCTCTGAACAATGTGCCGGTTTTTTTCAAGCACATAAGTTTTTTTCGGCATAAGCCTTATGAGAAATTCTTCTTAGGTTTTGCTCAGGATGTTCTTAGCTGTGTTGTTACAAGGTTGAAACGGTTTTGATCTTTAACACGTCAATATTTTGGCGACAAGCGAAGCACTACGGACCTCAGGAGATGCACCCCATGCGCGTTCTAACCCCCCTCTGCAGCGCGGTTTTACTGGCCATGGCCTGCTCTTCTCAGGCGCAGGCAATGTCCTTGACCGAGGCGATCCAGAGCACCATTGCCACTCACCCAGAGCTGGCACAACGGGTGGACAGCCGTCTGTCGGCCAATGAAGACGTCAAGGTCGCCCGAGGGGGCTTTTTCCCATCGGTGGATTTGAATGCCGGTTACGGTCGTGGCTATAGCGACAACACCAACACCCGGGCCTTGGGCAATCACCACACCAATATCCTGAACTACACCCAATCGGAACTGCGCCTGCGGCAGATGATCTTCGACGGGTTCAACACCGCCAATGAAGTGGAGCGCACCCAGGGCGTGGTCAACTCCCGGGCCTATTACGCCCAAGGCACCGCCCAGGACCTGGCGCTGCGTACCATCGAGGTCTACCTGGAAGTGCTCAAGCGCCGCGAGCTGGTGACCCTGGCCAAGAACAACCTGCAAGCGCACATGCGGGTCAACGACCAGATCGGCCTGCGCACCGAACGTGGGGTGGGCAGCAACGCCGACTCCGACCAGTCCAACGCCCGTCGGGCCCTGGCGGAAAACAACTACGACACCGCCCAGGTCGACCTGGCCGACGCCGAGGCCAACTTCTACAGCGTGGTCGGACGCATGCCCGATGAGCTGGAGACACCGCCCTCGACCAAAGGCGAAATCCCCGCCGACCTGCGCGAAGCCCAGCAAAGCATGGTGGACAACAACCCCTACCTGAAATCGGCCCAGGCCGACATACAGTCCGCCGAGAGCCAGTACGAAGTGGCGAAGTCGCCGTTCTACCCACGCTTCGACGCCGAGGCGGCGGTGGGCGCCAACAACAACATCGGTGGCGAAGAAGGCCACGACAACAACTGGCGGGTCGGCGTGGTGATGAACTACAACCTGTTCCGCGGTGGCAGCGACAAGGCGCGGTTGGCGTCCAACGCCCACCAGATCAACCAGGCCATGGACATCCGCAACAATGCCCTGCGCCAGCTCAACGAAGACACGCGCCTGGCCTGGAACGCGATGCTCAACGCCCGCAAACAGACCCCCACCGCCCGCGAATATGCCGACACCACCGCCCGTGTGCGCGCCGCATACCAGGATCAGTTCGGTCTCGGCCAGCGCACCCTGCTCGACCTGCTCGACAGCGAAAACGAGCTGTACAACGCCAACCGTCGCTACACCGAGGTGCGTTACACCGAGGAGTACTCGATGTACCGGGTGCTGGCGAACATGGGCCTGCTGTTGCACAAACAACGGATCGTGCTGCCGGCCGATACGGTCGCGCAGACCGAGGTCAAGAACCAGGCTCGGCTGCCGGAACTGAAGTAGCCCCCTCCAAAAAAAATGGGAGCGAACACTGTGACCAGCATGGAACCCGCAACCCTTGGCGCTGATCCGCGCCTGAATTTCGATGATCCCTTGCTGGACGGCCTGTTGATCCTCTGCAAACTCCATGGCGCGACGGTCAGCCGCGCCAGCCTCAGCGCCGGGCTCCCTATGGCGCACCAACGCTTGAGCCTGGACCTGCTGCCCCGCGCAGCGGCCCGGGCAAGCTTGCAGGCGCGGCTGTTGCGTCGTGAGCTGGCGGACATCTCCCCCCTGAACCTGCCGGTGATGCTGATCCTGGCGGGGGGCCGTTGCGCGGTCTTGCGGCGCTGGGGCGAGGATGGCAAGGCACTGATCCTGCCCAGCGAAGCCGATGGTGGCGAGCAGTGGGTCAGCCGCGAGGAACTGACCACCGATTACAGCGGCCAGGCGCTATTCGCCCGGCCGCGCCATGAACTCGAAGACCTGCGCTCGCCCTTGGTGCCGCGGGTCGAGGCGTGGTTTCGCGACACCTTGAAACTCTCGCGCTGGCTGTACAGCGACGCGATCCTGGCGAGTTTCCTGATCAACCTGCTAGGCCTGATGGTGCCGCTGTTCGTCATGCAGACCTACGACCGCGTGGTGCCGAACCAGGCCACGTCGACCTTGTGGGTGCTGGCCGTGGGGCTGTTGATCGGCACCGGTTTCGAACTGGTGTTGCGGGTGGTGCGCGCCCATCTGCTGGACACCGCCGGCAAGAAAACCGACGTGATTCTCTCCGCCACCCTGTTCGAGCGCATCACCGGCATGGCGATGAAGGCCAAGCCCGTGACCATCGGCGGCTTCGCCCAGAGCATCCACGACTTCCAGGGCCTGCGCGAATTCCTCACGGCGGTGACCCTCACCAGCCTGATCGACCTGCCCTTCGCCCTGCTGATGCTGGTGGTGATCGGCCTGTTGGGCGGCTGGCTGGTGGTGATTCCAGTGGTGGCGTTTCCAATCACCATTGTCTTCGCGATGATCATCCAGGTGCGCCTGCGCGACACCGTGCAAAAAAGCCTGGCCCTCGGCGCCCAGCGCCAGGCTCTGCTGATCGAAACCCTCGGCGGCCTGGAAACCCTCAAGGCCTGCAGCGCCGAAAGCGAGCGCCAGCATCAATGGGAAAGCACCCACGGTGCCCTCACCCGCCTGGACAGCCACGCGCGCAACCTCTCGGCTCTGGCGACCAACGGCACGTTGTTCCTGCAACAACTGGCCGGCATGGCGACCATCGTCGCCGGGGTCTACAGCATCATCGCCGGCAACCTCAGCGTCGGCGCGCTGGTGGCGACCTACATGCTCGGCAGCCGGGTGCTCGCCCCGCTCGGGCAGATCGCCGGGCTGATCACCCGTTACCAGCAAGCCCAGCTCACCATGCGCAGCACCGATGCCCTGATGGCGCTGCCCCAGGAACGCGATGCCAAACAACGGCCGCTGGATCGCACCCAGTTGCAGGGCGCGCTGGACGTCAGCGGCGTGACCTTCCACTACAACGGCCAGAGCAGCCCAGCACTGGCGAACATCAGCTTCAGCCTCAAGCCCGGCGAACGGGTCGGGATCATCGGCCGCAGTGGCTCGGGCAAGAGCACCCTGGCGCGCCTGGTGATGGGTTTCTATGCGCCGGAGGAAGGCCAGCTGCTGCTCGACGGCCTGGACCTGCGGCAATTGGACGTTGCCGACCTGCGCCAACAGATCGGCTACGTCGCCCATGACCTGCCGCTGCTGGCCGGTAGCCTGCGGGACAATCTTACCTTGGGCGCCCGTTACATCAGCGACGCGCGCATGTTGGAAGTGGCGGAACTGACCGGTGTCACCGAACTGGCGCGCCAACATCCCCAAGGTTTCGACCGCCCGGTAGGCGAGCGCGGGCAACTGCTCTCCGGCGGCCAACGCCAAGCCGTGCTGCTGGCCCGAGCCTTGCTGCTCGACCCGCCGATCCTGCTGCTGGACGAACCCACCAGTGCCATGGACAACAGCAGCGAAGACGTTTTGCGGCAGAAGCTTCACCCCCATGTACAGGGCAAGACCGTGCTGCTGGTCACCCACCGCACCTCAATGCTGAGCCTGGTGGACCGCTTGGTGGTGTTGGACAACGGACGGATCGTGGCCGATGGCCCGAAAGACGCGGTGATCGATGCATTGCGCAAGGGACGGGTGGGCTCTGCGGCGGTTTAAGCGCAACTGCCGGATGCCACTCCCATAACCTGTGGCGAGGGGATTTATCCCCGCTGGGCCGCGAAGCGGCCCCAAGACAGTTAACTCAATCTGTCTGATACACCGAGGTGTCAGGGTTTAGGGCTGCTTCGCAGCCCAGCGGGGATAAATCCCCTCGCCACAAAAGCAGCGCCTGGCTCTATTTCATTCAACCGACGGGTATCGCCCCATGTCTGCCCAAACACCGGATTCAACCGCCCGAAGCTACTTCGGCAGTTTCAGCAAAAGCGCCGAAAGCGAGTTCATGCCGGAAACCGCCGGCGCCACGCTGCAGGATTCGCCCCGCCGCTCGCGGGTTACCGTGTGGCTGGCTGCCGGGTTGATCGTCACTGGGTTGGTGTGGGCGAAGTTGGCGGTGTTGCAGGAAGTCACCACCGGCGAAGGCAAAGCGATTCCGTCGAGCAAGATCCAGGTGATCCAGAACCTGGAGGGCGGCATCGTCACCGAGATATTCGTGCGCGAAGGCCAGATGGTAAACAAGGGCGACACCCTGCTGCGCCTGGATGACACCCGATATCAGTCGAACAAGGGCGAGAGCGAAGCCGACCGCTATGCCTTGACCGCCCAGGTCGAGCGCCTGTCGGCTGAGGCCGAGGGCCGGCCGTTCAATCTTTCGGCGGAGGTGATCGCCAAGGCCCCGCAAGTGGCCGAGGACGAACGCTCGCTGTACGAACAACGGCAGCGGCGCCTGGCCAGCGAACAACGGACCCTGACCGAGCAACTGCGGCAAAAGACCCAGGAGCTGGCGGAGTTTCGCTCCAAGCAAGGCCAGTTCAGCTCGGCCCTGGCCTTGCTGCAAGAAGAAATGAACATGTCCGCCCCGCTGGTGCGCACCGGGGCGGTATCACCGGTGGAGATCCTGCGGCTCAAACGCAGCGCGGTGGAAATCCGCGGCTCGCTCAACGCCACCACCCTGGCCATTCCCCGAGCCGAATCGGCGATCAACGAGATCAAGAGCAAGATCGACGAATCGGAACAAACCTTTCGCTCCGAAGCAGCCAAGGACCTCAACGAGAAACGCACCGAACTGTCGAAAATCACCGCCTCGAGCATCGCCATCGACGACCGCGTGACCCGCACTACGGTGGTCTCGCCCGTGCATGGGGTGATCAAGCAACTGAAGGTCAACACCATCGGCGGCGTGGTGCAGCCGGGCAACGACATGGTGGAAATCGTGCCCCTGGAAGACAACCTGCTGATCGAAGCCAAGGTCCGCCCCCAGGACGTGGCGTTCCTGCACCCGGGCCAGAAAGCCATGGTCAAGTTCAGCGCCTACGACTACACCATCTACGGCGGGCTCAGCGCCAAGCTCGAACTGATCGGCGCCGACACCATCACCGACGACAAGGGCAACAGCTTCTACCTGATCCAGGTGCGCACCGACAAAAATCACTTGGGCGGGGATGCCAAACCCTTGCTGATCATTCCGGGCATGGTGGCGACGGTGGATATCATTACCGGAGAGAAGAGTGTGTTGGATTACTTGCTCAAGCCGGTGCTGAAGGCGCGGACCGAGGCGATGCGCGAGCGGTAGGCTTTGGCTGAGACTGATCGTTCCCACGCTCCGCGTGGGAATGCCGCCCGGGACGCTCTGCGTCCCCTTCGCGGATGTGACGCAGAGCGTCAGAGGATGCATTCCCACGCAGAGCGTGGGAACGATCACGCCCCTCCATGGTTCTTCTGGTAAGTCTGCTCCCCCATCGCCGCAATCTGCCCCTCGATCAGCGCTTCGAACGGCCTCAACAACGCCTCGAAACTCGCCGGCGCCTCCAGCGTCTGCAACGCCTGGACAATCGCCTCCACCGTCGACAACGCTCCCGGACCCGGCGCCTTGCGCAAGCGGTAACGGGACACGGCGCCCTGGGCCAACGTCACCCTCGGCAGCGCCGCCAGCAGCGGGTTGAGATGCAACAGCTTGCGCGCCTTGCGCCAGGTGCCATCGGGAACGACCAGCAGCAACGGCTCATCGGAGGGCGCATAGACTTGCAGCGGCTGGGCATCGTCAGCCGGAAACAACAACCGCGCCTGACACCCCGGTGGGTTGAGCAACCGGGGCAAATCCTCGAACACCTCGCCCACGATCAATTCAGCGTTGTTAAGCCCCAACGCCGCCAAGCGTGCGGTGTTCAAGGCATGGTTCACTTCGCTGGGATGCTGCAACAGCAAGACGCGGGTGCGGCTGTCGAGGCTGGGGATCAGCGGGCACAGGCAGTGGCTTTGCGGCCTGTGGCAACGCGGGCAATGGATTCTGGACATGGTCAGGCCTGGTTCAGTTGAGCTTTGAGCAAATCGCGGAAGGTCTGGATCAGCGGCTCGCGGCTACGACCACGGCGTACGATCATCGAAAACGGCGCCTGATAACCAAAGGTCGCCGGCAGCAGCACGCGCAAGTCGCCCTTGTCGACCCAGGCCTGGGCGTAGTGCTCGGGCAGGTAACCGACGTAGGCGCCGGACAGCACCAGGATCAACTGCGCCTCCATGCTCTCCACCGTCGCCGCGCTGTGCTTGAAACCGTGGCGGGCCAGTTCGGCCTGGCTCCAGTAACCGCGCCCGACCATGCGCTGCTGGGTGATGACTTGCTCGGGGATGCGCCGCTCGGTGAACAGCGGGTGGCGGTTGCTGCAGTACAACCAGTGCTGCTCACGGTACAGCGGCATGTAGACCAGCCCGCTCATGCGTGTGGAAAACGCACCGATGGCCAGGTCCAGGCGATTGTCCTGCACGCCCAGTTGCAACTCATAAGGGCTCATGACCGACAGGTGCAAATGCACCGCCGGATGCTCCTGGCTGTAGGCGCCAATGGCTTCGGCGAACGGCAAGGCCTTGTCGCTGACGGTGGAGTCGATCACCCCCAGGTTCAAGGTGCCGCGCAGCTCACCCTTGAGCGCCGCGGCATATTGCTCGAACCCTTCGAGCTCGCCCAGCAGGCGCAGGGTTTCCTGGTGGAACAACTCGCCCTTGCTGGTCAGGCTGAAACCACCCCGGCCGCGATGACACAACACCAGGCCCAGGGCCGATTCCAGTTGGCTCATGTAGGTGCTGATGGCCGACGTGGACAGGTTGAGTTCGTGTTGGGCATTGGCGAACCCTTGGTGCCGGACCACGCTGACAAAAATGCGCAGCAGTTTCAGGTCGGGTAAAGCGTTGGCCATTGGGGCGTCTCCATGCAGGCGGGTCAATGCACATTTGTGGCGAGGGGATTTATCCCCGCTGGGCTGCGAAGCAGCCCCAATACCATTTTCCTGACACACCGAGCTTTCAGGTTTTAGGGCCGCTTCGCGCCCCAGCGGGGATAAATCCCCTCGCCACAGGGGCCACTATTTCCCAATCCAAACAGGGGACCGTGCTGCCGCGAAGTCTATCGCCCCGCCCGCCATTAGTTTAGAAAAATCTGAACTAAGTATTTGCCCGCAGCGATTCTTCACGGCAACGGCTTTTCGCAGAATCGGCCCCTGATAAATAAAACAACGATGAGGCCCTACCCGTGGACAAGATTCTGCACCAACCACTGGGCGGCAACGAAATGCCGCGCTTCGGCGGCATCGCCACCATGATGCGACTTCCCCATCTGCAAACCGCTGCCGGCCTGGACGCTGCGTTCGTCGGCGTGCCGCTGGACATCGGCACCTCCCTGCGCGCCGGCACCCGTTTCGGTCCCCGTGAAATCCGCGCCGAATCGGTGATGATCCGCCCCTACAACATGGCCACCGGCGCCGCGCCGTTCGACTCGCTGTCCGTGGCCGACATCGGCGACGTGGCGATCAACACCTTCAACCTGCTGGACGCGGTGCGGATCATCGAAGAGTCGTACCACAAGATCCTCGAACACAACGTCATCCCCTTGACGCTGGGCGGCGATCACACCATCACCCTGCCGATCCTGCGGGCGATCCACAAGAAACACGGCAAGGTCGGCCTGGTGCACATCGACGCCCACGCCGATGTGAACGACCACATGTTCGGCGAGAAGATCGCCCACGGCACCACCTTCCGCCGCGCCGTCGAAGAAGGCCTGCTCGATTGCGACCGCGTGGTGCAGATCGGCCTGCGGGCCCAGGGCTACACCGCCGAGGATTTCAACTGGAGCCGCAACCAGGGCTTCCGCGTGGTCCAGGCCGAAGAGTGCTGGCACAAATCCCTCGCCCCGCTGATGGCCGAAGTGCGTGAGAAAGTCGGCGGCGGCCCGGTGTACCTGAGCTTCGACATCGACGGTATCGACCCAGCCTGGGCCCCTGGCACCGGCACCCCGGAAATCGGTGGGTTGACCACCATCCAGGCGATCGAAATCGTGCGCGGCTGCCAGGGCCTCGACCTGGTCGGTTGCGATCTGGTAGAAGTCTCGCCGCCGTACGACACCACCGGCAACACCTCGCTGCTGGGCGCCAACCTGCTGTACGAGATGCTCTGCGTACTGCCCGGTGTGGTTCATCGCTGAGGGGCGCCCATGAACGAGCAACAGCAGGTTCTCGAGGCCGCCGCCGATCTGGTGTCGGCCTTCGCCCGTAATGACCGCGGCGCCTACTTCGGCGCGTTCACCACCGATGCGAGTTTCGTGTTCTACACCCTCGAACAGCCCCTGCTGTCACGCGATGCCTACCAGGCGTTGTGGGATCGCTGGCGGTCCGAGGATGGCTTCGAGGTGCTGTCATGCACCTCGAGCAACGCCTTCGTCAGCCTGCAAGGGGACGTGGCGATTTTCATCCATGACGTGGCCACCGAGCTGCGCATGCAAGGGGAGCTTCACTTTAGCCAGGAGCGCGAAACCATTGTGTTTCGCCAAGAACAACAAGGCCTATGGCTGGCCTGCCACGAACATTTGTCCGCAATGCCGGAAGGGCTGCCAATCCCTTAGCAACAGGTGACGCCCGCACACGACGGACGCGCCTTTATGATCGGAGCAGATCATGCATAACAATAACGACAACAGCCTTACGCAAATTGAAACCTTCGGGGTCGAACAGATCCCGGACCACGAACGAACCGCCGGCCCGGGCGATCTGTTTCGCCTGATCTTCGGCGGTGCCAATACCTTCGCCACCGCCGTGCTCGGCAGTTTCCCCGTACTGTTCGGCCTGTCATTCCAGGCTGGGGTCTGGGCCATTGTGCTGGGCGTCCTGGTGGGTTCGATCATTCTCGCGCCCATGGGTCTGTTCGGCCCGCTCAACGGCACCAACAACGCGGTTTCTTCCGGTGCCCACTTCGGCGTGCACGGGCGGATCGTCGGCTCGTTCCTCTCGTTGCTGACCGCCATCGCGTTCTTCTCGCTGTCGGTGTGGAGTTCGGGGGACGCGCTGATCGGCGGCGCCAAGCGGCTGATCGGCGTACCGGAAACCGACCTGAGCCTGGGCCTGGCCTACGGCCTGTTTGCCCTGCTGGTGTTGACGGTGTGCATCTACGGCTTCCGCTTCATGCTGTGGGTCAACCGCATCGCCGTATGGGCCGCCAGCCTGCTGTTTTTGCTGGGCATCCTGGCCTTCGCACCGACCTTCGACAGCCAATTCGCCGGCACCGTCAGCCTCGGCCAGCCGGGCTTCTGGGCGGCGTTTATCGGCGCGGCGCTGGTGGCCATGAGCAACCCGATTTCCTTCGGTGCGTTCCTGGGTGACTGGTCGCGCTACATCCCCCGCAACACGCCCAAGCGCCGCATCATGCTGGCCGTGATCGCTGCGCAGCTGGCGACGTTGATCCCGTTCCTGTTCGGCCTCGCCACCGCCACCATCGTGGCGATCAAGGCGCCGGACTACATCGCGGCCAACAACTACGTGGGCGGCCTGCTGGCGGTTTCGCCGAGCTGGTTCTTCCTGCCGGTGTGCCTGATCGCGGTGATCGGCGGCATGTCCACCGGCACCACGTCGCTGTACGGCACCGGGCTGGACATGTCCAGCGTGTTCCCACGGGTGCTGTCGCGGGTCAAGGCGACGCTGCTGATCGGCGTGCTGTCGATTGCCTTCATCTTCATCGGGCGCTTCGCGGCGAACCTGGTGCAGAGCGTATCCACATTCGCCGTGCTGATCATCACCTGCACCACACCGTGGATGGTGATCATGATCATCGGCCTGCTGGTACGCCGCGGCTTCTACTGCCCGGACGACCTGCAAGTGTTCACCCGCGGCGAAACCGGCGGACGCTACTGGTTCAGCCACGGCTGGAACTGGCGCGGCCTCGGGGCATGGATCCCCAGCGCGCTGGTGGGGTTGTGCTTCGTCAACCTGCCGGGGCAGTTCGTCGGGCCGCTGGGGGAATTGGCCGGCGGGATCGACATCAGCCTGCCGGTGACCCTGGGGTTGGCCTCGGTGGTGTACCTGGTGCTGCTTGGGTTATTCCCGGAACCGGCGGCGGTGTATGGGCCGGATGATCCGCGGAGCAAAAGCCAGCCGAGCGCAGAACCTGTGGCGAGGGGATTTATCCCCGCTGGAGCGCGCAGCGCTCCCAGACCCTGACACCTCGGGGTACCTGACAGATTGAGTTGGCTATTTGGGGGCTGCTTCGCAGCCCAACGGGGATGAATCCCCTCGCCACAAGGGCATCACTCATCCCGACCTTCCTATAAAAAAGACAATCGGAGACACGCCACCATGGCTTTGGACTTAATCGTCGTTCTTCTCTACGCCACTGGCATGATCGCCCTCGGCTGGTACGGCATGCGTCGCGCTAAAACCCGTGACGACTACCTGGTCGCCGGACGCAATCTCGGCCCGGGCTTTTACCTGGGCACCATGGCCGCCACCGTGCTGGGCGGCGCGTCCACCATTGGCACCGTGCGCCTGGGCTACGTCTACGGTATTTCCGGATTCTGGCTGTGCGGCGCCATCGGCCTGGGCATCGTCGGCCTGAGCCTGTTCCTCGCCAAGCCGTTGCTCAAGCTCAAGATCTACACCGTGACCCAGGTGCTGGAGCGCCGCTACAACCCGGCGGCGCGCCAGGCCAGTGCGCTGATCATGCTGGTTTACGCACTGATGATCGGCGCCACCTCGACCATCGCCATCGGCACCGTGATGCAGGTGCTGTTCGGCTTGCCGTTCTGGGTGTCGATCCTGGTGGGCGGTGGCGTGGTGGTGCTGTACTCCACCATCGGCGGCATGTGGTCGCTAACCCTCACCGACATCGTGCAATTCCTGATCATGACCGTTGGCCTGGTGTTCCTGCTGATGCCGATGTCCATCGTCGATGCCGGTGGCTGGGATGCGATGGTGGCGGCATTGCCGGCCAGTTACTTCGATTTCACCGCGATTGGCTGGGACACCATCCTCACCTACTTCCTGATCTACTTCTTCGGCATCTTCATCGGCCAGGACATCTGGCAGCGGGTATTCACCGCTCGCAGTGAAGGCGTGGCCAAAGTGGCCGGCACCGCCGCCGGCCTGTACTGCGTGCTGTACGGCCTGGCCGGTGCGTTGATCGGCATGGCGGCCAAGGTCTTGCTGCCGGACCTGGAAAACGTCAACAACGCCTTCGCCAGCATCGTCCAGACCAGCCTGCCCAACGGCATTCGCGGCCTGGTGATCGCCGCGGCCCTGGCAGCCTTGATGTCCACCGCCGCAGCGGGCCTGCTCGCGGCGTCCACCACGGTGGTCCAGGACTTGCTGCCCCGTCTGCGCCAGGGCCGTGAAAGCGGCAGTGGCGACGTCCACGAAAACCGCATCGCGACCCTGCTGATGGGGGCGGTGGTCCTGGTGATCGCCCTGGTGGTCAGCGACGTCATCAGCGCCCTGACCCTGGCCTACAACCTGTTGGTGGGCGGCATGCTGATCCCGCTGATCGGCGCCATCTACTGGAAACGCGCCACCACCGCCGGCGCGATCACCAGCATGTCGCTGGGCTTCCTGACCGCGCTGTTCTTCATGCTCAAGGATGGCCTGGACGCCAACACGCCGATCTACTACAGCCTGAGCGTGGCGCTGGTGAGTTTTGTGCTGGTGAGCGTGTTGTCGCCACGACCGAGTGCGGTGGCCAAGGCGGTTTGATCAACAACTGAATCAAGCCGAACGCACCTGTGGCGAGGGGATTTATCCCCGCTGGAGCGCGCAGCGGTCCCAAACTCTGACATCTCGGTGTGCCTGACAGATTGAGTTGACCTTTTTAGGGCTGCTTCGCAGCCCAGCGGGGCAGTGCGACGTTTCGCTAAATCCCCTCGCCACAGGAGGTTTGTTTCGGAAATAAAAAGATCGCAGTCTCAGGCTGTTTCAACTGAAACAGCCTGAGACTGCGATCTCTCCAATAATCTGCGGCGTATTTACCGGCGGCGCGGTTGGCGGCGGCGTTGCTCGTCATCGGTGCGGATCGGTATCGGTTGCATCGGTGGCTCGATCAGGCCAAGCGCAACACCCAGGTCATGAAGCCAATTCTGGATTTTCTCTTTCATCGTGGTGCCCCCTCAGGGTGGTACGAGCGGCAAATTACTGTGGCCCCTTCGCACTGATAATAGTCCGATGTTCTACGCAATGCTCGTCTCAGTTTGCAATGATCTGTTACTGAATTGATCCAAATCCACCTCCCGGAGTTCAAGCCGATTGCGCCGTCGTCATGGGCGTTCGCGGCCAGGCCTGTTGTTGCAATTCAATCCAAGCGTTGAGGTTGGCCCCGACCATGCCTTTGCGCCACATCAGCCAGGTGGTGGCACTGGCGAACGGCTCGGCCAGCGAATGCACCGATACCCGCTCGCGGCCCGGCAGGCTGGCCAGCATCGACTCGGACATCAACGCCACCCCGGACCCGGCGATCACACACGCCAGCATCCCCTGGTAAGACTCGATTTCCATCGCCCGGCCCATGGTCGCGTGATCATGGGCAAACCAGGCCTCTAATCGCATCCGGTACGAACAACCACGCCGGAACGTGAACACCGCGCGGCCCTGCACATCCAGGGCACTGCGGACCGGTGGATGATCGGCCTCGGTAATCAGCACCAACCGCTCGTCGCACAACGGCACGCCATCCAACCCCGCGAGCTCCAGCGGGCCGTCCACCAGCGCCGCGTCGAGCCGGTTGGTGAGCAGGCCTTCAAGCAGCTCGCCACTGGGCCCCGATTGCACTTGCAGGTTCACCGCCGGATACGCCCGGTGATAAGCCGCCAGCAGGTCCGGCAAATGCGTCGCCGCCGTGCTGTACATCGTGCCCAGCAGGAAGTCCCCGGCCGGCTGCCCGCCCTGCACGGCGGCATGGGCCTCGTCATGCAAGGCGAACAGCTTGGCCGCGTAGTCCAGCAGCACTTTTCCTGCCGGCGACAACTGCAAACGCTGACGCTCCCGCAGGAAAAGGTCCACACCCAGTTGCTCTTCAAGCTGCTTGAGCCGGGTCGACAGGTTCGACGGCACCCGGTGCAGGCGCTCGGCAGCCCGGGTGATGGAACCTTCCTCGGCCACGGCCTGGAAAATTCGCAGTTGGCTGAACTCCATGACCCTCTCCAAAAAAGAACAAGTTACTCACTATTATTCATTTTTAATGAAAGTCAATCAGTCCTAGCCTGACGGTCATTCGCCCCGACACCGGAGAACGACCATGTCACCTCTTATTCGCCTGCTCGGCAGTTTCATCGCGCTGATGATGGCCATGGGCATTGGCCGCTTCGCCTTGACGCCCCAGTTACCTCATTTGATCGGCGAAGGTCAGGTCGACTTGACCGCCGCCGGTCTGATTGCCGCCGCCAACTACCTGGGGTATTTCCTTGGCGCGCTGGACGCCATGTTCGCCCGTCGTCCGGAACAGGTGCGGCGGCGGTTGCTCGGCGGCCTGTGGCTGTGCGTGCTGCTGACCCTGGCGTCGTTCTGGGCCTGGGGCTTCTGGCCGCACCTGGCGTTGCGTTTCGGCACCGGCGTGGCGAGCGCCTGGGTGATGGTGATGATCACCGCCCTGAGCCAACCCTTGGCCGCGGCGGTGGGACGGCCACGGCTCGGAGCCCTGGTGTTTGCCGGGCCGGGCCTGGGGATTTTCCTGACCGGCCTGCTTGCCCTCGGCTCGAACCTGCTGGGCCAGACCTCCGCCACCCTGTGGCTGGTGTATGCCGGCGTGGCCTTGGCGATGTTGCTGGCGATCTTGCCGATCCTGCCGCAGCCGGCAGCCGCAACACCTGTCGCAGGGCCGACCGCCCCTTCGCCGAACACGGGCATCGCTCGACTGGGCGTGGTGTACGCCCTGTACGGCGTGGGCTACATCATTCCGGCGACGTTCCTGTCGCAGATGGCCTCGGCGCAGTTCCACGGCCAATGGCTGGCCGATCTGTTCTGGCCCTGCTTCGGCCTGGCCGCCGCCAGCGGCGTGTTGCTGGTCAGCCGGCGGCGGCCGAACCCGAACACCACCGGCCGCTGGCTGATCGGCACGCTCTGGCTGCAAGCCGCCGGGGTATTTGCCTGCCTGCTGGGCAGCGGGCCGGGGCTGGCGCTGGGGGTGATCCTGTGTGGCACGCCGTTCCTGGCCTGCATGCAGTTGGTGATGCTGCGCTCCCGGGAACTGGCGCCCCACGCCACCCAGCGCAACGCTGGCCTGTTGACCGCCTGTTTTGCCGTGGGCCAGCTCAGCGGGCCACTGCTGGCGGCGCTGAGCAGCCATTTCAGTGGCGGCCTGCAACCGGCGCTGATCATTGCCGGCAGCGGCCTGGTGCTGGCCGGTGGGCTGTTGCTGCGGCCCGCCAGCCGGGGCGTGGCGAACCCTTGCGCCCAGACCGCCCTGCGTTGATCAGGCCTGGCCGGCCGGGCTGAACGCCTTGCTCGACTGCGTGGCCGGCTCGCGTCGCGCCAAGGCGAAATACAACACCCCGCCGAGGAAGCAACCGGTGAACCAGGCAAAGTTGGCCATCGGTTGCAGCACGGGTGTGAAGGTGATCGCCACGCCCATCAGCGTCGCCGGAATCAACGCCTTCACCGCCGTCCAGTTGATACCACCGCTGTAGTAATAGCGCCCGCTCGGCCCATCATTGAACAGCGCATCGACGTCGATCTGCTGTTTTTTGATCAGGTAGTAATCCACCAGCAGAATCCCGAACAGCGGGCCGATAAACGCCGCCAACACGTCCAGGGTGTAGTGGATCACTTCAGGGTTATTGAACAGGTTCCACGGCGTGATGAAAATCGACGCCAGCGCCGCGATCATGCCGCCGGCGCGCCAGCTGATTTTGCTAGGAGCGACGTTGGCGAAGTCAAAGGCCGGCGAGACGAAGTTGGCGACAATGTTGATGCCGATGGTCGCCGTCACGAAGGCAAAGGCCCCCAGCAAGACCGCCACGTCGTTGTCGATGCGCGCCACGGTGGCAATCGGATCGTGGAGCATTTCACCGAACACCGGCAAGGTCCCGGAAACAATCACCACGGTGACCAGGGAAAACGCCAGGAAATTCACCGGCAATCCCCAGAAATTACCCCGGCGCACGTCAGACATGCTCCGGCAGTAGCGACTGAAATCGCCGAAATTCAGGGTCGGGCCGGAAAAGTACGACACCACCAGGGCCGTCGCCACGATCACTTGGCCGAACGCCTGCCAGCCCGACAAGGACTTTTCCGCCAGGGTGAAGCTGATGTTGCTCCAACCGGCCTTCCACACGATCCAGCCGGCCAACAGGAACATCACGGCGTACACCACCGGCCCAGCCCAGTCGATGAAGCGACGGATCGATTCCATGCCGGTCCAGAACACCAGCGCCTGGACAAACCACAGGCTGAGGAAACCGAACCAACCCAGGTAGGACAAACCGGCAAAATGCGGCGTCGCGTAAACCTCCATCGTAGGAAAAAACCGCAGCACCACGATGATCAGCGCGCTGGAGGCCAGGTACGTCTGAATGCCGTACCAGGCCACGGCGATCAAACCGCGAATGACCGCAGGAATATTCGCCCCGAACACCCCGAACGCCAGTCGGCAGATCACCGGGTACGGCACCGCCGCCTGTTGGCTCGGCCTGGCGACCAGGTTGGCGATCAACTGCACGATGCAGATCCCGCCGAGCAAGGCGATAAGCACTTGCCAACTCGCCAGGCCCAAGGCGAACAGACTGGCGGCGAAGACATAACCGCCCACACTGTGCACATCACTCATCCAGAACGCGAAGATGTTGTACCAATTCCATTTCTGCGGCAGCGGGCCCAGGTCCTCGTTGTAAAGGCGGGGGCTGTAGCCATTGGGCAATTGCTCGGACATTGCGGGGCTCCTTTGAGTACCGCCGTGCCCCCGTATCGACCTGCTCACCATACTGCGCACGGGAGCCGGCATGGTTTGTATACGAGTTTCCACGCAGAATGCGTGCCACAGACGCTGGATGTGAGACAAACCGGGGTGTGTGGCGCAGAGAAATCCCACGCAGGAACAGGCATACGCCCACGAACAGGGCGCGAGCGCATGCTAAAGGTGCAGGGATTTGTATACAGACTAAAGGCGGGCACAGTTCCTGTGGCGAGGGGATTTATCCCCGCTGGGCTGCGAAGCAGCCCCTGAGCCTGGCGCCTCGGTGTGCCAGGCAGGGCAAGTTAGCTATCTTGGGGCCGCTCCGCGCCCCAGCGGGGATAAATCCCCTCGCCACACAGAGTCCTTTTTGCCACAAAGCTGGGCTCGGCTGAGATCAGCTCAACTCAATACGATCGGCATGAATGACAATCTGCCCATTCTTGTACAGCGCCCCAATGGCCTTCTTGAAATTGCCCTTGCTCACGCCAAACAGGCTGCTGATCAGCGCCGGGTCGCTCTTGTCGCTGACCGCCAGGGTGCCGTTGTTCTCTCGCAACTTGGCGAGGATCTTGGCGTTCAGGCTGGTGGCAGCTTCCTGGCCCACCGGCTGCAGGCTCAGGCTGATCTTGCCGTCTGGGCGAATCTCCTTGATGAAACCTTTTTCCTGCATGCCCGCGCGCATGAACTTGAAGATTTCGTTCTTGTGGATCAAGCCCCAGTGCTTGTTGTTGATGATCGCCTTGAACCCCATGTCGGTGGCTTCGGCGACCAGCAAATCCACTTCCTGGCCCGGCGTATAGTTGGCCGGGGTCTTGTCCAGATAGCGATCCAGGCGTGCCGTGGCGGTGATGCGGCGGGTGTGCTTGTCGAGGTAGACGTGCACCACGCAGTATTCGCCGGCGGTCATCTGGCGCTTTTCTTCGGAATACGGCAGCAACAGGTCCTTGGGCAGGCCCCAGTCCAGGAACACGCCGATGCTGTTGACCTCAACCACTTTCAGGCTGGCGAATTCACCGACCTGGACCTTGGGTTTTTCCGTGGTGGCGATCAATTTGTCGTCGCTGTCCAGATAAATGAAAACATTGAGCCAGTCTTCATCTTCGCTGGGAATATCCTTGGGGATATAACGGTTGGGCAGCAGAATTTCGCCGTCCGCGCCGCCATCCAGATATAAACCGAAGTTAGTGTGTTTAACCACTTGCAAACTGTTGTAGCGCCCGACTAAAGCCATTTCCAATACCCTCATTGCGTGGGCGGCATTCTACCCGGTTTTGCAGCGCGATTCGTGGCCGCCGGCAAGGTTTGCCTGGAAGGCCTGGCACAACCGTTGATTTTCCTGGGTTTGCGTCCGAGGCACAGCCATTCGTCAGGCCGGAGACGGTGCATGCCGTCCTTTCTCGGCACAATATTCTTCACATGGTTGTTATTTAAAACAGAGGCTTAGGGCAATTATTGCCGGATAACGGCTGATTATTCCCGTCACGCTGGCGATAATTCAGAAGGATATTTGCCAAGCAATTGTCAAGTATTTCCTGTACGATGCCTGGCCCAATTAATTATCTACAGGTTAATGGCCGTCATGCGCGTAAAAGCATCCAACAGCAAAGCAAAGCCAGCTCCAGCCGTTGAAACCAGCGAGTCGATCAACGACCAGATCGCTGCGTTCCTCAAGTCCGGCGGCGAGATCCAGCAAATTGCCAAAGGCGTCAGCGGCCAGACATTCGGCCCGTCCAAGCAGATCAGCCTGGGCAAGAAGTAACCTGCGCGTCACCTGGTCCCAAAGCGCTTTGAGTTTCGAAGCGCTTGGACTGGAACCCTCCCCGCCCTATCCATTTCCCATGAATCGACGAACGGCCTTCGCAGCCGAGCATTCGCCGGTATGCTTTCACCTCTCTAGCCCAAGCGTTTCAGCTTAGTTCCTGCTCCTCGCTATTTCATGGAGTGAAGCATGCGTATTCCTATTGTTGCGCTGGCGATCAGCCTGCTGACGTGCTCCCTCGCCCAGGGGCAGGTGTTCCAACGCGAACTCGGCGACTTCGATCTCAAACTGGGCACCACTCCCAGCCGTAGCATGGCCGAGGGCCTGGTCACGCCGTCGAGCACCGGCTCGTTTCATGGTGGGTTGGACCTGAGCCATGACAGCGGCTGGTACGTTGGCCAGTGGTCACCCAGCGCCGGCCTGACATCGTCCGCCGACCTTGAGGTCGATTCCTACATGGGCTTTAAACAACCCTTCGACCAGACCCTGGGCTACGAAGTCGGCCTGATCCACTACAGCTACCCCACCGTCGATACCCTCGACAGCCAGGAGTTCTACGGCGGCCTGACCGTGCTCGGCAGCCGTTTTGGCGCGGCCCTGAGCAACGACCCGGACAAACAGAACAGCACACTGTTCGCCGACCTGGGCGGCAACGTGCCGTTCGGCATTGGCATCAGCGCCAAATACACCACCCACCAACTCAATACGCCAGTCTCGGTCGAGAACGGTTATGTCGGCAGCTTCAGCGACTGGTCGTTGAAAATTTCCCGTCCGTGGAAGGGCCTCGACCTGGACCTGATCTACAGCGACTCAAGCCTCAGCGGCAGCAGTTGCTCGGCGTACTCGGGCCACAACAGCGAGTGCGACAGCCTGCTGACCCTCAAGATGGCCCACCCTTTTTACTAAGCGTTACGCATTTAATCGGCTGAACTGCCGCGCGTCTGCGATGCTCAAACAAAGCACCTACGCCTTCGCAAGGACTCGCTCATGCCGCGCTGGTTGACCCGCACTGCCATGTTTATCGCCCTGTTGCTGACGCTCACCGCCTGCAGCCGCATCGGCCTGGCCTACCGCAACCTCGACCTGATCATCCCCTGGACCCTCAACGATTACCTGGACATCAGAGGCGAGCAAAAAGACTGGTTCAACGAACGCCTCAAGGACCACCTGACCTGGCATTGCACAACCCAATTGCCCGGCTACCTCGACTGGCTGGATCGCCTCAAGACCATGGTGAAAACTGACCAGGTAACCGACGAAGCCTTGCAACAACGTACCCAAGAAGCCAAGGCCGCCATCGCCGAAACCGCACGGCAGATCACTCCCTCCGCCATCGAACTGCTGCAAGGCCTGAACGACGACCAAGTCGATGACATGGACGCCGCCTTCGTCAAGGATCAGCGCAAACGCCAGCAACAGTACCTCAAGCCGACGTTGCAGGAACAGATCCAGGAACGCAGCGACCGCATGGTCAAACGCTTGGACGACTGGCTCGGCCCGCTCAACGAAGCCCAGCTCCAACGGGTGATGGCCTGGTCCACCGCCCTGGGTGACCAGAACCAGCAATGGATCGCCAACCGCGCCCACTGGCAAAACCAGTTCAGCGAAGCCGTGGCCCAGCGCCACAGTCCTGACTTTCCGAAACGCATCGAGCAACTGCTGGTCAATCGGGAAAGTCTCTGGACCCCGGCCTATCGCAAGGCCTTCAGCAAAACCGAAGCCCAGGCCCGCAGCCTGCTGGTGGACCTGATGGCCGAAAGCACCCCGCCCCAGCGCGAACAGCTACTGAAGAAAATCGACGGGGTGAAGAAGGATTTCACTGACTTGAAGTGCCTGAAAGCAGCACGATCTTAAAACCACTGAAGATCCAATGTGGGAGCGAGCAAGCTCGCTCCCACAAGGTTTGTGCCTGGTTCCTAGGCAATCTGCGCCTTCGAAGCCAAATCATCAAACGTAAACTCATCCAGCGCATCGTCCTGCTCATCCAGCACCTGGCGCGGATGATCATTGCCCGGAATGCTGCTGTCGATCAGGCTCAACAACCGCGAGCCACGGGGCGTCAGCACGAAGTTCTCGCCGTTACCGCCCTCTTCCTCCGGCCGCGGCTCGATATAGCCACGCTCCAGCAGTAATTTTTCATACTCCCCGGCGACCGCTTTCAGATGATCGAGGTTCTCGATTTCCTCACCCGCCGCCGCCTTCTGAGCTGCGTATTCCTCCGCATAAGGCCTAGGCGTAAAACTGTGGCCGGCGCCGTTCTGCACTTCGTGCAACAACTTTTCGATCAAGTCCCAGTTATAAGTCGTCATCCTGGTCCATCCTCTGAAGAGTGAGATGCCTACCTAGGTTGTGACCGAGGTGCTGCGCCGCCGTTCAGCCAGGTTTCCGGGCGCAATGCTGTTTACTTGAGGCCTATCCAATTCATTGTGGCGAGGGGATTTATCCCCGTTGGGCTGCGAAGCAGCCCTGAATCCAACCGCGCGGTGTACAAGCTTAACGGCTAGCTATTTCACAAACCGACCAACGGCCTGTCGAATTCATCCAGAGCCAGACGACCACTTACAGAAAGTGCCGACTCAGCGGCTCTGCCATGCAGGAGAATTCATCATGAATGTTGAGAATCATCCGGTCGTCTCGCGGGAAGAGTGGCTCGCCGCCCGCCGCCAACACCTGGCCCACGAAAAAGCCTTCACCCGCGAACGAGACAAACTCAGCGCCGAACGCCGCGCCTTGCCCTGGGTAAAAATCGACAAACCCTACCGCTTCCAAGGCCCCCACGGTGAACTGAGCCTGGCCGACCTGTTCGGCGGCCGCAGCCAACTGATCACCTACCACTTCATGTTCGGCCCCGGCTGGACAGAAGGCTGCCAGGGCTGCTCGTTCCTCTCCGACCACATCGACGGCGCCAACCAACACCTGGCCCACCACGACGTGGCCGTGGTCGCCGTCTCCCGCGCCCCCTTCGCCGAGTTCCAGCCGTTCAAGCGCCGCATGGGCTGGACTTTCGACTGGGTCTCGTCCAACGGCTGCGACTTCAACTACGACTTCGGCGTCAGCTTCAAAGCCGAAGACACCGCCGGTGGAAAAGCCACCTACAACTACGAAAAAACCGACACCACCGAAGGCGAACTCCCCGGCCTGAGCGTCTTCTACCGCAACGAAGCCGGCGACATCTTCCACACCTACTCCACCTACGCCCGTGGCCTGGACATGCTGGTCGGCACCTACAACTACCTCGACCTGACGCCCAAGGGCCGCAACGAAGACGAAATCATGGACTGGGTGCGGCATCACGATAAATACAACGAGGCCAAGCCACACAGCTGCTGCCATGGCTGATACGTCCACTGGCCCAGTCGAGCACGGTCCCCGTGGCGAGGGAGCTTGCTCCCGCTCGACTGCACAGCAGTCGCCCGCTTTAAGCCGACAAATACCGGGCCAAACGTCCTACATGAAGCTCGGAAAGCGGTGTCTTGTGGCCCTGGAGCGAGCCAGCCTATAGTCCCTCGTCGCCCAAAAAGGCGATTCGGGTTTGGCGACTCGATTACAGAGAATGCGAAAGCTACCGGCTAATTGCAGGTACCGACGCACCCGCAAAGCCGCTATATTCCACGGCGGCTGTGCGCGGGAGATCTTCGGATCTGCCGGTTTTCTCTGTAACCGGTTCGCCAACCTGCGCACAGCCACCACCCAATCGTTTGGCGACGACTGAGTGATGGCTTTCAGCCAATCAAACAGAGATCTTCAAAATGAATCGATATATGCCCATCACAGGCATCGACTGTGTCCCCGCAACCTTACTCATCGACACCGAAGCCCCGTTGGACGTCCTCTTCGAAACCGCCGACTACCGCATCCGCACCGTGACCCAGGTGCTGGGGAACATCGCGTTCCGCTCTGATATCAGCTCCGATACGGTGGTGCTTTCGGACTTTTGCAAAATGCTAACGATAGCGTTGCGCGATGGGTGTGATGTGATGGACGTGATTGGGAGACGGTTGCGGGCGCAAGCTGCTGAGTAACGAAAACGGGCGACCTCTGGGTCGCCCGTCTCACTTTCTAATTAGTGGAATAACAAGGCACACGCTTGACCCTAAATATGCAGCCTTGCCTTTTCTGTATTTTATAGACTACATTTCATGAAGAAGATCGAATCCAGCAAATTCCGATCCTGGCTGAAAAAGCTCAAGGATGGCACCGGCAGAGCTCGTATCACCTCACGGATCAACCGACTGATAGAGGGCTTACCTGGCGATGTCGCTCCAGTCGGCCATGGTATCAGTGAGCTACGAATTCACTACGGGCCTGGCTACAGGGTGTATTTCTACCAGCAGGGCGACGTGCTGGTGATTCTGCTCTGTGGCGGCGACAAAGGCAGTCAGAGCCGCGACATTGAAACCGCCCACCAGATAATGCAGGCGTGGAGAGCACAAAATGACTGAGACTTTTACAGAATTTGACCCCGCAGAATACCTCAGTACTCCCGAAGCCATCGCGGAGTTCATGAGCGATGCTCTGGAAACCGGCGATGCAAGTTACATCGCCAAAGCGATGGGGGTAGTCGCGCGAGCTAAGGGGATGACCGAATTGGCCAGGGAAACAGGCCTGTCGCGCGAACAGCTATACCGTTCCTTCAGCGAGCACGGTAATCCCACTCTGAAAACACTCCTGGCGGTCATGAAGGCACTTGGTGTCGATATGACGGCTCGGCCACACACGCACCTGCGCCGTAATCCTAATGGAAAGAAAAGGGGGCAAAGAAACACGAAAAGGGGACCAGACTGCGATTAAAAAGACAGGCCTATCTCGATTAGTCTGTCTCAAATCCCCAACTCCGGCGATGTCTGGGGACGACTCAGACGAAAGCGAGCTTTCTTACCTGCAATAAATCAACATGCTGACGAGCCACCCACAGATCATAAGCATCCTGCATCGCCAGCCAACTCTCCGGCGAGCGGCCAAGCGCTACAGACAACCGCAATGCCATTTCAGGCGAAACGCGGCTAGTACCCTTCAAGACACGACTCAGTGCCAAGGGCGCTACATCGAGTTTTTCTGCCAACTCACGACCGCTGATGCCGTTCGGCTCCAGATAAATCTCGGTAATGAATTCCCCGGGGTGGGGAGGATTGTGCATATTCATCAGTGGTACTCCTCGTAGTCCAGGACGGGCCTGTGTGTAATGGCGAAGAAGCTGATTGATGCGTGCCTGATAACCCGCGCCCTGCCCCTTGAACCACTCGACCACATCGGCATCAAGGCGAATAGTCACCGCCTGTCTTACCGGTACACGCAGCTTGGCGCGACGGAAGAAGCCCTCACCCAGTTCGGGGATATCGCTGGTATCGATGTCCACGTCGTTCAACTTGGCCAAGCACTCCCAGTCAGTTTTCGACATAACGATGACCTCCTGCTTGGTGGCTTTTCGGGAGGAGATGATGCGGATCACATCGCCCCACAGTTCGGTGTACACGACCATGCCAATCATCGCTTTGATCAAGCCGATGGTTCGACGCAGGGTGCCTCTTCACCAAAGACTACTGTCGAAACCGCCCCTCTGAAATCAGACGCATCCCGTAAAAAAGTACGAAAGATCCTGCACAGACGTGGAAACCTCCTGCGAAACAGACGGACAGAATTACAGCAGGTCGTAGTGAAGGAAACGGGGACTTGCTCCGCTATCGTGATGAAGTATGAAGACGCTAAGCCACATGGCTGCTGATACGGCTAAAACCCAATCCTTAGGCCGAGTACCGCTCCGTGGCGAGGGAGCTTGCTCCCGCTCGACTGCACAGCAGTCGCCTGCTTTGCCTGACCTGTCGCAGCGCCAAAGCCGACCGCTGCAAGGCCAAAGATCCTACACAAAGCTCGGAAACTGCATCCCCGCTACCCTGCTCATCGACACCGAAGCCCCGCTCGACGTCCTTTTCGAAAAAGCTGATTACCGCATTCGCACCGTGACCCAATTGCTGGAAGACATCGCGTTCCGCTCGGATATCAGCGCCGATACGATGGTGCTTTCCGATTTCTGCAAAATGCTGACGATAGCCCTGCGCGATGGATGTGATTGGGAGGCCGTTACGGGCCCAGGCTGTTGAATAATGAAAACGGGCGAGCTTTGAGTCGCCCGTTTCAAATGTATGGAGAGTACAAATTGATTGAGACTTTTACAGAATTTGACCCCGCAGAATACCCGGCGGGAGCACGCGCCCTCGCCAAAGGGGCTGTGCCGAATTCAGGTTGGGCTTCATAAAGAACCGGACTCAACGTCCGGTTCTTTATGAAAGAGCTAGGAATTCGCCTCGGAAAGCAGGGATATCCTGCTGAGCAGTGGTTTGACGACTACTTACTTGCCTCCTCGACGGCTGCCGTGTTCTGAGGACCGAAAGAATATTTCAGGGCCCGTGCCTTCATGGTGCGCGGATCAGGTAAGCCTACGGTCTCTGGGCCCGCAAAACCGGTGACACCTTTGCTGAGCGTGGGATTGATCGCATCGAACAGGAAGCTGAAACCTTGTTTGAGCGAGCTCTGGGCGATGCCGTGACATCCCATGCAACCGCCCATGGTCAGGCCTTGGGTGCTGTGGTCGTAATCCGGTACCTTGATGTTCAACTGGTTGCGCGCATTGATCAGGGTGTTGTTCTTCGGGATGGGGAATACGTTGCTCCCACGAAACAGCTGAATCCCCGGCTGGCTGCTTTCTACCATGATATTGGCCAGATAGTAATCCGGATCGGTTTGAGTGCTCGACGGGATGGCTTGAACGCCTTTGAGCCGATAATGCTTCCAGACCGAATTGTTGAATTCGCCGCTGCCGTCCATCAACTGCTTGACTTGGTTGTTCACCGCCGCGACTTCGACATCCATGGTGAGCGGTTGCACGACCCGGATCGGGCCGGCCTGCCCTTCAGGGATCCCGTTACTGCCGGAATAGACCGGAGGATCAAGGCTCGCGTTTGCGACTGCGCCCGCTTTTGGCAGGGAAACCGTATAGGTCTTGTTGCCGTCAGAGAAGGTGGCGGTCGGGGGGTTGTTTATATCGAAACCGGGGTAATCAATCTTGTTGTAGTTGGCAATGTAGTAGAGCCCGGTCGGTGATTTACCGTCGGGCAACGTCAGGGCATCTTCGTGCTCGAACGTGGCGAAAATGAAGGTCGGGTAGTTGGACGTCTTGTGGATTATATGTAAGGCGACCAGTGCGTAGTCTTCGTTCTGCGCCACCGGGTCACTGTCGAGGCCCTTATAGGTCACCACCGTCGCCGTGTGGTAACGCGCGCGATTTTGAACCGGGATGTCTGCCAGCTTGCGCCATGTCGCCTTGACCTCCACCGCGCCGTCGGGCAGCACTACATTCATATCCGGGAAGCTGGTCAGGCCTTTCGCATATTCATAAACGACGGGGTTCGCCTTGGCCTCGAACAGGATCTGGCTGTCGTTTGAAGGGGCATAATCGCTCCCTGTCTTCGCCGCATTTGGCGGATTGACTGGGAAGAAAATAGCGTTTTGTCCTATTTGGGTCGCCTCATCCAGATTGTTGTAATGATTAAAGGTGGCGCCAGGCGCCAAACGAATACCCTGGGGAAATTGGATATAGCTGTATTGCGGGTCAGAACCAAACGGGCGCGTCGGACCACCTGCGGTGTTTTTTTGTGGTCCCGCGGGAAACAACTCAGTACGGTGCGCGAAGGTTTGCCATAACAAGGGGCTGGGAGACTTTGGCACCTTGCCCGAATCAGCAAAACTGCTGGCGGGATTGCCGACGCCGCGGTTAGCGGGCAATGGTGCCGCAGCTGTATTGTTCAGTGCGAAAAAGCTGCGCCAGGCGAACGTTGCATAGTCGGTATGGCTGAGGCCTGTGGCCAGGTCCGAGGGCAGTTGCGGGTTGCGCACGGTTAGATCGCTTGCGGTAATGCCATAGGAAACGCCCAATACCGAGGAAAAGTTATCAAGCCCACTCGCAGCGAAATACGGATTCCAGTTAACCCCATCGCTGGAGTAAAAGGTTTTTGTATTGTTGCTGACAAACACACGATCGTTGATCGTCGCCGCACTGTTCAGGAAAAGTTTACTGTTTATACCTTTCAGCTCTTGCCTCTCTCCCCACTGGCCGCGACGGTTGTAAGTGCGTGCGTACATGAGGCGATTTTCCACCGTGTAATAGACCCAAATCTTACCGCTATAGACGATAGGCACCACTTTGGTCAGAGGCGTGTCAGTGCTTTCCTGGAACGCTGGAGTTTCCCGGCCGAACAGAAGACCATCATTCGAAGTGACGTAATAAACAGTTTTAGCATTACCGTCACCTTTGTGATAAAAAATGAATAATTGACCGTTATACACAACGGGGCTGTTAACGCCGGCCATAGGACTGGTATTGATAGTTTGAATATCGGTCCAACTGACGCCGTCTGTAGAGCTGGTGGTCCTCAAGCGTTGCTGAGGATCGGCAAAGGTCAGCACTAGCTTCTGCTTAAATACAGTCACTGAAATATCCCCACCCCATCGGTAGCCATTCACTGGGATAGTTTTAGCAAGGGACCAGTTTTTCCCATCTGTCGAATAGGAAGAATAGATATGCTCTGAATCATAATTATTGGACCAGAACATATAAATTTTCCCCTTGAACGACTGCACCGCGGGTATAAATCCCGCTGGGAGGCCGAATCTCACCAGGCTCGTCGAGGAAGGAATACCGTTTGAGGCGTCGGGCTTGTCAAAGACATCGACTTTTATTCCCACACCTTGTTGCGGTGTGGCGATGATCAGACTTTCCGCATAGGCCGATGAGAGCGCAAACAAACCCCACAGACACAACATCAGCCGACTGAATATCGCTCTAAGACTCATAGGTTTCATTCCTTTGAATTAACGGCTACCACAGGCCGTGGATACGTCCTGACAGGCGTAGTTGTTCTATTGCTCAATGCGAGCTGAACTGGATAATCTGGAAGTCATTGACTGCATTGCGACAGACATATTGTTAGCCTCCTAGCTAATAAAGCACTTACATCCTGTGTGAAGCAGCGACCCGGCGTTGCAGGCATAGGGCTACCAGTCGCCTTTCTCCATGGTAGACGACGGTTTAATATCGGCTAGGGAAATTCTGAAAAAAGGTACCCTGCCAAGCGACAGCCAGCATGGCGGCTAATGAACTTTCCACCCAACGACGGCCTCAACCCATTACCTGCCCAACAAGGAATATGAGGCCCAGCCATGAAAACCCTCTTGAAACTCACCCTCGCAGCCACCCTCACCTGCGCCCTGCCCGCCTGGGCCACTTGCACGCCAGAGGAAGCGACCGCCAAACGTGAGCAACTGGCCCAGGAAGTGACCAAGCTCACCGAACAGAATCCGGCGAAGGCCAAGGAAATCAACGACGAGTTGCAGGCCATGGACCTGGAGACTGCCAGCAAGGATGTGCCGGATAAGTGCCAGTTGATTGATAAGCGCCTGGAAGAGTTGAAGGATGCGCGGAAGAAGGCGGGCTGAGTCGAGCACAGCCAGCTTTTGTGGCGAGGGGATTTATCCCCGCTGGGTTGCGAAGCAGCCCTAAAACCAGACAACGCGGTGTGTCAGGTTGATGGGGGTGGCTGTGTGGGGGCTGCTTCGCAGCCCAGCGGGGATAAATCCCCTCGCCACAGGATCTCTGCATGGCAGGTAGTTTTGTGTTTACCCATAAAAAAACCGGACCTTGGGTCCGGTTTTTCATGAAGCACTACCGCCGCTTCACTCAGCCGCAGGCGCTTCTGGCTTGCGGCGCTTGAGCGGGGCCATGCCGTCCTTGCTGACCAGCGACGGGGCGTCGGTTTTAGGGCGGTTGGCGGTCTTGCGCTTGGTCGGGGCCTTGGCGCCGGTTTTCTTCTTGTCGCCCTTGGCGTCGACCTTTTTCTTCTTCACGCCAACGGCCTTGCCCGAGGCCTTGACCTTCTTCGGCCCGCCGTAGGTGCCTTTGACTTCCTTGATGGTGCGGCGCTCGAAGCTCTGCTTGAGGTAGCGCTCGATGCTCGACATCAGGTTCCAGTCGCCGTGGCAGATCAGCGAGATCGCCAGGCCATCGTTGCCGGCGCGGCCGGTACGACCGATGCGGTGCACGTATTCGTCGCCGCTGCGGGGCATGTCGAAGTTGATGACCATGTCCAGGCCTTCCACGTCCAGGCCGCGAGCGGCGACGTCGGTGGCGACGAGGATTTTCACGCCGCCCTGCTTGAGGCGGTCGATGGCCAGCTTGCGGTCCTTCTGGTCTTTCTCGCCGTGCAGTACGAACGCCTTGTATTCCTGAGCCACCAGGCGGCCGTAGATGCGGTCGGCCATGGCCCGGGTGTTAGTGAATACGATGGCTTTTTCGTAGGTTTCGTTGGCCAGCAACCAGTTGACGATCTGCTCTTTGTGCTGGTTGTGATCAGCGGTGATGATCTGCTGGCGGGTAGTGGAGTTCAGTTGGCTGACCGCGTTGAGCTGCAAGTGCTCAGGGTTGTTCAGCACCTTGGCGATCATCTCGCGCAGGCCCGAGCCGCCAGTGGTGGCGGAGAACAGCATGGTCTGCTGGCGATTGACGCATTCGTCCACCAGGCGCTGCACGTCTTCGGCAAAACCCATGTCCAGCATGCGGTCGGCTTCGTCCAGCACCAGCACTTCGACTTCCTTCAGGTCAAGGTTGCCGGCGTTCAACTGCTCGATCATCCGCCCCGGTGTGCCGATCAGGATGTCCGGCACCTTGCGCAGCATGGCCGCCTGGACCTTGAAGTCTTCGCCGCCGGTGATCAGGCCGGACTTGATGAAAGTGAACTGCGAGAAGCGCTCCACTTCCTTCAGGGTTTGCTGGGCCAGCTCACGGGTCGGCAACAGGATCAGAGTCTTGATGCTGACGCGGACCTTGGCCGGGCCGATCAGGCGGTTGAGGATCGGCAGCACGAACGCGGCAGTCTTGCCGCTGCCGGTTTGCGCCGTCACCCGCAGGTCACGCCCCTGGAGCGCGAGCGGAATAGCCGCTGCCTGCACCGGCGTTGGCTCGACAAATTTAAGCTCGGCCACGGCTTTGAGCAGGCGTTCGTGCAGGGCGAATTGGGAAAACACGGGTGCTACCTCGAAGAAATGCAAAAAAACAGCTGCATAGGGTAACGGTTTCGAGCGCGAAGGCCGAGTTTCTTTATACAAACGGCGGCAAATCAGTGCATTTTTATCAGCCGTTATTGCATCAACGGTCACTTGACCGGGCTTAAATGCTCTAATCGTCCCGTCGCGTCTTTATAGAAGAACCGTTTCGTCCATGGACATCAAACAACTCTGGGTCAACCTCCAAGACCTCTGGGGTGCCCTTGACCAGCACCCGCTCCTGCATTCCAGCCTCGCCCTGATGTTGCTGCTGGTCATCGCCCTGGTGCTTGGCCGGGTGGCGCGCTACGTGATCCTGCACGGCGCCAAGCTGCTGGGGCGCCAACCGGCCTTGAACTGGGTCAACGACCTGCGCCAGAACAAGGTCTTCCATCGTCTGGCGCAGATGACGCCGTCGCTGATCATCCAGTTCGGCCTGCACCTGGTGCCGGAACTGAGCAAGACCAGCCTGATTTTCCTCGGCAATGTCGCCCTGGCTTTCACCATTTTGTTCCTGATGCTGGCTCTCAGTGCCTTGCTCAGCGCCCTGCTGGACGTCTATGCGCGCACCGAGCACGCCCGTACCCGCTCGATCAAAGGCTATGTGCAACTGACGAAGATGGTGCTGTATGTATTCGGCGCGATCATCATCGTCGCCACCCTGATCGACCGTTCGCCGCTGTTGCTGCTGTCGGGCCTGGGGGCGATGTCGGCGGTGATCCTGTTGGTCTACAAGGACACCCTGCTGTCGTTCGTCGCCAGCGTGCAGCTGACCAGCAACGACATGTTGCGGGTCGGCGACTGGATAGAGATGCCCCAGGTCGGCGCCGACGGTGACGTGGTGGACATCACGCTGCACACGGTCAAGGTGCAGAACTTCGACAAGACCATCGTCTCGATCCCGACCTGGCGGCTGATGTCCGAGTCGTTCAAGAACTGGCGCGGCATGCAGCAATCCGGCGGGCGGCGGATCAAGCGCAGCCTGTTCATCGACGCCAGCGGCGTGCGTTTCCTGCATGACGAGGAGGAACAACGCCTGACCCAGGTGCGCCTGCTGACCGACTACATCGGCCGCAAGCAGGCCGAACTCAAGGCCTGGAACGAGGCCCAGGGCAACGTCGCGGCGATGTCGGCCAACCGTCGGCGGATGACCAACCTGGGCACCTTCCGCGCTTATGCACTGGCGTATTTGAAAAGCCACGCGGAGATCCAGCCGAACATGACCTGCATGGTCCGGCAGTTGCAAACCACCGCCCAAGGCATCCCGCTGGAAATCTACTGTTTCACCCGCACCACCGCGTGGACCGACTACGAGCGTATCCAGGGGGATATTTTCGATTACCTGCTGGCGGTGATGCCGGAGTTTGGGTTGAACCTGTATCAACAGCCGAGCGGCACGGACCTGCGTTCGGGTTTGCTGCCGGCGGTGCTGGGGGCGAGCCAGTTGCCGGAACCGCAGAAGCAGGTGGTCTGAAACCACCACAGATCCCCTGTGGTAGCTCCCACAAGGGGATCAGTGCGAAGGCTGAGGCTGGCGTATCCCCAACCGACTGATCCACACCGCCGCCAATATCACCGTTCCCCCCAGCAGCAACCGCCCCAACGCCTCGTGCTGGTTCCAGATGAGCAGGTTCACCAGCAGCCCCACCGGCACATGCAGGTTGTTCATCACCGCCAGCGTCCCGCCATTGACCAGGCACGCGCCTTTGTTCCACCAGTACAGCCCCAGCGCGGTGGAGACCAGGCCGAGGAACACCAGCACGCCCCATTGCAGCGGCGCTTCAGGCCAGAAGTTGGCCTTGCCGAACAGCAGGAAAGCCGGCAACGCCACCATCAGCGCACCAAGATAGAAATAACCGAAACGCCGGTAATGCGGCAGGTCGCTCGGGTGGCGGGCCACCAGATGCTTGTACAGCACCTGCCCGGCTGCATAGGTGAAGTTGGCCAGTTGCAGCAGCAAGAAACCCATGAAGAAATCCGGGTTGATCCGGTCGTAGCGAATCACCGCCGCACCCGCCACGGCCACCAGCGCCGCGATCAGCGCCCAGGGGTTGAAGCGACGGTTCAGCGCATCTTCGATCAAGGTCACGTGCAGGGGCGTCAGGATGGTGAAAAGCAGCACCTCGGGCACCGTCAGCACTCGGAAGCTCAGATACAGGCAGACGTAGGTCACGCCAAACTGCAAGGCACCGATCAACAACATGCCGCGCATGAACGCCGGCTCCACCTGGCGCCAGCGCGTCAGTGGAATGAACACCAGCCCGGCCAGCAACACCCGCACCAGCACCGCGAAATAACTGTCCACATGCCCAGCCAGGTACTCGCCGATCAGGCTGAAGGAAAACGCCTGGATCAATGTCACAAAAAGTAGATAGCCCATACCGCCCTCGTTTCGAATGGCGGCGAAGATAGCGTTTTTGAACGGTGGGAGCGAGCTTGCTCGCGCCCACCGATACTCCACTAACTTGAAAATTCATCCACGACCCAAGGAGTGGCCTGACGCTGGTGCCGATGGCTGGCGGCACGCTGGAGCACTCGGGTCAGCGCCTGGAAGTTTGCCGGTTTGGTCAAGATGTCATCGGCACCCGCGGCCCTGAAACGCTCTATCTCGCTGGAAAAAACACTCGCGGTGAAAGCGACGATGTAGCAAGTATCGCCCTGGGGTAACTCGCGAATTCTACGCACAGCCTCCATCCCATCCATCACGGGCATGTTGATATCCATCAGAATGATCTCTGGCGTCGAAGCCATGCAACGATTGACCGCTTCCAGGCCATCTGACGCAAGGTCGGGTGTATAACCCAACTCTTGTAGCATCGCCATGGCCACTTTCTGACTCACCGGATGGTTCTCCACCAGAAGGATATCGAGCGGATAATCCTCGGCAAAAGACGAGTCGAAGCCAACCGCCCCATGATCATCCTTGATGGGTATTTCCGAGACTGAAAAAAGCGCCAGCGGCAGAGAGAAGGAAAATGTCGAGCCCAAACCTGGCTGACTGGTGAACGTTAACGTCCCCTGCTGCGCCTCGAGCAGGTTCTTGCAGATAGAAAGACCCAACCCGCTCCCAGTGAAGCGTTGGCTAGCCGCCTCTTTAAACTGGACAAAGGGTTTGAACAGATTGTCTTGCCGTTCCGTGGGGATACCGATGCCGGTATCGCGTATGGAGAAGTCGAGCCACGCTTGAGAGCCGTAACCGCTGGTGGAGACCAGGAGCGATATTTTTCCGGCTTCGGTAAATTTGACCGCATTGCCCAGCAAGTTGATCAATATCTGGCGAAGGCAATCCATATCGGTCTTGACCAAAGGCGGTACGTCCGGGGAAAACTGCGTCTCCAGCACGATGGGTTTGTCCTGGATATTTTGCCGGATCAGTTCCATACAGGATGAAACCAGTGCTCTCACTTCGAAAACACGAGGTTTCAATTCAAGTTTGCCCGCTTCGATTTTGGCGAGATCGAGAATGTTATCGATAAGAGACAGCAGGGTCCGTCCACTGGAATGAATCGTTGTGAGAAGACGACGTTGCTCGGGATCCAGGGCGGACCGGGCCAATAATTCGGTCGCGCCAATGACACCGTACATCGGGGTGCGAATTTCATGACTCATGGTTGCCAGAAAGCTGGTTTTTGAACGATCAGCGTCTTCGGCGGCATTTTTAGCCTGATTCAATACCTGCTCATTGACTCGCAGTTGCTGAAGATGAGCGCGCATGCGTAAAAGGAGGAAAGCGAGAAATACCAGGATGGCCAGGATGATGTGGTAGAGCGAGTCATGATTAAGTTGTTGGTAGTAGTCCGCCAAGGTAACTTCCGCCCCGACAACATACACCGTACCGTCTTGTGATTTTAAGGGGACAAAGACCGCGCGAAAATCACCCCAATGATCCGAGTAGTCGATCCAGGTTGGCTCGGTACGCTCAAAACTATCGAGTAAAGCCTGGCTGGCATCGGGATAAGGATCGAAAAAGCGCACGAAATTCTTCTCTTGAATTTCTTTTTTCGATGCGCTGGAACTGACCAGGTAAGCCTTTGCACCTCGCTTGATCACGCTATAGACAAAAGCAGTGCCCATGGACTCGTTGAAGCCGGAGAGGCGCTGAATGGTATCCCAGTCCTGCGCTTGCGATTTGGATTGTTTATCGACCAGATTGTCATGGTAACGGTCGCCGAGGATGGCCGAAGCACCCAGCGCGGCATGCAGCAATTTATTATTAATATTGTCAGTAAGGACGCTTTGCGTCTCGACATAGAGGTAGTAGATATAGCCACCGGCCCCTATGAGATAGGCTAGAAATAAGGCCCATGTCTGCCGTTTGATTTTTAACATATCACAGCCTCCCTACTGTAAATCGGCGCATAAATTACCACAGCCAGACGTCGACAGACTTGCCCAATCCGAGTGAGTTTGCCGTCTACCTATCTTCCAGCCCTCAAGGCTTGAAGGAGCGTTCATGTCAGGTGGTGGTTATTTCTATTTCCCCCAAAAAAAAGCCCGATCTCGCTAAAGCGTTCAATCGGGCTGATGCACTCAGGAGCAATAAGTGCAAAGGGAGGTTCGATGCGCAAAACGATTTGAAGGGAAGCGCCAGGCCACTAGACCACCTGGCGATTATCCGAGGATTAACGGATCAGGCGACCTGGGACAGTTTGGCGTTGGCCTGATTCAGGCCCTTCTCCTGGAAGTCGCCGCCCAGGTTCATGCCTTCGGCATGGATGAAGGTCACGTCGTGGATCCCGATGAAGCCCATGACCTGGCGCAAGTAGGGTTCTTGATGGTCAGTGCTGCCGCCGGCATGAATGCCACCACGGGCGGTCAGCACGAAGGCGCGCTTGTCGGCCAGCAGGCCTTGAGGTCCGGTGGGAGTGTATTTGAACGTCACGCCGGCACGCAGCACATGGTCGAGCCAGGCTTTCAGTGTGCTGGGGATGGCGAAGTTGTACATCGGTGCAGCCATTACCAGCACGTCGGCGGCCAGCAGTTCATCGGTCAGTTGGTTGGAGCGCTCCAGCGAGGCGTTTTCAACGTCGCTGCGCTGCTCGGCTGGCTTCATCCAGCCACCCAGCAGATTGGCATCCAGGTGCGGCACCGGATTGACGGCCAGGTCGCGAACGCTGATTTCATCGGCCGGGTGCGCCGCTTTCCACTGGCTGATGAAGGTCTGGGTCAATTGACGGGAAACCGAGTCTTGCTGGCGGGCACTGCTTTCGATGATCAGAACGCGGGACATGGCTTGTAGGCTCCATCTGAGAATGTTGTCAGTCGATGGAGTGAAGGTTAAACACGATCATATCGATGAAAAAGCGCAAATAACTGCTGTAAAGCATCGATAAATTCGTTTATAAGCGGAGCAAGCAATATTGCCTGCCCCACTCCCGGGCTATTTCGGCTGACAGGTCAGCTTGATGCGCAGCTTGATGATGTTGCGGTTGAACTTGGCCGTGGCGTTCTTGAACTTGCCGGCGGCGACGTCGATCTTGCGGGTGCGCGGTGCCTCGGGGCCATTGCTGAAGACCACGGTGCAGGCCGCGTCGGTGCTGCCGTAGTTGTTGACCTGGATGGAGCCGATATCGGCATCGGTGTCATAGGCGTTGTAGTCGATGCTCAGGCCGTTGAGGTGTTTTTCCACATCGATCGGGTAGGCAAACGCAGTCAGTGGCAGCAAGGCCAGCACCACACAACAGATTTTCTTCATTCGGCAGTCTCCACCAAGGGACTGCCAGCTTAGGACAAGAGGAGCTCGATATGAAAGCGCCCCGCGTAACCCTTGATCAATGGCGCACCTTGCAGGCCGTGGTCGACCACGGCGGCTTCGCCCAGGCCGCTGAAGTGCTGCATCGCTCCCAGTCGTCAGTGAGCTACACCGTGGCCCGCATGCAGGATCAGCTCGGCGTACCGTTGCTGCGCATCGATGGGCGCAAGGCCGTATTGACCGAAGCCGGCGGCGTACTGCTGCGCCGTTCCCGGCAACTGGTGAAACAGGCCAGCCAACTGGAAGACCTGGCCCACCACATGGAGCAAGGCTGGGAAGCGGAAGTGCGCCTGGTGGTCGACGCGGCCTACCCCAACGCCCGCCTCGTTCGCGCCTTGACGGCGTTCATGCCACAAAGCCGTGGCTGCCGGGTGCGGCTGCGCGAAGAAGTGTTGTCGGGTGTCGAAGAAGTGCTGCTCGAAGGCGTGGCCGACCTGGCCATCAGCGGCTTCAGCATTCCCGGTTACTTGGGGGCGGAGTTGAGCGACGTGGAGTTCATCGCGGTGGCCCATCCCGAGCATGCCCTGCACCGCCTCAACCGCGAACTGAACTTCCAGGACCTGGAAAGCCAGTTGCAAGTGGTCATCCGCGACTCCGGCCGCCAACAGCCCCGCGATGTCGGCTGGCTCGGCGCCGAGCAGCGCTGGACCGTGGGCAGCCTGGCCACCGCCGCGAGTTTTGTCGGCAGCGGCCTGGGCTTCGCCTGGCTGCCCCGGCACATGATCGAACGGGAACTCAAGGAAGGCGTGCTCAAGCGTCTACCCTTGGAACAGGGAGGCAGCCGCAACTCGACCTTCTATCTTTTCTCAAACAAGGAAAAACCCCTGGGCCCGGCCACGCAGATCCTGATCGAATTGCTGCGCACCTTCGACACCGCGCCGCTGGATGCGCCGTTCGCCGCCCCTGAACAAGCCTGACAAGGACTTCGCCGATGGCCTATTTTGAACATGAAGGTTGCAACCTGCACTATGAAGAATACGGCCACGGTACGCCCTTGCTGCTGGTCCACGGCCTGGGCTCGAGCACCCGCGACTGGGAAAAGCAGATCCCGGTGCTGTCCGCCCGCTACCACCTGATCGTGGTGGATGTGCGCGGCCACGGTCGCTCCGACAAGCCGCGCGAGCGCTACAGCATCGAAGGGTTCAGCGCCGACCTGGTTGCCCTGATCGAACACCTGGACCTCGGCCCGGTGCATCTGGTGGGTTGGTCCATGGGCGGCATGATCTGCTTTCAGCTGGCGGTGGACCAACCCAACCTGGTCAGGAGCCTGTGCATCGTCAACAGTGCGCCCGAAGTCAAAGTCCGCACGCCCGATGACTGCTGGCAATGGTTCAAGCGCTGGAGCCTGATGCGCATCCTCAGCCTGGAGACCATCGGCAAGGCCCTCGGCGCCAAGTTATTCCCCAAGCCCGAACAAACCGAGTTACGCCTGGAAATGGCTCGGCGCTGGGCAAAGAACGACAAACGTGCTTATCTCGCCAGCTTCGATGCGATCGTGGGATGGGGCGTGCAGGAACGACTGTCGCAGGTCGCCTGTCCAACCCTGGTCATTTGCGCCGACCATGACTACACCCCGGTGGCACTGAAAGAAGCCTACGTCAGGCTACTGCCCGATGCACGGCTGGTGGTCATCGCCGATTCGCGGCACGCCACCCCGCTGGATCAACCCGAACGCTTCAACCAAACCCTGCTCGACTTTTTGACCGCAACCGATTCCACCACTCAGGATCACTGACCCCATGCTGAAAAAAATCGCCCTTGCCGCCGGCACCGTATTGTTTGCCGCCAACCTGATGGCTGCGACTCCCGCCAAGGCACCCCATGTATTGCTGGACACCACCAACGGCCAGATCGAAATCGAACTGGACCCGGTCAAGGCCCCCATCAGTACCAAGAACTTCCTTGAGTACGTGGACAGCGGCTTCTACAACAACACGATTTTTCACCGGGTGATCCCGGGTTTCATGGCCCAGGGCGGTGGGTTCACTCAAACCATGCAACAAAAAGACACCAAGGCCCCAATCAAGAACGAAGCCAGCAATGGCTTGCACAACGTTCGCGGCACCTTGTCGATGGCCCGCACGTCCAACCCTGACTCGGCCACCAGCCAGTTCTTCATCAACGTGGCCGACAACGCCTTCCTCGATCCGGGCCGTGACGCCGGTTACGCAGTGTTCGCCAAGGTGGTCAAGGGCATGGACGTGGTGGACATCATCGTCAACTCCCAGACCACGACCAAACAAGGCATGCAAAACGTGCCGATCGACCCTGTGCTCATCAAGTCGGCCAAGCGCATCGACTGAAGCGGCACACGGCAAGCCTGGGCGGCGCGGGTCATCCCGCACCGCCCATTAGCAAAAAGGAGAGCCCCTGCCAGGGCATTTACAGATGGTTTTTCGCCGTTTCGAAACACTGATCGATATCTTCCGCGACGCCCCGAGCTCGGCCCCGCCGAACCGCGTCCTGCCCTTCTACACCTATTACCTGAAACAGGTCTGGCCCAGCTTCGTCGTGCTGCTGGTGGTGGGCCTGATCGGCGCGCTGATCGAAGTGGCGCTGTTCAGCTACCTGAGCCGCATCATCGACCTGACCCAGGGCACGCCGAATGTGGACTTCTTCAAGGTCCATGGCCTGGAACTGGCCTGGATGGCGGTGGTGGCGTTGGTCTTTCGGCCCATCTTCGTGGCCCTGCATGACCTGCTGGTGCACCAGACCCTGAGCCCCGGCATGACCAGCCTGATCCGCTGGCAGAACCACAGCTACGTGCTCAAGCAGAGCCTGAATTTCTTCCAGAACGATTTCGCCGGGCGCATCGCCCAGCGCATCATGCAGACCGGCAACTCCCTGCGCGACTCGGCGGTACAAGCCGTGGACGCCCTGTGGCACGTGCTGATCTACGCCATCAGTTCCCTGGTGCTGTTCGCCGAAGCCGACTGGCGCCTGATGATCCCGCTGCTGATGTGGATCGCCGCCTACATTGGTGCCCTGTGTTACTTCGTGCCAAGGGTCAAGGAGCGCTCGGTGGTGTCGTCCGATGCCCGCTCCAAGCTCATGGGCCGGATCGTCGACGGCTACACCAACATCACCACCCTCAAGCTGTTCGCCCACACCAACTTCGAGCAGCAGTACGCCCGCGAAGCCATCCAGGAGCAGACCGAAAAAGCCCAGTTGGCCGGTCGCGTGGTGACCAGCATGGACGTGGTCATCACCGGCATGAACGGGCTGCTGATCGTCGGCACCACCGGGCTGGCGCTGTGGCTCTGGACTCAGTCGCTGATCAGCGTCGGCGCCATTGCCCTGGCGACCGGGCTGGTGATCCGCATCGTCAACATGTCCGGTTGGATCATGTGGGTGGTCAACGGCATCTTCGAGAACATCGGCATGGTCCAGGACGGCCTGCAGACCATCGCCCAGCCAGTCAGCGTCACCGACCGCGACCAGGCCAAGCCCCTGGCGGTCGCTCGCGGCGAGGTGCGTTTCGAGCACGTGGATTTCCACTATGGCAAGAAAAGCGGCGTGATCGGCGACCTCAACCTGATCATCAAGCCCGGGGAAAAAATCGGCCTGATCGGCCCGTCCGGCGCGGGTAAATCCACCTTGGTCAACCTGCTGCTGCGTCTTTATGACGTGCAAGGTGGGCGCATCCTCATCGACGGCCAGGACATCGCCGAGGTCGGCCAGGAAAGCTTGCGCGAGCGCATCGGCATGATCACCCAGGACACCTCGCTGCTGCACCGCTCGATTCGTGACAACCTGCTTTACGGCAAGCCAGACGCCACCGATGCGCAACTCTGGGAAGCCGTGCGCAAGGCCCGGGCCGATGAGTTCATTCCATTGTTGTCGGATGCCGAAGGCCGCACCGGTTTCGATGCCCATGTGGGCGAACGCGGCGTGAAGCTGTCCGGCGGCCAGCGCCAGCGCATCGCCATTGCCCGGGTGCTGCTCAAGGACGCGCCGATCCTGATCATGGACGAAGCGACGTCAGCACTGGACTCGGAAGTCGAAGCGGCGATCCAGGAAAGCCTCGAGACCCTGATGCAAGGCAAGACCGTGATCGCCATCGCCCACCGCCTCTCGACCATCGCCCGCATGGACCGCTTGGTCGTGCTGGAAAACGGCCGCATCGCCGAAACCGGCAGCCATGCCGAACTGCTGGCCCAGGGTGGGTTGTATGCGCGGTTGTGGCAGCACCAGACGGGTGGGTTCGTGGGGATCGACTGATCTCTACCAGACACCACTAAACCTGTGGCGAGGGGATTTATCCCCGCTGGGCTGCGCAGCAGCCCCGATAAGGCTGGGCGTCCGACCCATTGATTGCATTGGGGCTCAGATTTGGGGGCGCTTCGCGCCCCAGCGGGGATAAATCCCCTCGCCACAACAGGATCCGGCTTAAACAGTAGGGCCAGTGCAGCCCCAAGGCCTTTCTGAAAAAATCTGTCCAGGATCCATTCATCCCGAGCAGCCGCGACATACTCCCCGCCGACCACGGCAAAAACCGCCATCGTCCATGACGCTGGCGGTTTTTTTATGGCGCTGGATTTGTTGCCGCGCTCTGCTGTACTCAGCCCAGGTTCTGGAGATGAACCTGTCGTAATGCTGCAGGATGCATAACCGATTATCACGACTGTTTTTTCAAGGATGCTTATGTCTTTACTCAAACGTTCAACGACTGAGTTGTTGGGTACGTTCTGGCTGGTGCTGGGCGGCTGCGGCAGCGCGGTATTGGCTGCCTCCGGGATTGGCGTGCTGGGGGTTGCCCTGGCGTTCGGCCTGACGGTGTTGACCATGGCGTTCGCCATCGGTCATATCTCCGGCTGCCACCTGAACCCGGCTGTGTCGGTGGGTTTGTACGTGGGCGGGCGGTTTCCGGCCAGGGAATTGCCGGCCTACATCATCGCCCAGATCATCGGTGGTGTGCTGGCCGCGGCGCTGATCTACTTTATCGCCAGCGGCAAGGAAGGCTTTGACCTGACCACGTCCGGCCTGGCGTCGAACGGTTACGGCGAGCATTCACCCGGCGGGTATTCGTTGGCGGCCGGTTTTGTGACCGAGCTGGTCATGACGGCGATGTTCATCCTGATCATCCTCGGCGCCACCGATAAACGTGCCCCGGCCGGGCTGGCACCGATTGCCATCGGCCTGGCCCTGACGCTCATTCACCTGATCTCGATTCCAGTCACCAACACGTCCATCAACCCGGCTCGCAGTACCGGTCCGGCGTTGATCGTCGGCGGCTGGGCCATCGAGCAACTGTGGCTGTTCTGGGTAGCACCGCTGCTGGGTGCTGTCATCGGTGGTGTCACTTACCGCTGGCTGGGCAACGAAGACAACTGAGTCACACCCGCGAAAAATCAGCACTGCCGATAAGGCAGTGCTGTTTTCGCCTCTTCGGCATAGGCCAGCACCCCCTCTTGCTCGCGCACGAGAAAATCCGCCACGGCCGCTTTCAACCCCGGATGCCGCAAGTAATGCCACGAGCGGGTAATCACCGGTTCGAACCCGCGAATCAATTTGTGCTCGCCCTGGGCCCCGGCATCGAAACGCTGCAAGCCATGGGCAATCGCGTAATCCATACCTTGATAGAAACAGGTTTCGAAATGCAGGCGATCAAATTCCGCCAGGCAGCCCCAATAACGCCCGTAGAAACTGTCGCCGCCCACCAGGCTGAACGCCATCGCCACCGGCCGTGAACCTTGCTTGGCCAAGACCACGCGGATGGCCTCGGGCATGCGCTCGGCCAGCAGGCTGAAGAACGCCCGGGTCAGGTACGGCGCCTGCCGCCGCACCGCGTAGGTGTTAGCGTAACAGGCGTAGACAAAGTCCCACTGGACCTCGTCCAGTTGCTGGCCTTCGAGCCATTCGAACTCGATGCCCTGCCCCGCCACCTGTTCACGCTCCTTGCGCATCTGCTTGCGCTTGCGGGAACTGAGGGCATCGAGAAAATCCTGGAAGTCCCGATAACCACGATTTTGCCAGTGATACTGGCAGCCAATCCGCTGCAGCCAACCCTCCTGCCCGGCCAGCGCCTCGTCGGTGAAGGCATCGGTGAAGTTGATGTGGGCACTGGAAAGCCCTTCGATCTCAAGATAACCCGGCAGGCTGCCCAACAATTCCAGACCGTCCTCCACGCGGGCCGCCAACAATCGCGGACCGCTGACCGGACTGAACGGCACCGCCGTCAGCAACTTCGGGTAATACTCGATCCCGGCCCGGGCGCAGGCATCGGCCCAGGCGTGGTCGAATACGTATTCACCGTAGGAATGCCACTTGCGGTAACTGGGCAAGGCCGCCAGCAGACGACCGCCTTCGATGTGCAGCAAATGCTCAGGTTGCCAGCCAGATTGCGGGCCGAGGCTGGCGCTGTCTTCCAGGGTGCTGAGGAAGGCGTGGCGCAGGAATGGTTGGTTGGCGGGTACCAGGGCGTCCCATTCTTGCAGTGCAAAGCTGGATAAACTGTTTAAAACGTGGAGCGGCATGCGGTTCCCCGGAGTGCAGGCAGCGGAAGAGGCAGTATCGCCGATCTGGCAGTGGGGCACGAGAAGCAAGATAATTTTTTACCGCTTGGAGACAAACATCCAATAACTCCTTAACAGCCACAACAACGCCCTTATTATAACCACTACACTTTCCCACGAATATTCTTCATCTCTTCCTCTCCTATTTTCCTTTTACTGAAATACCGTTGCTGCTTCGACTCACTCACAAACGCAACTCCCTTTTTATAAGCTTTCGCAACCACCTTAAAATCTCTCAAACTTTCACTTGTAAAAGCCGGCCTATTTTTATTAGCAACCGCATACTCAAAATCCTTAACAGCACTTTCAAGTATTTTCGTCCTATTAACATAGCTAGCCAACGTGAGATCCGAACCCGGTCCTCCTAGCAATCTTCGGGTTATATAATCCGCCAGTTCAAAATTTGCAAGCTCCCGATAAAAACGAACTCTAGTTCCAAGCATTTTAATACGCCGAGAACTTATATCATGCACTTCTACCACACCACCCTCACCCATAACACCTCTTAAAAAAGAGGGCCGCACATCCGTTAAGGTAGCGAGATCAACGGCTGTAGTTGGCTTACTGGAAACCCCGAAAAAAACCGGTAATTTTCCAAAAAAAACATGACCTGTCGGGTCTACATTATTAATTGGATCCCCTTCGCAATACATGTAAGCATTCAAGCCGCCTTTACCAAAAGGGCTCAAGTTGTCCGGACTGTGAAACCTCATCAACTGAGGATTGAAGACACGGTAGCCCTTGCCCAGCAAATACCAGCCGGTCTGCCTTTCGCGCCGCTCGCCGTTGTAACCCAAATGACTATTCGCCGAGCTGCCTTCAACCCGATGGCCATAGGGTGAATACGCAATACTCGTGAGTCCCTGCCGAGTAACTTCACCCATCACGCTGTTCTTATCATCGCCCATCAGCAATATGGAACTGGCATCACCACCGGTTTGGCGCTCGGCGAGCACCACGCCCTCTGCACGCACGAAGGTTGTGCTGACAGTCCCGCTGACCTCGCTCGCCAGCTCATTGTTTCGGTAGAACCGATGCTCTTTGCCCTCGGACGTAGTGCGCCCGATCAAGCTATCGAGTGCGTCGTAATGAAAGCGGGTGGTCGGTTCATCGGGCGAGGCACCGAAGTTGGTAATGGGGTGATTGGACCCAAGATCTGAATCCGCCATGGTCGACTCTCCAGGTGAGCTATGGTGGCCTGAGGAAGTAAGCACGCTTTCCGGATACGGCGAAACTGTCAGGGTTGACAGGTGGCTACCCATACAGCGCTAACCCAAACGCGGCTCAAAAAAAACCCCGCCAGAGGCGGGGTTCAAAGGAGCGCTTTAACGGATGAAGTCAGAGCGGTATATCAAAGTGCGGTTTAGAACACGTACTGAGCACGCATCACAAAACCGTCGCCATCGTCGTCGCCATTGGCGTTGGTCACTTTGTCGGTCTTGGCCTTGATGTAGGCAGCGGAGATTTTCACCGCTTCGTTGGCGTACCAGTTCACGCCCAGGTTGTGCACCTTGGCTTCGGCATCGCCCACGTCGCGGGTCGCCGAGGCAGTGGTGATGTTGTCGTCTTCGACGGTCAGGCTGTCGAAGCGATAGAACACTTCCCAGGCGCCGATGGATTTGTTCTGAGGTTTGATCGCGTCAAACTTGCCGACTTTATAACCACGGGACTCGCCAGTGAGGGTGTACGCGCCCTGTACGTAGAAGCCATGGCCTTTGATGTCTTCGAAGCCATCGGCATCAGCCTTGGTCTTGCGAGTGATGTATTCGCCCTGGATCGACGCAGGCCCCATGGCGAAAGCGGCTTCCAGGCCGAACGCGGTGTCGCGGTCGTACGAACCGGCTGGCGAGTTGTTCGCGCCGCCCAGTACCGGACGGTTGCCGTTAGGGCCGGCGTCGTTGCCACCCAGGGTTTCAACGCCACGCATGCCCAGGCGGGAGCGATAACGCGCATCGAAGACGGTGTCGGAGACGTCGCGCGAAGCCACGTTCACACCGAAGTGCAACACGTTGCCGGCATCGTGCATTGGTGCGAATACGAAGCGACCGTTGACTTGCTTGACGCTGTCGCCGTCGGTGTCGTCGGTGTCCTTGCTGAATACACCGGCCGAGGCGTAGAACGAATCGGCGAAGGTGCTGGAGGCTTGCAGGCCCAGGCCGTTCTGATGGCTGTTCGTCCAGTCGATCAGGTCGTAAGCGGCGTTACGCTCAGGTGCCGTGACCCACTTGGAGCTGGTGGCTTTTTCCAGGCCGAAGTCGGGGTCAAAACGACCAACCTTGATCGAAACCGGCTTGAAGCCGTTGTAGGCCAGGGACGCTTCGTCGAAGTAGCCGTTGTCGGAGTCGCCACTGTTGTGGGACATGTCGTAGTTGATGGTGTAGGCCCAATCCGTGTACAGCACGCCGGACAGTTCCAGGAAGGCGCGACGGATGTAAGCGGCATCGGCCGATTTGCCGTTGTCGGTGTAGATACCGTCGAACTGGCTGTAGTCAGCCTGCAAACGACCACCGAGCTTGAAGCTGAACTCTTTGTCAGTGGTAGCGACCTCAAGGCCGCCCTTGGTTTTGACCACGATATCGGCGCCGTCGGTGGTAACGGTGCCGGCGAAAGCCTGGGCGGTTACTGCCATTGCCAGTGCGCTGGCGGCAACACCTGCGAAGTGCTTGCGGATCATCGAAGAATTCCCCTGTTGGTAGTCTATGCGTTAGAAAACACGCGGAACTGGGCCCGCTGGTGTTGGGAGGGGATCTTGGCGACGGGTTGTGTCAGGCGAGTTGCTATCACATAAAGATTTTATGACAGCGGAACTTTTTACTTCGAAAGGGAATAACTGAGAAGCAGCTGCAAGGGGTGAGCTGCAAGCGGCAAGTTAGAGCAGTCGCAGGTGCATACGGAACTAGGGGTGGTGACGTTTACGTTCAGCCGCGAGTTTTTCGGCGAGGTGATCCAGGTCGGGAATGGGGGCTTCAGGAAGCTTTTTGAGAGTCGCCTGCATCAGGCGCATCTGGCGGATAAAACGCCGGCAGTTGGGGCAGAACATCAGGTGATGACGCACCATCAGGCGTTCACGAAAACTTAACTGGCCGTCGAGATAATCGCTGGAGCGCGCCACTTGTTCCTTGCAGGTCAGCATTCGCCGGTTTCCTCGAAATGTTCAACGGTCGCGAAGACTTTCAGCCGGGCGCGATGCAACAGCACTCGCACATTGGAGAGCGAAATATCCAGAAGATTACAGATTTCTTCCAGCTCCAGTCCCTGGCGTTCCCGCAGGTTCAGCACGCTGCCTTGCAGTTCCGACAGGCTGAGCAATGTGTGCTCCAGGCAATCGCGTAATTCCGCCATCGTGAGCAGCGCCTCAGGCGTGTCCTGGTGCCAGGCGAACGGCGCCAACAGCCAATGACCGTCGGCGGCGAAACGATCATCGCCGAGGGTGCCATGGGGTGACGGCAGATCGTCGAGCAACACCTCCCGACGGTTCTGTTTGTAGCGCCCTTTGGCAGCGTTGGCGGTGATGGTCAGCAGCCAGGTCTTGAGGCTGGAACGTCCCTGGAAACCACTGAGATTACGCACCACCGACAGCCACGCGTCCTGCACCACCTCATCGACATGGCGGCTGCCGACGATGGCATAGGCCACGGCGCGCATCGGGCTCTGGTAGGCGCTGACCAGCTCCTTATAGGCCTGCTGCTCACCGGCCAGGAGGCGTTGGAGCAGAAGGGTGTCATCGGTGACCGTCATTCAACGCCCCATTGCCTGGAAGGACTGATGATTTTTCTGTGGCGAGGGGATTTATCCCCGCTGGGTTGCGAAGCGACCCTGATATCTGCCATTGCGGTGCATCAGGATGTACTCCTTGCCTGCCTTGGGGCTGCTACGCAGCCCAGCGGGGATAAATCCCCTCGCCACAATACATCCCATTGCCAGTCATCAATGCTTACGCAAAATCACGCTGCCAATCGAATACCCGGCGCCAAACGAACTGAGCACGGCGACCGAACCGCTGGGCAAATCATCCTGGTATTTGTGGAATGCAATCACCGAGCCCGCCGAACTGGTGTTGGCGTAGCGGTCGAGGATCACTGGCGCTTCCTCTTCGGTGGCTTCGCGCCCCAGCAGTTTGCGCACGATCAGGTGGTTCATGCTCAGGTTGGCCTGGTGCAGCCAGAAGCGCTTCACCTCGCCGACGTTCAGCTGGTTTTCTTCCAGGTGGGCACCGATCAGCTCGGCCACCATCGGGCAGACGTCGCGGAACACCTTGCGGCCTTCCTGGACAAACAGCTTGTCACGGCTACCGATGCCTTCTTCGGCGGCGCGGTTGAGGAAGCCGAAGTTGTTGCGAATGTTGTTGGAGAACTTGGTCAACAGCTTGGTGCTGACCACGTCGAACTGGTACGGCGAGGTCGCCAGGTCCGCCCGCTCGATGATCACGGCGGTGGCCGCGTCGCCGAAGATGAAGTGGCTGTCGCGATCACGGAAGTTCAGGTGGCCGGTGCACACTTCCGGGTTGACCATCAGGATTGCCCGGGCCTGGCCCAGTTGCACGCTGTTGGCTGCTGCCTGGATGCCGAAAGTGGCTGAGGAACAAGCCACGTTCATGTCGAAACCGAAACCGTCGATGCCCAGGGCTTCCTGGACTTCGATGGCGATGGCCGGGTAGGCACGCTGCAGGTTGGAACAGGCGACGATGACCCCGTCGATGTCGGCGGCCGTGCGGCCGGCGCGCTCCAGGGCCTGTTTCGCAGCGCCGATGGCCATCTCGCAAAGCACCGACCACTCGTCGTTGGAGCGCTCGGGCAACCGTGGGGTCATGCGTTGCGGATCAAGAATGCCCTCCTTGTCCATGACAAAGCGGCTCTTGATGCCGGAGGCCTTTTCGATGAACGCGGCGTTGGATTCGGTCAACGCCTCGACTTCACCGCGCGCGATGGCATCGGCGTTGTCGGCGTTGAATTGCGCGACATAGGTATTGAAAGATTGCACCAGCTCTTCATTGGAGATGCTATTGGCCGGGGTGTACAGGCCGGTGCCGCTGATGACGACGTTATGCATGGTCGTGTCTCTGATCTGTTCAGGCAGAAAGCATTGGCACCGACGTACCAATACACAAAGGGACTTTTCCCATCCGGGGAAGCAGCCCTGGCATCGCTTTATTCCGATCCGCCCGAGGCATTGAAGCTCAAAACCACGGGACCGGCATTTATAGCCGCGAAGTTTGCCATAAACGCTGGCGTTTGGCCCATTCTCCCTCACTTACTACATAAAACCTGTGGGTTATGGGCCTGCCCGTGATTCTGCGATCAGCCCTCCACCAGGCTCCACTGCTTGCCCAGGCGCTTGTCCGAGATCGGCACCTTGGTCCCCAGTTGCTGGGCGAACAGCGACACCCGGTATTCCTCCAGCCACCAGCGGTACAGTTCCAGTTGCGGATCGCGCTTGCCTTCTTGGGCGTGTTTGCTGGCGCGGGCCTGGTATTGGGCCCAGAGGTTCGACAGCTCGCCGCTCCAGACCCGGTCTTTCTGCACCTGGCTACCGAGCTTCTCGAAGCGTTGCTCGATGGCCTTGAGGTAGCGCGGCAGTTCCTTGAGCCACTGATGTGGGGTTTCGCGCACGAACCCCGGATACACCAGGTGGCTGAGTTGCTGCTTGATATCGTTCAGCGCCACGGCCTGGGCCAGGTCGATCTTGCCCTTGAAGCGTTTTTGCAGGCCATGCCAGAGCTTGAGGATGTCCAGGGTCAGTTTCGCCAGGCGTTCGGCATGCTCGGTCCAGCCGCCGCGCTTGCGCTCGGCCAGGGAGGCCAGTGCGGCACCGTCGCGGGGCAGGCTCGCTTCGCCTTCAAGCACACAACTGTCGAGGCTGGCCAGCAGGATGTCTTCCACCAGGCTGTCGATGCGCCCGAGTTCGCGGTAGAGCAGGCCCAGCTCCGTCAGCCCGGGCAGTTTGCCCCGGAGGAATTTCGCCGACTCCGCCAATTGCTGCATCAACAACCGCTGCAGGGCGCGGCGATGCTGGAACTCGGCTTCGGCCGGAGTCGGGAAACGGCCTTCCTTGACCACGCCGCCCTCTTCCACCAGCGCCGGATAGACCGTCATCGACAGCCCGGCGATCTTCTGCTGGGTTTTCTCGGCCACCGGCGCGAAGACCTTCGCCTCCACCGGCGCCTGGCTTTTCGCCGTTTGCGGTACGGCCAAGGCGGCCTGGCTGGCCTCGGCAAAGCGCGCCGTCAGCTCGGCCAAGTCCCGACCCTCACCGAGGAACTTGCCCTGGCCGTCGACGATTTCCAGGTTCATGCGCAGATGGCTTTCCACCTGCTGCGCGGCTTCCGCCCACGCTTCGTCGCTGACCCTTGCGCCGGTCATGCGCAGCAGCTCGCGGCCCAGGGCTTGCGGCAACGAACCTTCGGCGAAGGTGATGCGTTGCAGCGCCGCCTTGACGAAGTCGGGCACCGGCACGAAGTTCTTGCGCAGGGCCTTGGGCAGGTTGCGCACCAGGGCGATGCACTTGGCTTCGATCACCCCTGGCACCAGCCACTCCAGGCGCTCCGGCGGTAGCATCGGCAGCAGTGGCGCCGGTACTCGCAACGTCACGCCGTCGCGCGGGTGGTTGGGCTCGAAGTGATAGCTCAGCGGCAAGGTCAGGTCGCCGACGCGCAAGGTGTCGGGGTAATGCGCGGCGGTGACTTCGCTGGCTTCGCGGGCCAACACGTCTTCTTCGCGCATGATCAGCAGTTGCGGGTCTTTCTGGCTGTTGATCCGGTACCAGCTGTCGAACGTCGCGGTCTGGTGGATCTCGGCCGGCAAGCGTGCGTCGTAGAAGGCAAACAGGGTTTCCTCGTCCGCCAGGATGTCGCGGCGGCGGGCCTTGGCTTCCAGTTCGTCGAGCTGTTCCAGCAAGCGGGTATTGGCACTCAGGCACTTGGCCTTGGACTGGATCTCGCCGCGCACCAACGCCTCGCGGATGAACAACTCCCGTGATACCACCGGGTCCACCGGCCCGTAATGCACAGGCCGTCGACCAACGACAATGAGCCCGAACAGGGTGATTTGCTCATAGGCCACCACCTGTCCGCGCTTCTTCTCCCAATGGGGTTCGAAGTGGTTTTTCTTGATCAGGTGCCCGGCCAGCGGCTCGATCCAGTCCGGTTCGATCTTGGCAACCATGCGCGCATACAGCTTGGTGGTTTCCACCAGTTCGGCGGTCATCAGCCATTGCGGACGCTTCTTGCCCAGGCCCGAAGACGGGTGGACCCAGAACCGCCGCTGGCGAGCGCCGAGGTAATCGCCCTCTTCGGTTTTCTGGCCGATCTGGCTCAACAGGCCCGAAAGCACCGCTTTGTGCAGTTTCGGGTAATCGGCCGGTTCTTTATTGAGGCTCAGTTGCATGTCGCGGCAGATCAGGCTCAACTGGCGATGGGAATCGCGCCACTCGCGCAGGCGCAGGTAATTGAGGAAGTTCTTGCGGCACCAATTGCGCAGCGGGCTGGCGGTCAGGGCCTGGCGCTGCTCTTCGAAACCGCGCCACAGGTTGACCAGCCCGGCGAAGTCCGAATCCGCGTCCTTCCACTGGGAGTGGGCCTGGTCCGCCGCCTGTTGGCGCTCCGGCGGACGCTCGCGCGGGTCCTGGATCGACATGGCACTGGCGACGATCAACACTTCCTGCAAACTGCCCAGCTTCGCCGCTTCCAACAGCATGCGGCCCATGCGCGGGTCCACCGGCAAGCGCGCCAACTGGCGACCGAGCGGGGTCAATTGGCTGTTGCGGTCCACCGCCGACAATTCCTGCAGCAGGTTGAAACCGTCACTGATGGCCTTGCCATCCGGCGGCTCGATGAATGGGAAATCAGTGATCTCGCCGAGACGCAGGTGCAGCATCTGTAGGATCACCGCCGCCAGGTTGGTGCGCAGGATTTCCGGGTCCGTGAACTCCGGCCGTCCAAGAAAATCTTCTTCGCTGTACAGCCTCACGCAGATCCCCGGCTCGACCCGCCCACAGCGCCCCTTGCGCTGGTTGGCACTGGCCTGGGAAATGGCTTCGATGGGCAGGCGCTGGACCTTGGCCCGATAGCTGTAGCGGCTGATGCGCGCGGTTCCGCTGTCGATCACGTAGCGGATGCCCGGCACGGTCAGCGAGGTCTCGGCGACGTTGGTCGCCAGCACCACGCGACGGCCCGGGTGGGACTGGAAGATCCGCTGCTGCTCAGCCGGTGACAGTCGCGCATACAGCGGCAGGATCTCGGTGTGCTTGAGCTGGGCCTTGCGCAGCATCTCCGCGGCGTCGCGAATCTCCCGCTCGCCCGGCAGGAACACCAGCACGTCCCCAGGGCTGCGGCGCTCGCTGCGCTCGTAGGCGGCGATTTCATCAAGGGTGGCGAGGATCGCCTGGTCGACAGTCAAGTCATCCTCGACCCGGTTGCCCTCTTCGTCCTGCTCCAGGGTCAGCGGGCGATACCAGGTTTCCACCGGGAAGGTGCGGCCCGAGACTTCCACGATCGGCGCATCATCGAAATGCTTGGAGAAGCGCTCCAGGTCAATGGTCGCCGAGGTAATGATGACTTTCAGGTCCGGGCGGCGTGGCAGCAGGGTCTTGAGGTAGCCGAGCAGGAAATCGATGTTCAGGCTGCGCTCGTGGGCTTCGTCGACGATGATCGTGTCGTAGCGCTCGAGGTAGCGATCGTTCTGGGTCTCGGCCAGCAGGATGCCGTCGGTCATCAGCTTGATCAGGGTGTTGGCGTCGCTCTGGTCCTCGAAGCGCACCTGATAACCCACCAGCGCCCCCAACGGCGTAGCCAGTTCTTCGGCGACACGGCTTGCGACGCTGCGGGCGGCGATCCGGCGCGGTTGGGTGTGGCCGATCAAACCGTGCTGGCCGCGACCGATTTCCAGGCAGATCTTGGGCAACTGCGTGGTTTTCCCCGAACCGGTTTCGCCGGCAATGATCAGCACCTGGTGCTTGAGCAGCGCGTCCTTGATTTCGTCACGCTTGGCGGCAATCGGCAAATTATCATCGTAGCGGATCACCGGCAGACTCGCCTTGCGCGCCAGCACCTGATCGCACGACGCCTGCATGCGCGCCACCCACTGGGCCAGCTTGGCCTCGTCGGGTTTCTTGCGCAACTCGAGCAACTGGCGCCGCAACCGGTGACGGTCGGCGAGCATGGCGTGGTCGAGGTTTTTCAGCAGCTTGTCGATAGCGGGGGCTTGGTCAGTCATCAGGTACGCAAGGGTCGTCGGTTTATGCAGGGGCGGATTGTCGCAGATTTTTCGCATGGGACTACGAATACCACCACTTTTGTGGCGAGGGGATTTATCCCCGTTTGGGCGCGCCGCGGCCACAAAGATAGCTAGGCCGTATCAGATGAATTTCATTGCCCTGCAGTGGGCTGCTTCGCAGCCCAGCGGGGATAAATCCCCTCGCCACAGGTAACCATGTCCCCGGTCCAAACAGGGTCTTGGTTTACCTGCCGGGTTATTCGCTGTCCAGGTCCTTGCGCCGATACGGGAACACGTCGATCACCTTCCCCGCCCGGATTGCCTCTTGCAGGCCTTTCCAATAGTCGGCGTTGTACAACTCGCCGTGCAACTGGTCGAACAGCTTGCGCTGCCCCGCGTCGGCGAACAGGAAGGGTGGGAACTCCTCGGGAAACACGTCCAGCGGCCCGATGGAATACCAGGGCTCGGAGGCCATTTCGTCTTCCGGTGTACGGGGCTGGGGAATGTGGCGGAAGTTGGCTTCGGTCAGGAAGCAGATTTCATCGTAGTCGTAGAACACCACGCGGCCGTGGCGGGTCACGCCGAAGTTCTTGAGCAGCATGTCGCCGGGAAAGATATTGGCCGCCGCCAGTTGCTTGATGGCCAGGCCATAGTCTTCCAGTGCCTCGCGCACCTGGTCCTGGTTGGCGTTTTCCAAATACAGGTTCAGCGGTGTCATGCGGCGCTCGGTCCAGCAGTGACGAATCAGCACCGTGTCGCCTTCCACCGATACCGTGGACGGCGCCACCTCCAACAGTTCCTCCAGGCACGCCGGCTCGAACTTGCCCAGGGGAAAACGGAAATCGGCGAACTCTTGGGTATCGGCCATGCGCCCGACCCGGTCGACGCTCTTCACCAAGCGGTACTTCTCGATCACCGTGGCCCGGTCAACGTTTTTCGACGGCGAGAAGCGGTCCTTGATGATCTTGAATACGGTGTTGAAGCCCGGCAGGGTGAACACGCTCATGACCATGCCACGCACACCCGGGGCCATGATGAACTGGTCGTCGGTGTTCGCCAGATGGTTGATCAACGCTCGGTAGAACTCGGACTTGCCGTGCTTGTAGAAACCGATGGAGGTGTACAACTCGGCGATGTGCTTGCCCGGCAGGATGCGCTTGAGAAAGCCGATGAATTCCGCCGGCACCGGCACGTCCACCATGAAGTACGAGCGGGTGAACGAGAAGATGATCGACACCTGCGCCTCGTCGGTAATCAACGCATCGATCTGGATACCCCGGCCCTCGCGGTGCAGTAGCGGGATCACCAGCGGCCATTGGTCATCGCGGGTGAAGATCCGACCCACCAGGTAGGCACCCTTGTTGCGGTAAAGCACCGAGGAAAACAACTCCACCGTCAGCTCCGGGTCCTTGCAGACCCAGTCCGGCAGGTTCTCGCGCAACTGCGCTTCGAGGCGCTGCAGGTCGCCTGTTAGATCGGCGTAGTCCTCGCTGAAACGGTAATCGGCGAACACGCTCGCCAGCATCCGGTCCAACTGCCCCTGGGGTTTGTAGGTGCGGGTCTGGGCGGCACGGGCGCGGCGCAGGCTGGGCCGGGTGGTGTGGATGAACATGGTGCCATCACTGATCAGGTCGTGGCTGAACAGCCCGCAAAAGATCGAGTTGTACCAGGTTTCCGACAGCTCATCGTCGAAGCGCAGGTCGATCAGGCTGATGTAGGCGCTCTTGACCAGCGGCCAGCAGCTCACGTCCATCAGGGTTTCGTCATCGAAGGCCTTGTGCAGCTTGGCAACGGTTTCGAAGACTTTTTCTTCATACAAGTTGATGCGCGCCGCCGAAGCCGCTTGCGCCTCCAGCCACAGCGCCTGCTCGAACCGGGCGCGGGCGCCGTCGGTGATCTGCCGGAAATGCTCACGATAATCGTCGAAGCCGTCGAGGATCGAACGGGCGATTTCGATGGCGGGCCATGGCTGCGGCATAGGGTAAACCTCGGCGGGTCATGCTTGTTATTGGCGACTGAGCTTAGAGGCCAATCACGCGGCAACGCAACCATTGCCATCGCTATTCAGGGCGGCGACACTTGCCGCCCAATCAAGGAAGGAATGACTCGTGAACCTCGTCGATATCCTGCGTTTACTGTCACTGGCCGCTATCTGGGGCGCCAGTTTCCTGTTCATGCGCATTATCGCCCCTGTCATTGGCACAATCCCCACTGCCTTTTTTCGCGTGTCCATCGCCTTCGTCGGGCTGCTGGTGATCCTGGCCCTGATGCGCATCGACTGGAATTTTCGCGGCAAGCTCAAAGTCGTGATGGGGCTGGGCCTGATCAACTCGGGCATTCCGGCCACCTTCTATTCGTTGGCCGCCCAGGTGCTGCCGGCCGGTTATTCGGCGATCTTCAACGCCACCACGCCGTTGATGGGGGTGCTGATCGGCGGCTTGTTCTTCAGCGAAAAACTCACCCCAGCCAAGGTCAGCGGTGTCTGCCTGGGGTTGTTCGGCGTCGGCATCCTGACCCGCGCCGGCCCGGTGGCGTTCGACCTGCAATTGCTGATGGGCGCCCTCGCCTGCCTGCTGGCCACGACCTGCTATGGCTTTGCCGGTTTCCTCACCCGTCGCTGGCTCGATCAGCAAGGTGGCTTGGACAGCCGTCTCTCGGCCCTGGGCAGCATGTTCGGCGCCACGGTGTTCTTGCTGCCGCTGTTTGGCTACAGCGTCATCAGCCAACCACCGGCCAGCTGGGGTGGCTGGAGCGTCTGGTTGTCACTGTTGGGGCTGGGCCTGGTGTGTACCGCGCTGGCGTACATCCTTTATTTCCGCCTGCTCAGTTCCATCGGCCCGGTCAAATCCATGACCGTGACCTTCCTGATCCCGCCGTTCGGCGTGTTGTGGGGGGCGTTGCTGCTGGATGAGCCGTTGGGGATGGCGCATTTGTATGGCGGGGTGTTGATTGCGGCGGCGTTGTGGTTGGTGCTCAAGCCTGGGGTGGTGAAACCGGCTGAGGTGTCTGCCCGGTAGTTCATCGGCGCGGCCAAAAACGCCATCGCGAGCAAGCTCGCTCCCACAAGGCCTGTACATAACCTGTGGGAGCGGGCTTGCCCGCGAAAGCAATGGTGCAGTCACTAAATATCTAAGGGCTAACGGCTTTTACGAAACACAAACACCAACCCCACGATGATCAGCACCATCCCCAACAAGCTCAACAACGCCAGCCGGTTGCCAAACACCAGGTAGTCCATGATCGCCGTCACCGCCGGCACCAGGTAGAACAGGCTGGTGACATTCACCAGATTGCCCCGGGCGATCAGTCGGTACAGCAGCAACGTCGCCAGCACCGACACCACCAGCCCCATCCACAACACTGGTAAGAAGAACCCTGTGCTGTACTCGAAGTGAAACGGCTGAAACGGCACGAACACCGCGCACAGTACGAGCCCGGCGAGGTACTGCACCGGCAGCGTGCCCAGTGGGTTGTCGGTGATGCGCTTCTGCATGATGGAACCGGCCGTCATGCTCACCAGCGCCAGCAAACCGCAAAGCATCCCGGCCAGGGACATGCCGGCCAGGCCGATGCCCTGGTACACCACCATGACCAACCCGACCAACCCCAGCGCCAGGCCGAACAGCCGCGACCAGGAACGCTGGCGCTCCATGAGCACCACGGTCAGGATCGGTTGCACACCCATGAGCGTCGCCATCACCCCGGGGGTGACGTTCATTTGCAGCGCCAGCAGATAAAAAATCTGATAGGCGCCCAGCAGCACGAGCCCGGTGGTCGCCGCGTATAGCATCGGCTTGCCGGTCTTGGGCAGCTTGAACTTGAGCAACGGAATCAACAGCACCAGCGCCGACAGGGCGATGGCAAAACGGATCAGCAAAAAGGCGAAGGGGGAAGCATGGGCCAGGCCCAGCTTGGAAAAGATCGCCCCACTGCTCCACAGCAAAACGAACAGGCTCGTGGAAGCCGCTGCCAACAAGGCGTTTTTGGAAAGGGAAAACATGAATACCACCTGTAGTCAGGCAAAAAGCCAACTCAGCCGAAGCTGAAATCCAGTAGTTTTTTCAGGCGGGCACAGGGGATGGCAACCGTTGCCGATCAGCCCTGAACGCCAACACCCGGCGGTGATACGACGGCGTACACCGGTGGGCTACTGACAGGTGGAGGGTATTGACCGATCTGCGCAGGCTGCTGACTCCCACACGGCACGACGCCAGCGTTGAACGCTGGAACCACGACCGCGATGACAGGGGATGCAGGCATGAGCCGATCTCTTGAAGGGTGGGTTCGAAAACCCGAAGAGCGCTGACTATAACCAGCGCTCGATGGACTGCGCAATGTTTAAACGAACAACCAGTAGCCAAGCGCCGTCAGCACCACCACTGCCAACACGGGCCGCATCACCCGGTAGGCCTTGGGATGCTTGCGCTTGAATTGCTTGACCCGGCCACTGATGCCGTCGCTGAACGATTTGCTCCAGGCATAGGCCCGGTTGATGCCGCCGACGTGTTCATCCTCCAGGTTCTGCGGCGCGGTGGCGCGGCCGAGAAACGCGCTGATGCTGCGGTTGAGGCGGGTCATCAGCCGGCTTTTCAGGGGCCGCTCGACATCGCAGAACAGGATTACGCGGGTCTGTGGGGTTTCGTTCTTGACCCAGTGCACATAGGTTTCATCGAACATGACGTCTTCGCCGTCGCGCCAGGCGTAGATCTGACCGTCGACGAAAATCCGGCAGTCGTCGGAATTGGGGGTGGACAAGCCCAGGTGATAACGCAACGAACCGGCGAAAGGGTCTCGGTGGGGATTGAGATGGCTGTCACCCGGCAGCAGGGCAAACATCGCGCCCCGGACATTGGGAATCTGGCTGACCAGCGCGACCGTCCTGGGGCACAACAGCTCAGCCGACGGCAGCGGCTTGTCGTACCACTTGAGGTAAAAACGCTTCCAGCCCTTTTTGAAGAACGAGCCGAAACCCGCGTCGTTGTTCTTCTCGGCAGCGCGAATGTAGCCCTCGTCGAACAGGTGCATGGCCTCGTCGCGGATGACTTGCCAATTGTCCTTGAGCACATCCAGTTCGGGGAACTTGCTGCGGTCCAGGTAAGGTCTCGAGGGCACGCCGGAGAACAGGTACATCAAGGTGTTATAAGGGGCGAACAGCGCCGAGTGGTTGACGAACTGGCGCAATACCGGCAAACGCGCCTTACCACGCAGGTGCACGTACAGCGTGCTGCCCAGGAACAGCAGCAACACCGAGGCCTTGGCGACAAACGAAACGGTCATTTATAACTCCTTGTCCAAAACAACTACGCAACGCCATCAGCCCGACGCAGCGGCCGGCCATGTTATAGATCGCTGCCGGACTCGAAAACTGCCCGGCGCAACATTCACTGTTGAGGATTACGCAACAATGCCCTTCTTAACATGCGTGGCCTGAACCCTGGCTGACGCTGATCAACTTCCTGTTCCCCCTGTGGCGAGGGGATTTATCCCCGTTGGACTGCGCAGCAGTCCCCAACAACTCGCCCGGCTCGATGGGCTGGGCCGTCAGGCCTCAGGGTCGCTTCGCAACCCAACGGGGATAAATCCCCTCGCCACAACAAGGCCCCTCTACCATCAAGGTCTCTCCAACCTCGCAGTCCACTCACCGTTACTGCTGAATCTCCTGCTCGGTAAACAAATCACTGAACAACATGCTCGACAAGTACCGCTCGCCCGAATCCGGCAGGATCACGACGATAGTCTTGCCCTGCATCTCCGGTTTTTCCGCCAGGCGCACGGCCACGGCCATCGCCGCGCCACAAGAGATCCCGCAGAGGATGCCCTCCTCCTGCATCAAGCGCAGGGCCATGGCCTTGGACTCGTCGTCAGATACCCGCTCGACCAGGTCAACGATCGACAGGTCAAGGTTCTTCGGCACGAACCCGGCGCCGATCCCCTGGATCTTGTGGGGGCTGGGCTTGATCTCCTGGCCCGCCATCGCCTGGGTAATCACCGGCGAAACCTCGGGCTCGACCGCCACCGACAAAATCGGTTTGCCGCAGGTGTTCTTGATGTACCGCGAAACGCCGGTGATGGTCCCGCCGGTGCCCACACCCGCCACCAGCACGTCCACAGCGCCGTCGGTGTCGTTCCAGATTTCCGGGCCGGTGGTTTTTTCGTGAATCGCCGGGTTCGCCGGATTATCGAACTGCTGCGGCATGAAGTACTTGGCTGGATCGCCGGCCATGATCTCGGCGGCTTTGTCGATGGCCCCTTTCATGCCCTTCGCCGGTTCTGTGAGCACCAGTTCCGCGCCGAGGGCCTTGAGCACCTTGCGGCGCTCGATACTCATGGAGGCCGGCATGGTCAGCATCAGCTTGTAGCCACGAGCGGCGGCGACGAACGCCAGGCCGATCCCGGTGTTGCCCGAAGTCGGTTCGACGATGGTCATGCCCGGCTTGAGTCTGCCCGAGCTTTCAGCGTCCCAGATCATGTTCGCGCCGATCCGACACTTGACCGAATACCCTGGGTTACGCCCCTCGATCTTGGCCAGGATAGTCACACCGCGCGGCGCAATGCGGTTGATCTGCACCAGTGGCGTATTGCCGATGGAATGGGCGTTGTCAGCGAATATACGGCTCATGGCTGGGTCCTTGATGCGGCGAGAATTTAAGCCTTTAAAGGTATGCCTGTTGCCCACGGGCGTCCAGTTGCACCGAACGTTCCCATTGTTGCGACAGTCAATGGCATTAGGAGGCGCTCCCCCAACAAACGCTGGAGACTGACTGACATGAAGCGTCGATATCGCTGGCCACTGTGGGTGTTCGCCACCCTCGTCGCGGTGCTGGTGGCCCTGCATTTCGCCCTGCCTTACCTGGTACGCGACTACCTGAACGACAAACTGGCCAACATGGGCGATTATCGCGGCCAGATCACCGACGTGGACCTGGCCCTGTGGCGCGGTGCCTACCGGATCAACGGCCTGGAAATCGTCAAGGTCGACGGCAAGGTCCCGGTGCCGTTCGTCACCGCACCGCGGGTGGACCTATCTGTGAGCTGGCACTCGCTGTGGTATGACCATGCGGTGGTCTCCGAGGTGGAATTCGCCCGCCCGGAAGTGAACTTCGTCGACGGCGGCGCCAACCGCCAGAACTCCCAGACCGGCCGGGGCACCAACTGGCGCGAGCAACTGAGCAAACTGCTGCCCATCACCTTCAACGAAGTGCGCATCCGCGATGGCAAGGTCACCTTCCGCAATTTCAACTCCAAGCCACCGGTCAACCTGCGGGCCACCGACGTCAACGCCAACTTCTATAACCTGACCAACGTGGTCGACACCAAAGGCAAGCGCGACGCCCGTTTCGAGGGCAAGGCCCTGGTGGCCGAACACGCGCCATTGGAAATGCAGGCCACCTTCGACCCGTTGAGCAAGTTCGAGGATTTCGATTTCCGCCTGCGGGCCAGGAACATCGAGCTCAAGCGCCTGAACGATTTCGCCGCCGCTTATGGCAAATTCGATTTCAATGCCGGTCACGGCGACCTGGTGATCGAGGCCGAAGCCGACAACGCCAAGCTCAGCGGCTACATCAAGCCATTGCTGCGCGATGTCGATGTGTTCGACTGGCAGCAGGACGTGGAAAACCAGGACAAGAACATCTTCCGCTCGGTCTGGGAAGCGCTGGTCGGCACGGGCGAAACGGCCCTCAAGAACCAGCGCAAGAATCAGTTCGCCACCCGAGTGGAACTCAGCGGCAATGTCCACCAGCAGGATATCAGCGCCTTCGAGGCCTTCCTGCAGATCCTGCGCAACGGTTTCGTTCAGGCCTTCAACGCCCGTTATGAACAGCCACCGCCTTCGACCGACTAGGCCTGTGGCGAGGGGATTTATCCCCGCTGGGCTGCGAAGCAGCCCTAAAACAGTGAATTCAATCTTCCTGGCACACCGAGTTGCCTTGTTGGGGCTGCTGCGCAGCCCAGCGGGGATAAATCCCCTCGCCACAAGAGTGGGTAGTCCCCATCGAAATACGCCGAGACTGAGTCAACATGTGACGCTCCATTCAGAGACTGAATACAGCGTCTGCGTTCACAGTCGGCGGGGCCTCGCGGTATAGTCGGGCACGCTATTTATTTTCGCGCGCCCCGCCTCGCCAGGCCGGCGACATCGTTCGAGGAATTGCAGATGAAGTTCGAAGGCACCAGCGCCTACGTGGCCACCGATGACCTGAAACTGGCCGTGAACGCCGCCATCACCCTGGAGCGGCCGCTGCTGGTCAAGGGCGAACCGGGCACCGGCAAGACCATGCTCGCCGAGCAACTGGCCGAGTCCTTCGGCGCGCGCTTGATCACCTGGCACATCAAGTCCACCACCAAGGCCCACCAGGGCCTGTACGAGTACGATGCGGTCAGCCGCCTGCGGGACTCGCAATTGGGCGTGGACAAGGTCCATGACGTGCGCAACTACCTGAAGAAGGGCAAGCTCTGGGAAGCGTTCGAATCCGAGGAGCGGGTGATCCTGCTGATCGACGAAATCGACAAGGCCGACATCGAGTTCCCCAACGACCTGTTGCAGGAACTCGACAAGATGGAGTTCTACGTCTACGAGACCGACGAAACCATCAAGGCCAAGCAACGGCCGATCATCATCATTACCTCCAACAACGAAAAGGAACTGCCGGACGCGTTCCTGCGCCGCTGTTTCTTCCACTACATCGCCTTCCCCGACCGCGTCACCCTGCAGAAAATCGTCGACGTGCATTACCCGGACATCAAGAAAGACCTGGTCAGCGAAGCGCTGGACGTATTCTTCGATGTGCGCAAGGTGCCGGGGCTGAAGAAAAAGCCTTCCACTTCCGAACTGGTGGACTGGCTCAAGCTGCTGATGGCCGACAACATCGGCGAAGCGGTACTGCGCGAACGTGATCCGACCAAGGCCATCCCGCCGCTGGCCGGCGCCCTGGTCAAGAACGAACAGGACGTGCAATTGCTCGAGCGCCTGGCGTTCATGAGCCGTCGCGGCACCCGCTGATCCTCTTCGTCCAACAAGAGCGAGGGCGATTGCCATGCTGCTTAACCTGTTCAATGAGATGCGCGCCGCCAAAGTGCCCGTGTCGGTGCGCGAACTGCTGGACCTGATCAACGCGTTGAAACAGCGGGTGATCTTCGCCGACATGGACGAGTTCTATTACCTGTCACGGGCGATCCTGGTGAAGGACGAACGGCATTTCGACAAGTTCGACCGGGCGTTCGCTGCCTACTTCAACGGCCTGGAAAAACTCGACGATCACCTCCAGGCGCTGATTCCCGAGGACTGGCTGCGCAAGGAATTCGAGCGTTCGCTGACCGACGAAGAGCGGGCGCAGATCCAGTCCCTGGGAGGCCTGGACAAGCTGATCGAAGAATTCAAGAAACGCCTGGAAGAACAGAAGGAACGCCATGCCGGCGGCAACAAGTGGATCGGCACCGGCGGTACCAGCCCGTTCGGCTCCGGCGGCTTCAACCCCGAAGGCATCCGGGTCGGCGACGCCGGCAAGCGCCAGGGCAAGGCTGTGAAGGTCTGGGACCAGCGCGAGTACAAGAACCTCGACGACCAGGTGGAACTGGGCACCCGCAACATCAAGATCGCCCTGCGCCGGCTGCGCAAGTTTGCCCGCCAGGGTGCGGCCGAAGAGCTGGACATCGACGGCACCATCGACCACACCGCCCGGGACGCCGGCCTCTTGAACATCCAGATGCGCCCGGAGCGACGCAACACCGTCAAGTTGTTGCTGCTGTTCGACATCGGCGGCTCGATGGATGCCCACGTGAAGATCTGCGAAGAACTGTTCTCGGCCTGCAAGACCGAGTTCAAGCACCTGGAATACTTCTACTTCCACAACTTCGTCTACGAGTCGGTGTGGAAAAACAACCTGCGTCGCACTTCCGAGCGCACCTCGACCCAGGATTTGCTGCATAAGTACGGCGCCGACTACAAAGTGATCTTCATCGGTGATGCCGCCATGGCGCCCTATGAAATCACCCAGGCCGGCGGCAGCGTCGAACACTGGAACGAAGAAGCCGGTTATGTGTGGATGCAGCGCTTCATGGAGAAGTACAAGAAGCTCATCTGGATCAATCCGTACCCCAAGGACACCTGGGGCTATACCGCCTCGACCAACATCGTACGCGAGTTGGTGGAAGACCGGATGTATCCGCTGACCTTGCGGGGGTTGGAGGAAGGGATGCGGTTTCTGTCCAAGTAAGATTTTTGGTTGCCTGTACAGGCCTCATCGCGAGCGAGCTCCCACACTGGATCCTCGTCGTACAAAGATCCCTGTGCGAGCTTGCTCGCGATGCTTCTAGCCTTTCAAAAACACCTGCAGACACTCCACCTGCTGGCGATGCGCAACCTCCTGCACCACCGGTCGCAACCGTACCTGCGCCCCCGGCAGGCATTGCGCCAACCGGGCCAGGGACAACGGCGTCAAGGCCCCCAGGCGTGGATAGCCACCGATGGTTTGCCGGTCGTTGAGCAGCACAATCGGTTGGCCATCCGGCGGCACCTGCACGGCACCGAGCGCAATGCCCTCGGAAATCATCGCCGGCCCCTGATACGCCAACGCCGTGCCCAGCAAGCGGATGCCCATGCGGTCGGCGCGACTGTCCAGTGTCCACGGGGTGTTGAACGCGTCGAACAGACTCTGCCCGCTAAATGCGCCATTCTGCGCCCCCAGGATCAGGTCCAGCGGCTGCGTTTGCTGGAAATCCGGAATCCGCGTGTGTGGCATGGGCCGAGGCGTCGCCGCGCCTGAATAGCTCAGGCGCTCGCCACGACTCAGCGCTCGCCCTCGCCCGTCCAGGCCACCCAGTTCCTCGCGCACTACCGTCGCCCGGCTGCCCAGTACCGCGGGCGCATTGAAACCGCCTGGGGCCGCCAGATAGGCCCGGGCACCGAGCACGGGCTGGGTGAGCGCCAGCACCTGGCCCTTGCGCAGACTGAAGAAACGCCACGATGCCACGCCCTGGCCGTCTATTCGCGCGCCCAGGTCCGCCCCGGCCAGCGCCAGCACGCAATCCTCCTCGGCCACCACGGTAAAGCCGCCGAGGGTAATCTCCACCACCGCCGCGTCCAGGCCATTGCCGAGCATCCAATTGGCCCAGGCCATCGACAGCCAGTCCGCCGCCCCGCCCTGGGTCACACCCAGGTGCCTCACGCCGAAACGACCGGTGTCCTGCAACAGGCACAGCGGGGTGCTGGCCTCGATCAACAAGCGGCTCATGCCTGGGTCTCCAGCGGTGTGTCGTCGCCACCCAGCGCGATGAATTCGGCATGGTCCACGGGGGCGAAACGCACCGTGTCCCCCGGCTGCATCAGGCTGTAGCCATCGCGCTCGCGATCAAACAGTTTGGTCGGAGTGCGACCGATCAGGTTCCAGCCACCGGGCGACACCACCGGATACGCCGCGGTCTGGCGCTCGGCGATCCCGACACTGCCTGCCGCCACGCGCTTGCGCGGCGTGTCGAGGCGCGGTGAAGCCAATTCTTCATCCACCAGCCCCATGAAGGCGAAACCGGGAGCGAAGCCCAAGGCAAACACCTGGTACTCGCGTTCACTGTGGCGACGGATCACCTGGGCGACCGTCAGCCCGCTGCGGCTCGCCAGCCGCTCCAGCTCCGGCCCGACACTGAGGTCGTACCACACCGGCAGCACGTGGCATTGGCCGGCGGACCGGGCATCCGGTGAAAGGTTGTTCAACGCCTCATCGATCAATTCACGAGCCTGCACCGGGTTCAGGGCGAGCAAATCGTAGTGCACCATCAACGTGGTATAGGACGGCACCAAGTCAATCAGGTGCTCGGCAAACACCGCTCGCAGGCGCTCGCTGGCGGCGAGCATCCAGGGCATGTTGGCCTCGGCGATCTCATCGAACAGGCGCACCATCAAGCAGTCCACCGCCACCACTTCCAAGCGTGGTCTCATGGTGCACTCTGCCGGTCCAGGGCTTCGCGGATGCGTTGCACGGCCGCCACGGAGCTGGCGTTGTCGCCGTGTACGCACAAGGTGTTGGCAACAAGGTGCAAGGCGCTGCCGTCACTGGCGGTCAACGCATCGCCACGGGCGATAGTCAGGGCCTGCCCGACAATCACCTCGGGATCGTGGTGCACCGCACCCGGCGCTTGCCGCGAAACCAGGCGACCGGCACTGTCGTAGGCGCGGTCGGCAAAGGCTTCAAACCACAGGGTCAGGCCGTACTCATCGCCCAGGGCCTGGGCGGCGCTGTTGTCCCGGGTCGCCATGAGCATCAGCGGCAGTTGCCGATCATAGGCCGCAACGGCCTGGATCACCGCGCGCAGTTGTGCCGGGTTGGCCATCATGTCGTTGTACATCGCGCCATGGGGCTTGACGTAGCTGACCCGTCCGCCTTGCGCCCGGCAGATGCCATCGAGGGCACCGATCTGGTAATGCAGCAGGTCCTGCAATTCCTGGGCGCCGTAAGTCATGGAACGCCGGCCGAAGCCGGCCAGGTCCTGATAGGCCGGGTGCGCGCCGATTCGCACGCCATGGCTCAGGGCCAGGCTGACGGTCTTGCGCATGATGCTCGGGTCGCCGGCATGAAAGCCGCAGGCGATGTTGGCGCAATCGATGAAGGGCATCACCTCGGCGTCCAGACCCATGGTCCAGCTGCCAAAGCTTTCGCCAATGTCGCAGTTCAATAGCAGGCGGCTCACGGTGAACGCTCCTGTAGGTTCTTTCTTCGTTTAACTGTGGGACGTGTGCCCGCAGGTTATCAGTTACTCAGCTTCCAACTGCTTGCCTTGGGTTTCCGGCAGGCTCAACGCCGCGAGGATCACCACGCCATAAGACACCGCCGCAAACGCCCCGATACCCACGCTTAGCGGCACTTTCTGGCTCAGCAGGCCGATCAGTAGCGGGAACGTCGCCGCCAACGCCCGACCGACGTTGTAGCAAAAACCCTGGCCCGAACCGCGAATGCGGGTCGGGAACAGCTCGGTGAGGAACGAGCCCATGCCGCTGAACATACCCGAAGCGAAAAACCCCAGGGGGAAGCCCAGCCAAAGCATCACGTTATTGCTCACGTGCAGTTGGGTATACAGCAGCACGATGGTGAAGGAGCCAACGGCGTACAGGACGAAGTTCTTTTTCCGACCCAGGATATCCGACAGATACGCGCTGACGACGTAACCAACGTAGGAACCGACGATCACCATCGCCAGGTAGCCACCGGTGCTCAACACGCTCAAGCCACGCTCATTCTTGAGGAACGTCGGCAACCAGGAGGTGATGGCGTAGTAACCGCCCAAGGCACCGGTGGTCAGCAACGAGGCACGAAGGGTGGTGAAGAGTATGCCGGGGGCGAAAATCTCATAGAACTTCGCCGGATTGCTGGGTGTTTGGCGGGCCTTGGCCTGGTTATAGACTTCCGGGTCCTTGACCAGCCGCCGGACGAATATCACAAACACCGCCGGGACGATGCCCAGGATGAACAAGGCGCGCCAGGCGTCTTCCGGCGGCAGCACCGAAAACAGCAGCGCATACAGGATCGCCGTCATGCCCCAGCCCAGGGCCCAACCCGACTGCACCATGCCCACGGCCTTGCCGCGATCCTTGGCGCGAATCACTTCACCCATCAACACGGCGCCGGCGGTCCATTCGCCGCCAAAACCGAAGCCCATCAATGTGCGGGCGATCAGCAGTTGTTCATAGTTCTGGGCAAAGCCGCACAAGAAGGTGAAGAAGGCGAACCACAGCACCGTCAGTTGCAGGGTGCGCACCCGACCGATGCGGTCCGAGAGAATGCCCGCCACCCAGCCGCCAATGGCCGAAGCGATCAAGGTGCTGGTGTGGATCAGGCCTGCCTGGCCGGTGGTGATGCCCCACATCGCGATCAGGGTCGGCACCACGAAACTGAGCATCTGCGTGTCCATGCCGTCCAGGGCGTAGCCGATCTTGCAGCTCCAGAAGGTGCGACGTTCCTGCTGGTTGATGTTGCGATACCAGTCGAATGGGCCGGAACGAGCCTGGGGTTGGGGGACGCCGAGCGTGTCGGGTGCACTCATGGTGGTTCTCCGCAGTTTTATTGTTGTAAGTCTCGACGACGCTGACGTGGAGACCGATGCGTCGATTCTTGAGCGCGCGGCCGATCCCGTCCAACGAATAAAACCTCGGTTGGGTCATAAGAAAAAGTTGATTGGGTAACACGCAGGGCCTGGCTGAACACCGTTGTGGCGAGGGGATTTATCCCCGTTGGGCTGAAGCAGCCCCCCAATGCAGCAATAGAAATGATCCGTCTGACACATGTGGTGGCCTTGTAAGGGGCCGCTTCGCGCCCCAGCGGGGATAAATCCCCTCGCCACAGAAGCCGGCGGCGGTTTTACAACCCCCGCAAATCCCGCTCTTCAATCGGCCGGCTCTGGCGCAGGCGCTTGCCGCCCAGCACCACCCAGTCGATCAGGCGGAACAGGCATTCCAGGCCGAACGACAGCAACAACGCACCGCTGATGCCCCAGATCATGGCCTCGGGAGTCAACAGGATCTGGTAGCTATAGCCATTCCAGGTTTCCTTGCGGATGTCCGGATCGGCGGCCAGCGCCACTTGCAGCAAGCGGATGTACCACGGGCCTTGCATCGCCTGGAATTGCTTGTCCAGGGCCTGCTGGCGCACGAGCAAGGTGTTCAGGCTGTCGGCGTCGCTGCGAAAGATCGGGTCTTCGCTGGCGCGGTAATGGGCCACCAGGGCTTGCATGTCGCCCTTGAAGAACTGGTTGGCGGTGCCCTGGAACCCTTGCAGACCGGTCTGGGCCTCGATCAGGTGGGCCTCGACCCGCTTGGCGTAATCATTGATGAAGCCCGGCACCTGGACCCCAACCAACAGGCCCACCGCGAACAACACCAGCCGTAGATAACTGAGCAACATAACGTGACGTCCTTATTCGGTTCGGCCGTGGCTGGCGCATTCGCCGCGTCGCCACAGGCTCCATTGGCCCGGTTCGTAGCGGGTCCAGGTTTCGTTTTCGGTCAAGGGTTCAGTGGCGATCACCGTGACCACGTCGTTGGGCGTGGTTTCAGCCTGGAAATCGACTATCACATCTACATCCTTGAGCCGAGCCGGGCCGAACGGCGCGCGACGGGTGATCTGGGCCAGTTTGGTCGAGCAATAGCAGAACAGCCAGTCGCCATCGCTGAGCAAGCAGTTGAACACGCCTTTGCTGCGGTATTCGGCGCAGGCCTCGATCAGCGACGGTAGCAATTGTTCCACCTCCACCGGTTCGGGGAAGGCCTGGCGCACACGGTTGAGCAGATCGCAGAACGCCGCTTCGCTGTCGGTATCGCCCACCGGGCGGTAGAAGCTCACGCCCGGCTGGAAATCGGCGAGTTGGCCGTTGTGGGCAAAACACCAGTTGCGGCCCCACAACTCACGCACGAACGGGTGCGTATTGGACAGGCAGACCTTGCCGACGTTGGCTTGGCGAATATGCCCGATCACCACTTCGCTCTTGATCGGATAACGCTGCACCAGGTTCGCCACTTCCGATTCGCTGCTGGCGGCAGGGTCCTGGAACAGGCGCAGGCCACGGCCCTCGTAGAAGGCGATGCCCCAGCCGTCCCGATGCGGCCCGGTCTTGCCGCCGCGCTGCATCAGCCCGGTGAAGCTGAACACGATGTCGGTCGGCACATTGGCGCTCATGCCCAATAACTCACACATGCTCGAACTCTCGCTTCAAGGGGCAGGCCCGGTTACAGGCGCGGTTCGATACGCGAACGCTGGGGGTTGCTCGGTACGGGCGGGCGACCGTAACGGTCATCTCCGGCCACGCCAAACGGTGGCTCGTCCTCCGGCTCATCGACCGCAGCGGCGGCTTTTGCGGCGGCGGCCCGTTCCTTGCGAGCGTTGGCGGCCCGCTCGATGGGAAAGCGGATCAGCACCAAAATGAAGTAGAGACCGAAGGCGATCATGCCGTACATGAGCAGATCGGAAGCCGCCCGCCAGACGTTGTTGCCGACTTTGAACAGCACGTCCAGGGCAACAATAGCCAGGGCCGGGGCGACCTTGTCCTTCACCGGATCTACGATGGTAGGGCTAAACAGCAGCACCGCCAGCAGCAACCGCAGCGGTTCGCGCAACCAGCGCCACATCCAGCGGGTCATGCGCATCCATACCAGCAGGCAGCCCAGGGCGGCGAAGGCGTAGAGGCCCCAGGCGATCAGATAGTCATTCTCGGTCATGGTGTCCATGGCAAGGCAGGCAAAGAGGCGCTTATAGTAACGGCTTTTCGCGCGTCAGGCTGCCCCGGCGTCTGGCGAATGGCCTGTGTGGTTGGTTCTGTCCAGGCCATGTGTCCCTTTTCGTACAACGTTCGAGAGCCTTTCATGTCCCTATCTGCCCACGTTTCCAACGCCCCGATTGCCCGCAGGGACCCCGGTGTTGACCCATACGCCTGGCTGCAGGAACGCGACACCGACGCCGTGCTCGACTACCTCAAGGCGGAAAACAGCTACCAGGAGGCGCAACTCGCCGACCAGGCCGAACTGCGCGAAACCCTGTTCCAGGAGATCAAGGGTCGGATTCTCGAGACCGACCTGTCACTGCCCTCGCCCTGGGGCCCGTACCTGTACTACACCCGTACCACGGCCGGTGACGAATACCCGCGTCACTACCGCTGCCCGCGTCCGGCCGATGACAGCCTGAACGTGGATGAAAGCCGTGAACAACTGCTGCTGGACCCGAACGTTCTGGCCGGCGGCGGCTTCTTTTCCCTGGGCGCTTTCAGCATCAGCCCTGACCACCAGCGCCTGGCCTACAGCCTGGACACCACGGGCGATGAGATCTACACCCTGTTCGTGAAGGAATTGTCCAACGACAAGGTCAGCGAACTGTCCTTCGAAAATTGCGACGGCAGCATGACCTGGGCCAACGACAGCCTGACGCTGTTTTTCGGCGAGTTGGACGACACCCATCGCCCCCACAAACTCTGGCGCTATCGCCTGGACGGCACCGCCGCCGAAGAGGTGTTCCACGAGCCGGACGGGCGTTTCTTCCTGCATTGCTATCGTTCAAGTTCGGAAAAGCAGTTGATCCTGTCCCTGGGCAGCAAGACCACCAGCGAAGTCTGGGTACTGGACGCTGCGCAACCGCAGCGCCCCTTTACCTGCCTGGCGCCCCGCGTGGAAAACCATGAATACGACGTCGACCACGGCCTGCTCGATGGCCAATGGACCTGGTTGATCCGCAGCAACCGCGACGGCATCAACTTCGCCCTGTACCAGGCCGCCGACACAGGCGTGGCGCCGACCGAGGCCGACTGGCAGAACCTGATCCCCCACAGCGACACAGTGATGATCGACGGCCTGAGCCTGAACGCCGGGGCCATGACCTTGAGCCTGCGCGAAGGCGGCCTGCCGATCATCGAGGTGCACCCGCAAGGCTTGCCGGCCTATCGGGTGCAACTGCCGGACGCGGCCTACAGCCTGCATGTGCAAAACAGCCTGGAGTTCGTCAGCGAGCGCATTCGCCTGCGCTACGAGGCCCTGAACCGTCCGGCGCAGATCCGCCAGTTGGACCTGGCCAGCGGCGCACAGGTCGTGCTCAAGCAAACCCCGGTACTGGGCCCGTTCGACGCCGATGCCTACGTCAGCCAACGGCTGTGGGCCACGGCGCCAGACGGCACACAAGTGCCCATCAGCCTGGTGGTCAAGCGCGAAGCCCTCGGCCGACCGGTACCGCTGTACCTGTACGGCTACGGTGCCTATGGCGAAAGCCTCGACCCGTGGTTTTCCCATTCGCGGCTGAGCCTGCTTGACCGCGGCGTAGCGTTTGCCATCGCCCATGTGCGCGGCGGCGGCGAGCTGGGGGAAGCCTGGTATCGCGCCGGCAAGCAGGAACACAAGCACAACACGTTCGGCGATTTCATCGCCTGCGCCGAGCATTTGATCAGCAACGGTTTCACCACCGCCGAGCAACTGGCGATCAGCGGCGGCAGCGCCGGTGGCCTGCTGATCGGCGCGGTGCTCAATCAACGCCCGGAGCTGTTCAAGGTTGCGATTGCCGAGGTGCCGTTCGTCGACGTGCTCAACACCATGCTCGACCCGGACTTGCCGCTGACCGTCACCGAGTACGACGAATGGGGCAATCCAGAGGAGCCGGACGTTTATGATCGGATCCGAGCCTATGCCCCGTACGAAAACGTCAGCGCCCAGGCGTACCCGGCGTTGCTGGTGATCGCCGGTTACAACGACAGCCGTGTGCAGTACTGGGAAGCGGCCAAGTGGGTGGCGAAACTGCGCGCCACCAAGACCGACGACAACCCCCTGCTGCTCAAGACCGAACTGGGCGCCGGCCACGGCGGAATGAGCGGGCGTTACCAGGGATTGCGTGACGTAGCGCTCGAATATGCATTTGTCTTGAAGGTTTTAGGGGTGGTCTGAGGAACTCTGTGGGATGGCCGGGTCTTAGCTCCATGCGCCGGGCATCCCGGATCAAATAACGGTGGGAGCGAGCTTGCTCGCGATGGCGTCGGATCAGTCAGTTTTGATGTTGACTGACACTTCGCTATCGCGAGCAAGCTCGCTCCCACAAGGGTTCCTCTTCAATCCAAACCCGTAGCAAACACAAGAAAAAGACCGTGCCAACATGTCAGAACCGACCTTACTGAACAAAGAAATCCGCGACTGGCTGATGGACTGCGGTCTGTTCGACCAGTTGCTGCCTGTGGACTTCGCCGCGGCGTCGGGCTATTTCAGCATCAGCGCCATCGCCCAGGGCGAAGCGATTTTCCACGAGGGCGATGCCGGCAGTTTCATGTGCATCATCCACACCGGCCAGGTGGCCGTGCAGAAAACCGGTCCCGACGGCCAACCCGTGACCATCGCCACGCTGCGCAGCGGTCGGGCCTTCGGTGAAATGGCCGTGCTCGACGGCGAACGGCGCTCGGCCAGTTGCATCGCCGCCAGTGATTGCCAGTTGCTGAACCTGGGCAAGGACTCCCTGGAAAAAATGCTCAACGACGCCCCCAAGATCGCCGCCAAGATCATCCGCGCCCTCGCCGTCTCCCTGTCCAAGCGCCTGCGCATGGCCGATGGGCAGTTGTTGTCGCAGCAGGTCTGACAACAACACATAAACCCTGTGTGCGAGCTTGCTCGCGATGGCCGCGGATCAGCCAGCATTGAAGCCGACGGACACACCGCTATCGCGAGCAAGCTCTCGCAGGTTAATGCGTCGTCTTGTCGATTTATCCTCCCGGCGACTTGGCCTTCACTGGCTTGGGCTCCATGCCCGGTATCGGCTGGTCCTTGGGGGGCTTGGGCATTTCGATGGGGGGCAGCAAGGGCGGTCCGCCGCTTCCGGGGCCCGCCTTGGGCACCCCGTTGGGCGTGACCGGCGGATAGGGCATGGGAGTGGCGGTACCAGGCGATCCGGGGATGCTGGGCGGGTTGACTGGAATCGTCGGTTGTTGAGCCTGGGCGCAACTTATTGAGAGCGCCGCCAGGGCAATGGCCGTTAGAATGATGCACTTCATCAATGGCTCCGTGGCTATTGTCTGCTTTAAGGCTAGTCGTTACCGCGCGGTTTGCCCTCCTACGAGATATCCATGAAACGTTTCGTTCTGCTCGACACCACGCCCATCCCTGATAACGGCGGTGCCCTGTGCCTATTCGAGTACGGGGAAGACTTCGTCATCAAGATCCAGGGCGGTGACGGCGGGCAGTTGATGAACACCCGCATGCACGGCTCCGAAGATGCCCTGGCAGAGATTCCTTGCCGCAAGGTCGCCGGTCGTCCCGGCTCGCGCGTGCTGATCGGCGGCCTCGGCATGGGGTTCACCCTCGCCTCGGCCCTCAAGCACCTGGGCAAGACCGCCGAAGTGGTGGTGGCCGAACTCGTGCCCGGCGTGGTGGAGTGGAACCGTGGCCCCCTGGGTGAAAAGGCCGGGCGGCCGTTGTCGGATCCACGCACAGTGATCCGCATGGAAGACGTCGCCAAGGTCCTGCAAGCCGAGCCCCAGGGGTTCGACGCGATCATGCTCGATGTCGACAACGGCCCGGAAGGCCTGACCCAGAAAGCCAACAGTTGGCTGTATTCGGCTGGAGGCCTGGCCGCCTGCGCCAAGGCCCTGCGGCCCAAGGGCGTGCTGGCGGTGTGGTCGGCCAGTGCTGACCGGCAGTTTTCCGACAAGCTGAAGAAGGCCGGCTTCAAGGCCGAAGAGGTGCAAGTGTTCGCCCATGGCAACAAAGGCACCCGCCACACCATCTGGATTGCCGAGAAGCTCAAGGGCTGAGCTAAACTCTGTCCAACCGTCATCCGTCTTGTCTACAAAGGTGAACCCATGAGTTCGTCAACGCCACCGTCCAACACCGCCAAGCTGGACCGCATCCTCGCCGATGCCCAGCGCGACCGGGAGATGGGCTACCGCGACAAAGCCCTGAAAATGTACCCCCATGTCTGTGGCCGCTGCGCCCGTGAATTTTCCGGCAAGCGCCTGAGCGAGCTGACCGTTCACCACCGCGACCACAACCACGACAACAACCCGCAGGATGGTTCCAACTGGGAGCTGCTGTGCCTGTACTGCCACGACAACGAACACTCGCGCTACACCGACCAGCAATATTTCGGCGACGGTTCCCTGAGCACCCCGAAAATCGCCAAGGCGACCCACAATCCCTTCGCCGCACTGGCCGGGTTGATGAAGAAAGACGAGTAATTACAGCCATTACGGCGAGCCCCGTTTTGTGGGAGCAAGGCTTGCCCGCGATGAAAGCGATGCGGTCTCTCAGAAACCGAGTCGTCTGGTTCGCGAGCAAGCTTTGCTCCCACAGGATGGTGTGAACCACACATCTCGAACCTGACCACCCTCCCCCATTCCCCGTATAATCGCGCCTTTTCCCCAAAGGCACCCCGCCCGTGGCCAACAAACGCTATAGCTGCATCGGTCTGTTCAACCCCAAGTCACCGGAAAACGTCGGTTCGGTCATGCGTGCCGCCGGCTGCTACGGCGTGGCGTCGGTGTTCTACACCGGCAAGCGCTATGAGCGAGCCGCCGACTTCGTCACCGACACCAAGAAAGTCCACTACGACATTCCGCTGATCGGTATCGACGACCTGAAGAAAATCCTGCCCCTGGGCTGTGTGCCGGTGGCCGTGGAACTGGTGGAAGGCGCTCGCCCACTGCCCGAATACACTCACCCGGACCGAGCGCTGTACATTTTTGGCCCGGAAGACGGCTCGCTGGACAAGGACATTCGCGATTGGTGTGAGGATGTGGTGTACATCCCCACCACCGGCTGCATGAACCTGGCCGCTACCGTCAACGTCGTGCTGTATGACCGCATGGCCAAAGGCAACAACACCCGTTCGGGGCCGCAATTCCGCTGATCGGTGCAACATTCGATTGAACAAGGCAATCGCTCGGGCAGTCAGCTTTATACCAATCCCCATACTGGAGACAGATCATGAGCGATAACAATCCGTTCGAGCCGATTGAGACCACCCCTTTCCAATCCCATCCGCCACAAAACGTGCATGGCTGGGAACGCATTGGCTCACTGGCCGGCGGTGTGCTGATGATGGGCAAGGGCTTGCGCCGTGGCGGTGTGCTCGGCCTGGCTCAACTGGCGATCGGCGGCATGGCGCTGGCACGGGGGATCACCGGGCATTGCTCGGCCAAGGCCTTGTTGGAAAAGAACCGGCAGAGCCTCAGTAATGCTCGTGCTCGCATCGAACAGGCCGGCGATGAGCTGAGCCGCCTGAAAGCCAATGCCGAGGCGGCGACTGGCACGGCTACGGTGACGGGGAATGATTCGTTGGATTCGCCGAAAGTCGGGCTCTGATTTTTGTGGAGAGGCTGATGGCCCCTTCGCGAGCAAGCTCGCTCCCACACTGGATCATCAGTGCACAGATTATTTGTGCATGACTCGATCAATGTGGAAGCGAGCTTGCTCGCGATAGCGGTATTACTGAATTAACTTGGTATCCAGCACAGTAGAGCGCCCATCCAGGACACTTTCGCTGAGCTGAACGAACGCCTTGGTATCCACTGTCTCCAGCCGCATCGCCCCCTGCAACACATCATCCAGCGAACGCTTGTTACGGGTTTTCAGGCGAATCTCGCGGTCCAGTTCCTGCAATAGCAACACCGCCTTGGCCACCGTCGCGGGGCTGATCTGTTCGCCGCGCAAGGTGGTGACGCCCTTGCTGTCGCGGGCGAGCCGGTCGTTCAAGGTCTGATAGCGCTCATCACTCAGGCCGCCGGCGCGGCGCAGCAGTTCGATGGCGTAGTACTCGGTCAGCCCTTCGCTGATCCAATCGCTGCGATCATGATCGTTGACCCGGGCGAGCGCCTGCACCAACTCCCGCAGCAATGGGCTACTGCCCCGCTCGCTGACCAGCGGCGGACGGCTGTGCAGGTAGATCGAGTCATGACCGGCCTGGGCGCCACGCCACAACGGATCGCCGGCGCCGACAATCAGCAACTTGGCCGGATGGCGCGGCACCAGTGCTTGTACCTGCGGCCAGACGAATGTCAGCAGCGTCAGCACATCCATCCGGCGCATGCCCTGGCCCTGGGGCGAGGCGACCGTCACCTCAGTTTCGCCCAGGCGGGTGCGGCGGCTACCCAGTTTGCCGGCGAGCATCCAGCCCGTAGGGCGGTCGAACAGGCGCGAGGGGTTGTCGATGCGAAAGCGTTGCTTGCCGATGCGCGGCCAGGGCGTCTCGATGCTTTTCCAGCCATTGGGTAATTCAACTTCAAGACGGGCCACCAGTTCGACGCCGTCCTGCTGGTCGAGCCTGGCCGCCGGCACCAGGTCGTCGCCGCGCAGCAACGCCCACGTCGGGGTCATGCGGGTTTCGAAGGTGGCGTTCTTGCGCGCATGGCTGATGCGCACGCGGTAGCTCAGGCTCGCCTTGTCCGCTGCCGGCCGCCAGACACCGCGCGCCTCTTTGCCGGAAGTGAGTTGCCATTGGCCATCGGCCTTGAAATCGCTGTAGCGACTGCCGTCGCCGAGGTCGAAATCCAGGCTACGCACCGCCGCCCCCCGGGCCAGGGTCAGACGCACCTCGGCCTGATCGCTCAGGGGCAACAGGTGCACGTGATAATCCAGATCGACTTTCTGCGCCGCCCACAGCGGCCCGCACATCGCCAGCAGCCCGGCGGCCAGCATCCGTTTCAATCCTGCAGCCATGGGTTCTCCCTGGGGCGCGCCGCCCGACGGCTCAGCCGGCGCGGAAAATCAGATGATCTTCCCAATCGTCTTCCGGCACGCTGCCTTCGGCCAGCATACGCCCGGACTGGGAAATGCGTTCGTGGTGCACCGCATCGCGATCACCGCAGACCAGGTGGTGCCACAACGGCAAGTCCTTGCCCTCGCTGACCAGCCGATAACCGCAGGTCGGCGGCAGCCATTTGAACTCATCGGCCTTGCCCGGCGTGAGCTGGATGCAATCGGGGACAAAGTCGCGGCGGTTGGGATAGTCGGTGCACTGGCAGGTTTTCAGGTCCAGCAGTTTGCAGGCGATGCGCGTGTAGTAGACGCTGTTGTCGTCTTCGTCTTCGAGTTTTTGCAGGCAGCACAGGCCACAGCCGTCGCACAGCGATTCCCATTCCTGCAGATCGAGCTGATCGAGGGTTTTGCGTTTCCAGAACGGTTCGACTTTGGCGGCCATGGCTCAAGCATCAACATCAGGTGGTGAAAAGGCCGACAGTCTAGTGCCCGGGCCTCTTCAGGCCAAGCATTGGCGACTGTCGGTAGGCCGGGACTTGTCAGCCCGGGCGGCGGGACGTAGGTTGTTTCATTGACTTTCCAAACCCCAGCCAGGTAAGCCCATGAGTGCCAATCCCCGCATTGCCGATTACGCGATTCACCCTCAATTCATCGAGCGCTGGTCGCCCCGTGCCTTTACCGGCGAGACCATTGCCGAAGAAACCCTGCTGGGCTTCTTCGAAGCTGCACGCTGGGCGCCGTCGGCGTACAACTCCCAGCCATGGCGTTTCCTGTATGCGCGCCGCGACACGCCGAATTGGGAGCGTTTCCTGGGCCTGCTCAATGAATTCAACCGCAGTTGGGCCCAACACGCCTCGGCACTGGTGATCATTGTTTCGAAAACCACCTTCGCCGTTCCCGGAGCCACCGAAGAAACCCCTGCGCAGTCCCACACCTTCGATACGGGTGCGGCCTGGGGCCACCTGGCGCTGCAAGCCAGCCTCAGCGGCTGGCACACCCATGGCATGGCCGGTTTCGACCAGGCGTTGACCCGCAAGGAACTGAAGATCCCGGAAGGCTACGCCCTGCACGCCGCCGTGGCGATTGGCAAGCTGGGGGACAAATCGACACTGGCCGAATACCTCCAGGCCCGCGAAACCCCAAGCCCGCGCCGGCCGTTGAGCGAACTGGTGGCTGAGGGCGACTTCACCCTGTAACCCCATTTTATGACCGCTGAAGACCCATTGTGGGAGCGAGCTTGCTCGCGATGGCGTCAGGTCAGCCACTTTGATGTCGACTGACACTCCGCCATCGCGAGCAAGCTCGCTCCCACATTTTGATCTGTGGCGAACACATTTTTTGTGACCACTGAATCACACTGAACCCAGGCTTCAGTAACCCCGGTTGAAATCCACTTCCCCGCGTAGCGCCTCACCGGCCTGATAGGCCCGCAGGTTTTCCAGGAACAACTGCACCATCATCGGTGGCGAGGTGGGTGCCGAGCTGTGGCCGGTCAGCAGCAGGCCCCAGGCAGTCCAGAACGGATGGCGCTGTGGCAATGGCTCCTGGCGGCAGACGTCGATCACCGCACCGGCCAGGTGCCCTTCCTTCAGGGCTTGCACCAGGTCCGCATCCACCACCGCCACGCCGCGGCCGACGTTGATGAACAACCCGGTCGGCTTGAATTGCTTGAACAGCGCCGCGTCGTACACATCATGGGTATCGGGTGTGTTGGGCAGCAAATTGATCACGTAATCCGCCTCACCCACCAAGCGCGGCAGATCCTTCAGCGCCCCGACCTCGATGAACGGCGCCAACGCCCGTGCTTCCCTGGCCACACCATACAGTTGCACACCAAACGGCACGAGGAACTGCGCCACCCGCTGACCGATATCACCGGTCCCGACGATCAACACCTTGCGCCCGGCCAGGCCTTGCCCCTGCCGGTTATCCCACTTGCGCTCGACCTGGCTGACCAGCCGTGCCAGTACCTCGCGCTCGTGGCCGAGCATGTAGGTCAGCACGTATTCGGCCATCACCTGGCCGAAAATGCCCACCGCACGGGTCAGGCGGTAGTTGCGCGTCAAGCCTTCGGCCAACAACGGCGTGATACCCGCCCAGGTCGATTGCAGCCAGCTGGGTCTATGGCCCTGACGCAACAAGGTGGCCAGCAGATCAGGCTGGCCGAGCCAGACCGGGCAATCGGTGGCCAGTCGCGACAATTCGGCGGAGTCGCCGCTGGTCAGGACTTCAATATCGGGTGCCGCCTGACGCAAAAGCTGGGCGTACACCGGGTGGTCGTGTTCGGCAATCAGAACGCGCATGAATCAAACCTTTCAAAAACAGTGCAGACAACCGCCGATAGAGTGTCGCTCCATCCATACGATCGTCGTCAATAACCTTCCAGTGTTTTTCCAGAGGCACCCAGAACAGGTGCCTCAGAGACCGTCAGACCGGGTCGTTGCGGCGCAACAACTCTTCGGGCAAATGCTCGATGTACTCGTCTTCGGCCGGCGGCATTTGCAAGTGATAGCCCTGGGTGTCGAGGTTTTCCAGCACTTTGTTGATGTCCTCCCGTGACAGCGCCCGCTCGGGGCTCAGGACCAGGTCGAAGGCATGGATCGCCTTGCCAAAGGCGGCCATCAACGGCTCAGGCACGCGCTCCAAGGCATCGCTCTTGAGCACATACAGGTACATCTCGTTTTTCTTCGAGCTTCGATAGATGGAGCAGATACGCTTCAAGGCTGTTCTCCGGCAGTGGCCAGGCTGTCGAGCAGCGCCTGGCCCATCAATTCGCGGCGCCAGCCACGCAGCGAATCGGGCAATTGGTAAGGGCCCTCGGGGAAGCCGCTCTTGATCAGCGCTTCGAGGGTTTTCTTGCGCAGCATCAGCTCCGGGGCGATTTCCAGGCGCTCGGCTTCAGCCTGCCCCAACGCCCGCAGACGCTTGACCAGCGCCGAGGCCTCGATGGGCAGTGGCTCGGCCACGGCCGGCGGCCATTGCTCGGGCGGCACGCTGGCGGCGCGCTGGATCAGGTCCAGCAGAAACTGGCCGTCCTGGCGCACGGTGCGCGGATGCATGTCTTCGATTTTCGCCAACGCGCCGAGGTTATCCGGCTGGGTACGGGCCAGGGGCCACAGCGAATGCTCGCGAATGATGCGATTGCGCGGCAGGTCACGGGCCCGCGCCTCACGTTCGCGCCAGGCGCACAGCTCGCGCAGCACGGCCAATTGGGCGCGGGACAGTTTCCAGGCGAGCTTGGCCTCGCGGTAGACCTCGTACGGGTCGACCTCGCGACGCAGGTTGGCCACCAGTTCGGCGCCGTCTTCAAGGACCCAACGGTACTTTTCGTCGGAAAGCTTCGGGCGTAGCAGTACGAACACTTCTGCCAGGTGCACGGCATCCTCTGCCGCGTAGCTGATCTGTGTCTCGGACAGGGGCCGTTGCAGCCAGTCGGAACGGGTCTCGCCCTTGGGCAACTCGATACCCAGCACCTCCTGCACCAGCCGCGAATAGCCCATGGAGAAACCCAGGTTCAGGTAGGCGGCGGCCAATTGCGTATCGAACAGCGGCACAGGCAGGCTGCCGGTCAGGCGCAGCAGCACTTCAAGGTCTTCGCTGCAGGCGTGCAACACCTTGAGCACCGCCGGGTTTTCCAGTAGCGCGGCCAAGGGTTGCCAATTGTCGATGGTCAAGGGGTCGATCAGGTAGGCACGCTTGCCGTCGCCGATCTGCAATAAACCAGCAATAGGGTAAAAAGTGTCGACCCGCATGAATTCGGTGTCGAGGGCGACGAATGGCAACTGCTGCCATTCGGCGCAAAACTGACCGAGGCTATCGTTGTCGCGAATCCAGTGAATATCGATGGCCACACGGCTCTCCCTTGAAGAATGGCGCGCAGTATATATCGCCGCCGGCGATTGCGAGCATCCATAGAGCAGCAGCCTAAGAGAAATCGCCTGCGAAAAAGCAAGAATAGTCCTACATCAGGACTTAACCGGTCTTACGCAATACATAAACACGCGTCAGCGCGAAACCGGGCAGGAAATCCTGATACCAAAGCACGCTGAAACCGGCCTGGCGAAACTCGGCTTCGAGATTGGCCTTGTCGGCCAGGCTCCGTTGCGGCGCCTGGCCGATCTTGAGGCGGCCTTCGATTTGCACCGAAACGATCACCGTGTCGCGACTGACCCGATGAAATTCGCGCAACAGCGCCAGGCGATGCTCGCTGGCGCTGACGTGGCGAAACAGTTGCAGACAACAAATACAATCCACCGCGTTGGCCGACAGCCCGATGGTGAACGCTGAACTCGGGAAGGTCTTGACCCGTTGGAGCAACGCGCCGCCATGGTGAGTGAGCGCATGTTCGAGCATGTCCGGCGACGGGTCCGCCGCCAGGATCACCCGGTTGGCGTGCTCGGCCAGCACCGGCCAGAACCGTCCCGCGCCACAGGCCACATCCAGCACCAACCCGGGCTCGCCCGCGACTTTCAGGGCATTGCGTACCATGTGCTCGTCGCGCCAGAACGCCAGGCGCAATCGTCGAGGCGTCGGCCCACAGCAGACCTGAGCATGCTCCTGGTCATGCTGCCTGGCGAACTCAAGCTCGACGGTGGATGGGGGTCGCCCGGACATACGAACAGCTCTTGGAAAAGATTGAGTGACAGGTTAACCAACACCGCGTGAAAAAAAGGTCCAGGCCATCACTCTCGCGCCAGGACACCGTCAATCACCGCGCCGCGACAGTTGGCGAACAGGTCCAGGTCCCGGTTGTAGACCTGGCTGTTGACTTCCAGCAGCCCGAGCATCGAATGAAACAGGTTGTCCTGGCTCAAGGGCTTTTGCCGACTCAGTTGCAGGCAATGGGTGTCGACCGCGAAAGACTTCTGATAGCTGTCGGAAAACCAGGCAAGCATTGCCACGTGTTTCTGTTGCTCCGGGGCGAGCATGTAGGGCGTGCCATGGAGAAACAGGTTGTATTCGCCCAGGGACTCGCCATGATCCGACAGGTACAGCATGGCCGTGTCGACCTTGTCCTGGTTGGCCCGCAACAGATCGATCAGGGTCGAGAGCACATGATCGGTGTACACCAGCGTGTTGTCGTAGCCGTTGACGATGCTCTCGCGGCTGCAATTGTTCAGCGCGTTGCTTTCGCACACCGGGGTGAAATGCTCGTATTCCTTGGGATAGCGCTTGAAGTATTCCGGCCCGTGGCTGCCCATCTGGTGCAGCACCAGCACCGTGTCCTTGTCGAGCGTGTCGATGAAATGCTGCAAACCCTGGAGCAGGATTTCATCACGGCACTCACTGTTGGCGCACAGGGCCGGGTCCTTGAGATTGCTGACATCCTGCAGCGTGACCCGATCACAGGTGCCCTTGCAGCCCGATTGGTTGTCCCGCCAGATCACCTCCAGCCCGGCGCGCTTGAGCACGTCCAGCAAACCCTCTTCATTCTTGGCCTTGCTGGCGTCATAGTTCTTGCGCCCCATGTTGGAAAACATACAGGGCACCGACACGGCGGTTTCCGTGCCGCAGGAATGCACATCGGTAAAGGCGATCAGGCCGGCCTCTTTGTCCAGTGTCGGTGTGGTATCGCGGTTATAGCCGAGGATGCCGAAGTTCTCGGCCCGGGCACTCTCGCCCACCACCAGTACGGTCAGGGATTTGCGGCCGTGGGATTGCCAGGCCGGGTTGCGGCTCGCGTCCTCGCCCAGGGTGATGAACGGCTGCTTGGCCGACGCAACCTGCTCGCGCAAGTAGCCGAGCGACGCACCGATGTAGTTGCTCGGCACGACCATCAAACGCAACTCGTGGTGGTTGCGAAACAACGAAGACAGACCTTGGTAGTTGGCCAGGGCGACCATGCCGATCACCGCGGTCGACGCCACGCCGACCAGCAACTTACTTAATAATTCTTTGGGCAAGCTACGGTAGCTGATCGGGGTCTTGAATAATAACCAGCCAGGCAACACCCCCAATAACCCGAGGTAGATAAACAACTTCAGCGACAACAGATCACGAACTTCCGTGGCATTGGTTTCAGCAAAGTTGCGCAACATGCCCGCATCGATCAATACGCCGTATTGGGCCATGAAATAGGCCACGCCAGCACTGATCAGGAACAAAAGCATCAGCACGGGCTTGAGCAGCGGACGGAAGGCCACGAGCGTCAACACCAGGTTGAACGCGCAGAAAATCATCAGGCCAAACGCCACGCACATCAGCAGGCCACGAGCGTCAGCCGTGGTGATCGCCAGCAAGTGTTGCCAGAGAACGAGGTTGAAACCCACTAACAAAAAGGCACTGGCGGCCAGTGTCACCCACTCGGGGCGCACGGCTTTAATGGTCAGCATGATGGTTGACGATTTCCTGAAAGTTGCTCTTTGAAAAAGAAGTGCCGCAGGAAAATGTGAAAAATTCATTTCCTACGGCAGCACAAACTTTAGGTAGCCCACCATCAATTTTTCGTGAAAAAGTTGCTACTAAATAATTATTTAAGAAACCGCTGGCCAGCCGGTTTCACGCCTGATTGAGATACCAGCGCCAGTCCTGCTCCCCGACTTCCCCCATGAACTGACGGTATTCGGCGCGCTTGACCGCCAGATAAACGCCAAGAAACTCATCGCCAAACGCTTCCCGCGCCCAGGCCGATGCCTCAAGGGCGCGCAGGGTGGTGAGCCAGTCGGTGGGCAGCAACTCAGCCGCCTGGGCGTAGCCGTTGCCTTCGACAGGTTTCCCGGGATCGCACTGTTCACGTAGACCGCGATGAATGCCGGCCAATATCGCCGCCGCAGCCAGGTAAGGGTTGGCATCGGCGCCGCAGATACGATGCTCGATGTGCCGCGAGAATGCCGGGCCGCCCGGCACCCTCAGGCTCACGGTGCGGTTGTCCACGCCCCAGGTCGCCGCCAGCGGTGCGTAGCTGTGGCTTTGGAATCGCCGGTAGGAGTTGGCGTTCGGACAAAACATCAACAGCGAATCGAGCAAGGTGTCGAGCATCCCACCCACCGCATGGCGCAACAGCGGCGTGCCGTCGGCGGCTTCACTGGCAAACAGATTGTGGCCATCGCGGTCCGCCAGGCTCACATGCATGTGCATGCCGGAGCCCGCCAAGTGATCGAACGGCTTGGCCATGAAGCAGGCCTGCATGCCGTGCTTGTGGGCCACGCCCTTGACCAGTCGCTTGTAGCGCACCGCTTCATCCATGGCTTGCAAGGCATCGCTGCGGTGTTCAAGGGTGATCTCCACTTGTCCCGGTGCGTATTCGGAAATGGCGGTCCGGGCCGCAATGCCTTGCAGCTTGCACGCAGCGTACAGGTCGGCCAGGAACGGCTCGATCTGCTCCAACTCGCGCAGACCGTAGACCTGGGTGGCACGCGGTCGGCCACCGTCGGCGTCCCGCGCTGGCTGTGGCCGGCCTTGGCTGTCGCGTTGCGCGTCCAGCAGATAAAACTCCAGCTCCGCCGCCATCACCGGGTAATAGCCGTCGGCCTGTAAAGCCTCGATCACCTGGCTGAGCAGATAACGCGGATCGGCGATGGTCGCCGGTATGCCTTCCTGGGGATGCATGCTGACCTGCACGGCTGCCGTGGGAATCAATCGCCACGGCATGCGTTGCAAGCTGCCGCTGAGGGGGTAGGCACGGCAATCGATGTCACCGACGTCCCACACCAGTCCGGAATTTTCCACATCATCGCCATTGACGGTGAGCCCGAGAATCGTACTGGGCAGTGGCCGGCCACTTTCGAAAACCGCCAGCAACTCGTCCCGATGCAACAACTTGCCCCGGGGCACGCCGTTGTTGTCGAGGATGAACAGCTCGAACAGTTCAATATCAGGGTTCTGCGCAAGGAACGCCTCGGCGTGTTGCACGGGAGCGAAAGAAATCTTGGCAAGGCTCATGAGAAGGCTCTTATTTCCATGTCGGACGGGCGACAAGGCACCGTCAGTCTGTGCTCGCCATCGAGCGAGCACTGCGAATGATCAACAGGTAATACGAGTATCTGGAGGACGGGCGTGACGGCAATGCCAGAGCGCCCAAAAGGCCAGCTCGGAGGGCAACGCACTGAGGGTTGGTGCCATGGCAGGCGTGAACCGGCCGACCGGATCGACCGCGGCAGATGAAGGGTATTGGAATGCCAGGGGCCAACCGTCCATGAGCGCATCACAGGAAACACATCGGACAAGCGTCCCACGCGCCCCTGGGAGGTTAAACCTGGATTTGATGGAGCTTGGATCGCAGTCAACTAAACATAGGCAAACCAAACAGTCGTTGATCGACACGTCGTGTTCCCTACATTATCTGTCCCGTTCCCGACCATGAAAGCGCCTGCCCGGCATTCTCTTGGCACGATCGTTCCGTTAGGATCATCAGCCTGGTTTGCGCAAAATCCGCGCAAGGAGCACAGCGAGAGACAGAACGGATGCTGAACAGTAACTCCCTCAGAAAGCTCGACATGCAAGACCTCATGGTGTTTAGCGCCGTGTACGAGCAAAGCAGTGTCACCGGCGTGTCCGAGGCATTGTGCGTCAGTCAGTCAACCGTCAGTTACTGCCTCAAGAAACTGCGAACCTGTTTCGAAGACGAGCTATTCATCAACACCCGCACCGGCATGCGCCCCACCTATAAGGCCGAGGGCATGTACGAGCATGTGCGCGCCATTTTGCAAAGCATCAACCTGTGCCATGCCGGTACACCCACCTTCGATCCGACCCGGCAAGCCATTACCTTCAATATTTGCGCACCGGAATATTTCGAACAGTTGATCCTGCCGCAACTGCTGCAAGAGTTCGATTACGCCAATCTGCCGGTGGTGGTGAACGTGCACAAGCTCGAAGCCGACATCCCCGCCGAAGAGTTGCGCGACGGCAGCCTGGACCTGGTGATCTGCTTCGGCCCGAACTTCCACAGCAACCATGCCGATTTCAAATCCCGGCAGTTGCTGGAGGAGGACCTGGTTTGTGTCGTGGATAAACGGGCGACGCCACTTGAACCGCAACTGAGCCTTCAGTCTTTCGTACGGCGCCGACACGTGTTTCCGACGCCCTGGTCGTCAGCGACCAACATGGTGGACGGCTGGCTGTCGCAGCAGGCGCAACAACGCCAGATTGCCGCCCGCGCCAACAGCTACAGTGCAGCACTGAAAATGATCACCGGCACCGACTTCATCCTGACCCTGCCCCGCCGCATCCAGAAATTGCTGGCCAACGAGGCAATCTTCAATCATCACGAAGCGCCCCAGGGCCTGCCGGGGTTCACCCTGAACATGCAGTGGAGCCTGGCCGTCGATCAGGACAGTGCCAACGCCTGGCTGCGCGAACAGATCATCAACGCTTGCGCCGCCCGCGACACCTGAGCCTCATTGACCGATCAAGGCCTTGGCATACGGGCCTCGATCGATGTCGAGGATTTCCACGCACAGTTGCACGCTAACGTCGGCCGGCCATGGCCCCAGTTCCTGGATCACGGCCAGCAGGCTATCGGCCAGTTGCTTCTTGATTTCCGTCGAGCGACCGCTTAGCAAGGCCAGCTTCACATGCACGAAACCTCGCTCGCCCAGCCCCGTGCCTACCCGGAACGTCTCGAGCTTCACGGCCCGGCTCTTGATGTCCAGCTCGGCAGCGAATTGACCAGAGGCCACCAGCGCATTGTTCAGGCGCAGCAATGCAACATCGGCCTTCAGCTCGGGCAGGTTGGCGGTGTACTCCATGTGCAGGTGAGGCATGTGTTCGACTCCGATTCGAAAATATGACAAGGGGGTTTCAGCCGTCACAACCTTACCCCGACTTTAAACGTTGGGGCAGTTTTTGTTTCGCTGCGGGCCGGTGTCAGGGTTGTACCGAGAGCTCACGCTCGCCCATGAAGGCCTCCAACCGGGACCGCAACCAGCGCTCGGCCGGGTCACTGTCGACATGGCTGAGCCAGACCATGGACAAATCCAGGGTCGGGGTCTTGAAAGGAAAGGGTTCGTTGAACAGTTGCCCCGAAGCCGCCATGGCGGCGGCGGTATAGTCCGGCAAGCTGGCGATCAGGTCAGTGCCGGCCAGCAATGCCGGCAACGCGCTGTATTGCGGCACCGACAGCACAACCTGGCGCGTGCGTCCGATCTCGGCCAGCCATTCATCGACAAACCCGGCGACGTTCGCGGTATGGGACACCAGCACATGAGGTCGCGCGCAATACTGGTCCAGGGTCAGCGGCGTGTCCGACGCATCGGCGCGCAACACGCGGGGCTGGATGTGTCGCAACAATTTGCGCTTGGCGTTGGCCGGCAGGCCGCGAGTCTGGCTGATGCCCACGGTGATGTCGCCCGATGCCAGCAAATCGGGGATGCGCCAGTAATCGACGTGCTGGACCACGAACACAATTTTCGGCGCCTCTTGCCGCAGGCTGCTCAACAGGGGCGGCAAGAGGCCGAACTCGACGTCGTCCGACAGGCCGATGCGAAACGTCATGGTGCTGCTGGTGGGGTCGAAATCGTGGGTCAGGCTCAAGGCCACCGACAGCGAATCGAGCGCCGGAGACAGGTGCCGGATGATTTCTTCAGCCCGGGCCGTCGGCTCCATGCGGTGACCGACGCGAATGAACAATGGGTCGTTGAACATTTTGCGCAACCGATTGAGAGCCGAGCTGATGGTCGGTTGGCCCAGGAACAGTTTTTCCGCCACCCGTGTCACGTTACGCTCAAGCATCAGCGTTTCGAAAACCACCATCAGGTTGATGTCGGCCTTGCGCAATTCGTTGCGGTTCATCCACTGCCCTCCATCCCTTGGTTGGCTGCAGTGTAGAAACGCCTGGGGTTGTGCGTCTATGCGCAAAAAGGTTAAGCGCCTGTGTAATACCGTCAAGGAAATTGGGAGAGGCACCCTGCTTTTGTGGCGATGGAGCTTGCTCCCGCTGGGCTGCGAAGCGGCCCCAAGATTTTGCGGTTGCTGCGCAACCGAGCGGGAGCAAGCTCCCTCGCCACAATGAAAAAGCCCTACCTCACGATCAGCGATTTCAGCCCCAGCGCCATGACTCGCTCATCACCTCCCAGCCCCAGCGCCTTGGGGCTGATGGCATCGGGTAAATGGAAATGCACGCGCAACGACCCATTCGTGCCCATCGTTTCACGAATAGCCGGTGTCAGGGGCAGTTCAAGGGTGTTGTCTTGCAGGCGCGTGAACTGCGTCGACAACGCCGCCACACCGTTGATCGAGACGTCCACTCGCTGGCGCGTATGCAGGGGGGGCTGCACGAACGCCGCCGCGTCTATCGAGAGGACGCGCGCTTCTGGCGCAATGCGCAAGACAATCTCAGCCTCGGTCCCTTCCGACCAGATGCCCCAATCCTCGACGCGCCCCCAGCCACTGGCCAACATCGGGTTGATTCGGCTGAACACCTGGCGCTCGCCGATCTTCACCTGCACGTCCAGCGTCTCATCGGCAAACGATGGGCATTGGGCACATGACTTCCAACCCGGCGCCAGCACCACGAGGCCATCGATACGGGTCAACAGGTCGGTCTGGCGATTGACGGTCTTCGCCGCCTGGAGCGCGGCGCCAGGGTCGAGGATGTACAGCGAATCCGCTGCATACTCGCCGCTGGCAAGCATCTGCGCGGCGCGTCGCTGGGCTTGTTCGATCTCCCGGGTGCCCATGCGCCCCAGGTACACGCCATCGGTTTCCAATCCATGCTTCAGGGCGTATTGGCTGGTCAGCAGCCAGTTGTCCGGCTGGTTCTGCGGCAGCAGCAGCCGGACTTTCGAATAGTGGCTGGCCGCACTGGCCCAGAATGGATCATTCATGGAGGTGGACCAACTGGAGGCGGCCGGCATCATCCGGCTCTGGCGCAGGCCTGCCCATCCAGCGCGGGTATCCAGGACTTGCACCAGCAGGGCGATGGCCAACAGACACGCCGCCGCCCGTGGTTTGTTGCCGCGGATCACCAGGAAAATGACGGCAAATACGATGGCGTAGAACACCGGCCAGAACATCCGGCCAGACGCGCGAAAGACATTCGCCAGCTTCTCCAGGCTTCCGGGCAGCCAGTAATGCACATCCAGCACGCCGATACCGAGGGTGTTGGTCAGCGAAAACAGCGTCAACCCGAACAGCGCCCACAGCAACAACCATCTGTGGCGCACGGCACTCACCAGACCGGTATTGCCTTGCAGCAGTGCCGCAGCGGCACAGATCGCCAGGATCAGGACTCCCAGTCCCAGGTAATTGAACCCTTCATAGTCCCCGGGCCCCTCGGGCAGGTCCCGCACGATGTAGGACCAGCCACTGGGGTCTACCAGCGACAGCACATTCAAGCGGTACAGGCCATAACCACCCGATACGGTCCCGCCACCCACACTGAAATAACCGGCCTGCCAGCAACAGAACGCAACCAGCAAAAACAAACCGCTCAGCTCGATCAAGGCATCGCGTCGGAATAAGCGCCCCTTGATGGCCTGGTTGGCAAGGTCGGCCAGCCAGATCAACGCCACCATGGCCAACAAGTAGGCATGCACCAAGGCTGTCGCAGCCAATAGCACGCCCCAGGCCAGCCGTCGCTTCTGCAAACCCGGACGCAGCGCCAGGTACAAGGCCGCCAGAATCAGGAAATGCCCGGACAACGACAGATGCGCCCCCATGCGCAGAAACATCGGCGGCGAAAACACAAACAACCCGGCGCCCAACAGCCTGATCCACAGTGACGGCGTCAGCAGGCCGAGCAGTTTCCAGGCGAACCAGGCTTGCAGGATGAAACAGGCCAGCAACCACAGGCCAAAATACTGGAACGTCTCGGGCAGCCAGCCGCTGAAGGGCTTGAACAGGAACGCCAGCAACGGATTGGAATCGGAAAAAATGATGCCGTTGCCCAACTCCAAACCATAGGAAGGGTTCATGCCCAACGGAAAGGTCCAGGGTGAACTGCGGAAAAACGCCCAGCCCAAGTAATGGGTTGTCGTATCGCCCTCCCCCAGCCAGGCGATGTTCGTGGGGTCCAATACCCGCGGGCCGATCACCAGCAGGAATGCCAGCGCGCCCAACAGGATGGGCAACAAGCAGCCCCAGTAACGCTCACCACGAACGGTCATCGATACGTCCAGAAATTATGCAGGATGAAGGTGAACACCGGGATAATCAGCGCCACGGCTGCGATGCCCGCCAGGTAATCCAGGCCGACGCGCTGGGCCCCCCAGGCCACCAGCATCGCCAGCCCGAACCCGCCGATCGATACCACCACGAAACGGCCAAGGGTACGGCCATGCAAGCGGCTAGAAAAGCTCCATAGGGTGTTGACCAGGTACGACACCACAGTCGCCACGACAAAGGCGAAACCATTGGCCAGTGGCGGGTTGGCCAGGATCAGGTGCACAAACAGCACGGCAGCCACCACATGGACTACGGTGACAACCAAGCCCGTCATGGCAAAGCGCAAGGCACGGCGCAGCAACGGCGAGTGCGTCCAGGTCACGGCTTCTGCGCCAGGCAGAACACCGTCAGGCCGACCATACGATTGGCGCCCATGAACGGACGCTCCAGGCTGCACAGTGACCTCAACACGCCATTGACCAGCGGATGATGACGCGCAAGCTGCGACTTGGCCGGGGCTCCGGACGCCTTGCGCTGTAACAGGCGCAGGGCGGCGGCAATGGGAAATACCAGGCCGAAGTAATACGCACCTTGCTGGACCTGCAAACCCGCCTGCGCCACGACATTTTCCAGCTGTTTGAGGGTGTAGCGGCGCTTGTGCTCGAGAAAATCATCATGCCCGCTCCAGAGAAACTGGAACGCCGGCACGGTGATCAGGAAGCGGCTGCCCGACGGCACTTTGTCGACGTAGGCCTTGAGCAGCCCCACGTCATCATCCACATGCTCCAGCACGTCCATCAGCAACACCAGGTCAGCGTCCAGCGTGTCGATGGCACGGCGGTAGCGGACCGGTTTACCGGCGGTACTGGCGTCGGAGTCGGCCGGATAACTGATGTCCACGCACCAGGCCTGGGCCGTTGCGGTATGGGTCAGCAGGTGATGGGAAAAAAAGCCCGACCCGGCCCCCACGTCCAGCAGCGTACTGGCCGAGGTGCCCTTGAGCATGTGCAGCATGGCGCGCGCTTTCGACCGGTAGTACCAATGCTGCTCGATATCGGGACCGAGGATATCGGTTTCCTTGAGGTCCATGGTCAGTCCTTGGCGTCATAGAGGCGCCGCACCAGAAAAATCGGTCGGCGCTTGGATTCGATGTAGGTGCGGCCCAGGTACTCACCCAGCACGCCGATGCCGATCAGTTGCAACCCACCCAGGAACGTGACCGCCACCATCAGCGAAGCATAGCCCGGCAGGTCCACCCCGGAAATCAGGGTTCGCAGTACGATGAAGATGGCGAACGCAAAAGACACCAGCGAGACGCAAAGCCCCAGGTACGTCCAGATACGCAGCGGTTCGGTGCTGAAGCTGGTGATGCCTTCAAGAGCAAAATTCCACAGGCGCCAGCCATTGAACTTGCTTTCACCGGCGGCCCGTTCAGGCCTGACGTAATCCACATAGGTGGTGCGGAATCCTACCCAGGCAAACAGCCCTTTCATGAAGCGGCGAGATTCAGGCAGGGTTTGCAGGGCATCGACCACGCAGCGATCCATCAAGCGAAAATCGCCGACATTCTCCGGCAGCTTGTGGTCGGCGATTTTATTGTGCAGCCGGTAGAACCCGTTGGCGGAAACCTGCTTGGCCCAGGAGTCGGAGTCGCGGTTGATCCGATGGCCCAGCACCACTTCGGCACCGTTGCGCCAGTGGGCAATCATTTCCAGGATGACTTCGGGAGGGTCTTGCAAATCGACATCGATCGGCACCACCGCCTGGCCACGAGCGGCTTGCAGGCCGGCACTCAACGCCGCCTCCTTGCCGAAGTTACGACTCAGGTCGACGACTCGGATGCGCGGATCGGTCTTCTGCCGTTCCAGCAGCAGCACCAATGTGTCGTCCACGCTGCCGTCGTTGACGAACACCAGCTCCAGGCTCACCAGCGATTCATGGGCAAAGACCTGGTCGATCCTGGCCATGAACACATCGATGGACTGGACTTCGTTGTAGACCGGAATGACAAGCGAAAGCGCTAGACGACCTTGCAGATCCGTTCCTGGATATTCAGTCACTTGATAGCTCTTTTTCTTATAGTGTTTTCAGTCCCATCGGCTTGCGGCCCTAGGCGTCGAAACGTATTAAGCAGGACCTAGCAGGGCAACGCAAGGATCAAACAAGAACTTCATCGGACTGTGTGTTCGCAACATGACTTTTTTCCTACAGAAAGTCGAACCTCTTTCCAGGCTCATGCCCAGCAATATTTAATAACCAATGGAAACGAATTTCCCGTAGCCAAAACCCGCCACTTGGCTAGGCTGGCAGCCACATGTCCAACGCATGTCTTGACTGAATGAATCGCAGGGAGCGAACCGATGTATTTTGAAATCTATCGACAGACCCGAGGCACCCCGAGCACTGGAAAAGGCCAATGGCGCTGGCGCTTGAGAGCCGGCAACCACGAAACGATCGCCAGCGGCGAATCCTATGTGAACAAGAGTGACTGCCTTCACGTCATCAGGCTGATCAAGAATGTCCAGGGCGAAACGCCTGTGAAGGAGATCTGAACCGAATCATTGTGGCGAGGGAGCTGGCCCCCGCTGGGCTGCGAAGCGGCCCTATGATTTTGCGGTGGCTGCGCAACCGAGCGGGAGCAAGCTCCCTCGCCACGGGTTCAATCGCCTCAAGTGAGCAGTTTGCAGCCTGAGCTTTTTTTGCTGTAACGAAGGTTTTCAGGCAGGTAGGGTATGCGGACAAAAGCAGGAGGCTGGTGCAATGACTCGATCAATCCATAATCGCGACTGGCTGGTGCGGGCGCCCGAATCGAGGAAAATGGAACGCATCGAGGCCTATTTCAGCGGGCATGGCTACACCACCCATCGCCACGACACCTACGCCATCGGAATCACACTTTCCGGCGTGCAGAGCTTCAACTATCGCCACAGCAAACGCCACAGCCAGCCCGGCGGCACCATCGTCCTGCATCCGGACGAGGTGCACGATGGCGAAGCCGGGACGAGCGAGGGTTTTCGCTACCGGATGTTCTACATAGAACCGTCGGTGATCCAGCAAGTGCTAGGGGGCAAGCCATTGCCCTTCATCGAAGGAGGATTGTCCAACGACCCTCGCCTCAACATCGCGACCCGTCGACTATTGATCGGCCTGGATCATCCCCTCGATCCGCTGGAGGAGGAAGACGCCATCTACGATGTGGCCCAGGCACTCGACATCGCGGCCGGCAGCCGACGTGGGCGGCGGCTGATCGACTACCCGGCGGCGGAGCGTGCCCGCCTGTTCATCCATGATGCCCTCCACCAGACGATCACCCTGGATGACCTGGTGCAGGCCAGCGGCCGGGATCGATGGAGCCTGTCCCGGGATTTCCGGGCACTGTATGGCACCAGCCCCTATCGTTACATCACCCAGCGCCGCTTGAACGAAGCCCGGCGCCTGGTATTCCATGGCATGCCGCTGAGCGAAGTAGCCCTGGCCTGTGGTTTTTTCGATCAGAGCCACATGACCCGACTGCACACCCAGGCCTTCGGTATTTCACCGGCACGCTGGCTGAAAATGCTGCGCTGAAGGCACAGGCTGCGCAAGACAAAAAGCTGCACGATCATCCAATACGCACCCAGGCTCCGACAGTAAGGTACAGCTCACCACCCACCTGAGGAGCATGCCTCGATGACCCACTACGCCCCCATCAACTTCGCTCAGAAATACGCACTGTTCCACGAACAATGGGCACCGAAAGTCGTGGCCGAAATGAACGACTACCAATTCAAGATCGCCCGGCTCGAAGGCGAATTCATCTGGCACACCCACGCCGACACCGATGAAACCTTCATCGTGCTGGAGGGCCAGTTGCATATCGACTTTCGCGACGGTGCGGTGACCATAGGGCCGGGCGAAATGTACGTGGTCAAAAAAGGTGTCGAGCACAAGCCCAGCGCCGCACACGAAGTGAAACTGCTGCTGATCGAACCACGTGGTGTCCTCAATACCGGTGAACAGACCAATGAGCGAACGGCAGTCAATGATGTGTGGATCTGACTGAGCCAGGCTCAATCGTATTCAGCTTCCTGGTGATCGCCCAACAACCGCCGCTGACGAGGCGTCGCGGCGACCAAGACCACAGGATTGAACTGCCAATGCAAATAAGGTGAGAACTTCTGCGCGACCATCCGCCGACCATAGTGCACCTGAAGCATGTAACGCGTGCGGTCGGCGGTCCGGTTATCGCTACCGGCGTGCCATAGCTCACTGCGCAGTATCAGCACATCGCCCGCCCGGCACAGCACGGGCTGCGCGGGGCGCCCTTGCCACTGCGTTTCGCCCTTCACTGGGGCCCGGCCGGCTTTGTGGCTGCCCGGAATGACCTGGGTCGGGCTCAAGTCGGCGTCGATGTCATCCAGGTAAAACTGCGCGGTAAAAACCTGCATCGGCAGTTCAAAGGCAGGGTCGGCCAACAGCCCTGGCGGCAATTGCATCGCCAGATAATCCAGGTGCAACGGCGCCCCGGTAAAACCGGGATGGCAGCGCCAGGCCGTTTGGCCGATGACATGGCAATCATCGCCCAGGGCCGCTTCGGCCAGCTCGATCACCCCGGCCACATCCAGGAATGGCAGCCAGAACGGATCGCGATTGAACACACATTTGTAATGATCGATGACACCGCTGTAGTCCCAATGCTGGGGCTTCAACTGGTCGATGGCATTGCGCAGGTCGGCGATCTGTCGGGCATCCAGCACGCCGGGCATCAGGACAAAACCGTCCTGATGCAGCGCGCGGAGCTGATCGTCAGTGGACACGACACCCACTGCTTCAGGTGCGGAAGCGGCCGGTCAGTTCTGCCAGGTTTCTCGACAGGCTGGAAAGCTGTTGGCTGGCCTGCATGCTCTGGGCAGAGTTCGCTGCCGCTTCGTTGGACAAGTCGCGGATGTCGGAGATGTTGCGGGCGATCTCTTCGGTGACGCTGCTTTGCTCCTCACAGGCGTTGGCGATCTGCGCAGCCATGTCGTTGATCCGCAGAATCGAGCCGCTGGTGCCACTAAGCACCTGATCGACCCCCGCGGCACGCTCGACACTGTCACGGGCCTTGCTGCTACCGATCTGCATGGCTTGCACGGCCTTGGCGACACCGCTTTGCAACCGTTCGATACGCACCTGAATATCCTTGGTCGAATCCTGGGTACGCGCCGCCAGGGCCCTGACTTCATCGGCCACAACAGCAAAACCGCGGCCTTGCTCGCCCGCCCGGGCCGCCTCGATGGCAGCGTTCAGCGCGAGCAGGTTAGTCTGTTCTGCAATGCCCCGGATGACCTCGAGCACGGCACCGATGCTGGAGGTTTCCTGGGCCAATGCCTCGATGGTGCCCGAAGCGCTCTCCACTTCCTGGGCCAACTGGCGGATCGACTCGATGGTGCTGTTGACAACCGCGGTGCCGTCGCGAGACTGACTGCTGGCTTGCTGGGCGGCGTCCGACGCGTTCACGGCATTGTGTGCCACCTCATGCACCGCGGCGCTCATCTGGGTCGCCGCGGTACTGACCTGGTCGAGCGCCGCGTGTTCGCTGCTGATCAACTTATCATTGGTCGCGGCCATATTGGCCATGGCCCGCGCGGCGGCGTCCACCTCTCCGGTCACGCGTCCCACTTCGGCAATCAACGGCTGCAGCTTATCGAGGAAACGGTTGAACGCACTGCCAAGCTGGCCCAACTCGTCAGCCGAACGCACCTCAAGACGGCCCTTCAGATCGCCACCGCCCTCGGCGATCTGTTCGACACGGTGCAGCAGACGACGCATTGGACGCAGCACGACCATTGGCAAGGCCACAATCAGCAGGATGCAACCCAGCAGACCCACCAACAAGATACCGCCCTGCTGCACCCCAACAGCCTGGCCATGGTCAATCGCCGCTTGCCCCTCCCGCAGAGACGCCTCGTCTTCCAGTTCACCCAGCTTGTCGATGGCATCGCGCATGGTGTCGAACATACTTTCACCGTCACCAAAACTCAGCGCACTGGCCGCCTGCGGATTGCTCGCGGCCTGCTCGACCACCTGCCGCGAAACCTGCGACCACTGCGCAAAACGGTCATTGAACTGATTGACCAGCGCCAACGCCTCGGCACTCGGTTGCATCGCGGCATATTTCTGCACGCGATCATAAGCTTGCTTCAGATTGTCCCGATGACTGGCACGCAGTGCCTCGGAATGACTGCCCGCATTGCCCCCAAGCAGGCTGCGCTCGGCAACAAAGGCCTGGTAGAGATCACGATCGGCGTTGAGCAACAGGCTGATGGCCGGCAGGTAGCGCTTGGTCAATTGCGTGCTGGACTCCGTCACCTGACCGATGCCACGCATGCCCGACCACCCCATCAGCACCAACAGCAGTGCCAGGAACCCAATGGGCAGGGTGATTTTCCAGCGAAAGCCCAGATCGGCAAAAAACCGTGGCATGGGGTGACACTCCTTTCATGGGGATTAACTTGCCTATCGGCAGCCATGCCTTGAGCTATAGACCATTTGTCTAATTGTTACAAAGCCTTGGGTCTGGCAAACACCGGGGTTATGCAGGTCGCTGAGGGGGTTAGCTGCGGGGAGTTTTCTGACGTTTTCCGCCCACATAATTTAGGGAATGTTCTTACGCATCATCTGATTGATGATTTTTACAGAAGGACTTTATAGTCCAATTGTCGTTCGTAAGAGCGGCTTGGGTTTGGCGACCCATGACAAATATGCAGGAACCTCTCGCGGATTGCGGAACGCTTCCGTGCGCAATATGCTGCTTTTCGGTAGCTGTGCGTGGGAGATCTTCGGATCTGCCGGTTTTTCCATTTGTCCCGGTTCGCCAACCCGCGTACAGCTACCACCTTATTCGTTTGGCGACGACTAAGAAGGTCCTCAATCAAATGGAGTTTAAAAAATGAATAGATACATGGCTCTTACCAGTAATGCCGATGATCAACCCCTCTTCGTTGATACCTCCGCGCCCTTGCACATCCTGCTTGATACGGCAGGCTATAGAATTCGCGCGGTCACCCAGCTGTTAGAGAACCTCGCCATGCGAGGAGACATCCCGAGTGATTCAGTGGTCCTCCAAGATTTTGCGCAGCTGTGCTGCATTCCTTTGAGGGATGGCTGTGACGTACTCGATGTCATCGCCCGCCGTTTGGACGCAGAGCCGGGCTAGTTCAAAGGGCCTCTCACGAGGCCCATTTCGTCGAGACGAGCATGGTTCGATGGCACCAAAACCCTCCGGTTTGCCCGGATTCGATTAATCACATAAGCTGATCAGCATGAATACACATACCTCGGAGGCTCCGATGGCCACCACGAAAAAAATCGACAAACCGCACAAAAAGGTCGTTCACAATGAGCTGACATTTCTTGATGTTCGGCAAGCCGCACGTGATGGTCAGAAGGCATTCGATAAATTTGTAATCACTGGCAAGCTTCCTATTACAAAGTAGGCTTGGATGCCAGCCGTTAAAATCTCCGCACTTTTTGAAGAAATACAAAACTGGGAAAACTTCGCTGCGCACTTCTATAACTACAAAGTGTGCGGCGAGGTCCCGACTATCTTTGGCAGAGATGAAAAGCTCGATCTGAGCGATATATATCATATCCATTTGGCGAGCACTGCAGAGACACAAGCTCGCTGGGCCCAAATCGGCCGCCAGTACTATCGCACAGCCCTAATGGAAGACCCTGACAACGACTTCTGGCTTATTTATGCCTATGATTATTTCAAAGATGCGTACCTACTGCTGACGATCATTGGACCAGACGCTCACAACCGTACGGAGTGGGGATCATTTTTACGTACGATTCATAACGACATTGTGCAGCCTTGGATTGTAGGAAAAATCATTTTTCCTGAGCTAGATGACTGACGCCATCTAACTCTAAGCAAACATTCGTACTCTCCGCTTCGAAGACCTGTATCGATATTAATTGTGCTTTTCTGCCACGCTTAGTCTTCTTGGAGCTCGCGACGACGATTGGCTTCTGCCTGGTTGCGAATAACTTGAATTCGCTGCAACAGGCCACGAGAGACAGGCTGGACACTCTCAGGATTGTCCTTGATGTCCCTATTGAGCAGGTCGACAAACTCTACGCCTGCCTGAGTCTTCACATTTCTTTCGGTATTATCTTTAGACACAACTTCTCTCGGACACAGAACTCTCCCGCAATATTACACATCATGACGATATTGCACCGCTCTTGCATAGTTTCTTTTACACAGTTCCACCAGTGGTTTGCTATGGAACGGCAAGACTCTGAAGGAAACGGGAGACAGGCCAAGATTTTGAGTTCACTTGTAATCACCCCACTTCATAATCGTGGTCTGTCCCCGCGTCCCCGTCCAAAAAGCACCTTACGGATACAGACCGTCACATGCACGCTTGATCAGGATGTAAGCAATACGGCTGGCCGTCTTTTTTCCAGCATCGAGCGTGCATTCATCTGCGGTTTTGTACCCGAAAAAATCGCTCTCCAACTTTTTTGCATAGTAGGGATATTGTTGGCAGTCCTGATCTATTGTTCGAGCGGAAAAATCGTTCTGTGCGTCCGGTACATTCTTTATAACGCACCGTTGGTAAGACCAGCCGGAGTGCGAAGGGCTGTTCCGACGCATTGCCTGTAACGCTTGCTCGGTCTCCATCCTTTGCTTTCCTGCCTGCCCCGCGTTCACTGTTGACTGGTTTCGAAAAACACAATCGAGGAATTCTTTTGAAAGACTGGTCTGTGCTGAGGAGTACGGTTTGCAGTCTTCAAGTTGAGTCGATTGCCCCCTCGCTTGGCGAGCATCCCTTTCGCTCATAGCGTTGACAGCACGATCAGCCTCCTCCTGCGTTAAGGCTTGAGCCGAGGGCATGATGGCGCCCCCGATGCTAAATATGAGCACTGCAATCATGATCTGAGTGTTCATGGCGAACGTCCCTGTGTGATTCGCACAGGTTAGCCGCAAGCATTGCAACCCGCCATCATTGCCGGAGCACCAGTCCTTAGACGGCGGCAGAGCCAAGACAGACAGGAACGTAGCGAGCGTGTTACAGACGTCTGCCGGGCAGCGACTCAGGCTAAACTGGATCAGAACCACGCAAAAGGAAGTGAATATGAGTGAAGCATGGAACCTGGAAGCGTTGAGGGCACAGGTTAAGATTCGCCAACCAGAGACAAGCAAAAGGCTTGTTCAGATCATCAATTCTCTTGGTCGCTCACGCGATATCTTCACATACCACAAGTGTCTCGCTCGCGATGCCTTCACCGCATTCAACGCTGAAAACGATCCTCACGGAATAAAGTTTGCCCAACGAATACTTGGATGCGATGACGAGGACGGTGCAGTTCATGAAGCTGGCCTAGTCAGCGAGGCCAACCTGATTGCCTGCATTGCAATCACCCGCAATTCATACGACAGCTTTGGGCAGTTGCTGAATGGCCTAGTGGTGCCAGTGCCGCTGAAACGCAATTTCTATATCCAAGATGTGGAAGCCGCCCTTCCCACTGGAGAACTCAAAGATCGCCTGAGCGGCGCTCTCACTTCAGAGTGGTTTGGGTATACGCATGCCTTCATGAACATGGTCAAACATCATCAACTGATCGTTCACAATCCGTCCATTTCATTCATAGATGAGAATAGGGGAGGCAAGGTCGAAGGCTTCAGGCACAGGGAGAAGGACTACCCTGCGTGCTGGGTTCGAGAGGCGTTGGAGGGAACCGTGGAGCTTCAGAATTTGCTACGGGCATGCGGTGTACTGCTCAATCGCATGTACCTTGGGGAAAATCCCGCAAAACCTACCGGGATTAGTAGTACAAACGAGTAGTACAACTCAAAAATAAAAACCCCCGTAACTCATTGAATTACAGGGGTTTTCTGGATATGGCGGAGAGATAGGGATTTGAACCCTAGGTACTGTCGCCAGTACAACGGATTTCGAATCCGTCCCGTTCGGCCACTCCGGCATCTCTCCAGTGGCGCGCATCATACCAGCACATTCGCCGGAAGCGAACCCCCGAGCGAAATTTTTTCCGTGCTATCAGATGCTTGCGTCGATTACAGCGGCACACCCAGACGCTGGGCGACTTCTTCGTAGGCTTCGATGACGTCACCGAGGCCCTGGCGGAAGCGGTCCTTGTCCATCTTCTTCTTGGTGTCCTTGTCCCAGAGGCGGCAGCCGTCCGGGCTGAACTCGTCGCCCAGGACGATGGAGCCGTCGCTGAACACGCCGAACTCAAGCTTGAAGTCCACCAGCAGCAGGCCGGCGTCGTCGAACAGCTTGGTCAGTACTTCGTTGACCTTGAGGGACAATTCCTTCATGCGGGCCAGTTGCTCGGCGGTGCCCCAACCGAATGCCACGACGTGGGATTCGTTGATGAACGGGTCGCCCTTGGCGTCGTCCTTCAGGAACAGCTCGAAGGTGTAGGGGTTGAGCTTCATGCCCTCTTCCACGCCCAGGCGCTTGACCAGGCTGCCGGCGGCGTAGTTACGCACGACGCATTCGACCGGGATCATGTCCAGCTTCTTGACCAGGCATTCGTTGTCGCCCAGCAGCTTGTCGAACTGGGTCGGCACGCCGGCGGCTTCGAGTTTCTGCATGATGAAGGCGTTGAACTTGTTGTTCACCATGCCCTTGCGGTCCAGCTGTTCGATGCGCTTGCCGTCGAACGCCGAGGTGTCGTTGCGAAACAGCAGGATCAAGCGGTCAGCGTCGTCGGTCTTGTAAACCGACTTGGCTTTGCCGCGGTAGAGTTCTTCACGTTTTTCCATGATGGGCTCCGCTTGCTAAGTAGTGGGCTAGGCGATATGTCGCCAGTCGAGCCCTGAATCTTGATCGGCCAGTTGCAGCCAGTCCGGGTCGCACCCGAGGGTGTCGACAAAACATTGCCGGGCCAGCTGCGGCAGGTTGTTCTTGCTGCTCAGATGGGCCAGGACCAGGTGTTGCAGTCCTTGCCAGCCCAACTCGGCCACCAGGAATGCTGCCTGGTGGTTGTTCAAATGCCCGTGTTCCCCGCCTACCCGCTGCTTGAGGAAGTACGGGTAGTAACCACGCGCCAACATGTCGCGGCAGTGGTTGGACTCGATCATCAACGCATCGAGGTCCCGATAACTGTCCATCACCCTGTCGCAATACGACCCCAGGTCGGTCAACAGCCCAAAGCGCCGCTCGCCGTCGCTGAACACATATTGCGTCGGTTCCCGGGCATCGTGCGCCACGCTGACCACGCTGATATCCAGGCAACCGATGCGCAGTTGCTCGCCACCGGCCACGAAGCCGGCCGGCTCGATGGGCTTGCGCAGGCCTGCCAGTGTCCCACGGCTCAGGTACACCGGCAGATTGTAGCGCCGAGACAGCAAACCCACGCCATGCACGTGGTCGGCATGTTCGTGGGTCACGAGTATCGCGCTCAGTTGCGCCGGGTGCACACCCAGGCGCAACAGGCGCTTCTCGGTTTCCCGCAGGGAGAAACCACAATCGACCAACACATACGTGTCGGCGCTGGCTACCAGCGTGCCGTTCCCTTGGCTACCGCTGCCGAGAACGGAAAAACGCATCGGATCAGCCCAGGTTGTCCTGAATCACGCCCAACACCTTGCGGGCCACATCAGCCGGCGCCACGGTATTGATGTTCTTCTCGACGGTGACCTGGACGTTGTCGCCGACCTTGCTCAGGCGAACCTGATAACGCTCGGCGCGCGCCTCGATTTCTTCCTTGTCCGGCTTGCTGCCGAACAGGCCACTGAAGAAGCCAGGCTTCTCGTCTTTCTTCTCGGCCTTTTCAGCGAGGTTGATGTAGTACAGGCCCAAGCTGCGGTTGATGTCTTCAACGCGCCACTCGCCCTGCTCCAGCGCGCGGCCAACGCTCGACCAGGCACGGTCCAGGTCGGAACCGACGTTGAGCACCGGGTTGCCGCTGCCGTCTTCGCTCAGGCTGACGCGACTCGGCGCATCGAACTCCTTGGACGCCAGCATCGAGACCGAACCGCCCTGCTCCGCGTTACGACTCATGCTGGCGAGCATGTCGTCCACCAGCGCAGCGTCGAGGCCGGTGTTGACCGAGCGGTTGGTGAAGGCCACGTCGGCGGTGCTGCCGGCAGGTCGCTCGGCGCTGACCACATAGACCTCACTGGTGTTGCGCTGCACGCCCGGCTCGATACGCACCCGCACGCGGGTTTCGCTGTCGGCCGCGACACCGGCGGCGCTCATGCGCTTGGCCATGGCAGCAGACAGTTCATCGGAGCGCTGCCAGGTGGTGGTGAATTCGCCAGTTTGTGGGCGCTGTTCGTCCAGGCGGAAACCGTTGTCCTGGAAGAACTGGATCGCCACCGGCCAGACTTCGGCCGGTGGATGCTGGCCCATGACCCAGCTGGAGTCGCCGCTCTTCTGCAGGGTGTAGTCGCTGGCATCGGCCACGGCCGACAGCGGCTGTGGACGTGGGACGATGTATTCGCCCTTGACGCTGTCGTCGGCGACGTTGCGCGGGATCGGCAGCAGCGGATCGAGGCGCTTGGCAACGTTGACGTCTTGCGGCAGTTGCATCGGTGCAGTCTGTTGCGCCTGCAGGTAATCGCTACCACGGTCGCGGAAGTAACCTTCCGGTCCCCAGATCCATCCGCAGCCGCTGGTGCTGGAGATAATCAAGGCAAGTGCGGAAAGTCCGGCCATTCGCTTCATGCGTTGTACTTCCTCAATTAAACCAGGACGCCGGACTGGCGCATGGCCTGCCGCAGCGGTTCGTGACAGGGGGTGCTCAGCCAGGTCAGTGGCAGGCGGATGCCTTCGTGCATCAGGCCCATTTCAACCAAGGCCCACTTCACCGGAATCGGGTTGGCCTCGATGAACAGGTCCTTGTGCAACGGCATCAGTTTTTCGTTGATTGCCCGCGCAGTCTCGGCGTCGCCCTTGAGCGCGGCCTCGCACAGGTCGGCCATTTCGCGCGGAGCAACGTTGGCGGTGACGGAAATGTTGCCCTTGCCACCCAGCAGGATCAGCTCGACCGCTGTCGGATCATCACCGGACAGCACGATGAAGTCCTTGCTCACGCCATCGAGGATGGCCTTGGCGCGCTTCATGTCGCCGGTGGCTTCCTTAATGCCAATGATGTTCGGCACGGTGGACAGGCGGATCACGGTCTCGGCCTGCATGTCGCAGGAGGTGCGGCCGGGAACGTTATAGAGGATCTGCGGGATGTCGACGGCTTCGGCAATGTGCTTGAAGTGCTGGTACAAGCCTTCCTGGGTCGGCTTGTTGTAGTACGGAACGACCAGCAGGCAAGCGTCGGCACCGGCTTCCTTGGCGTTGCGGGTCAGCTCGACGGCTTCACGGGTCGAGTTGGCGCCGGTACCGGCGATGACCGGAATGCTACCGTTGACCTGCTTGACCACAGCCCGGATGACCTCGATGTGCTCGTTGACATCGAGGGTTGCCGACTCGCCGGTGGTACCGACAGCGACAATGGCATGGGTGCCGTTCTCAAGGTGGAAGTCCACGAGTTTGCTGAGGCTGGCCCAGTCAAGATGCCCTTGTGCATCCATGGGTGTGACCAGTGCCACCATACTGCCCGCAATCATGAAACCGCTCCTGCCGGAAAAAGAGAGCGGTAATGGTACTGGCGCCAAGATGCTTGTACAAGCGAACTACCATTCCCCTTGGCGATGGTTTTCGCTACCCTTCAGGCTTTGATCGGTACCGACAAGCTCATATGCCGGTTTCCAGCCTCCGTTTTCGTCGCCGCAAGCCCCGATCCCGGGTTTGTCCCGGTGCGTTCCAGCTGTCGTGGAATGCAGCGCAACCCCGGGCACAAGGCTTGAGCCGTTCGTTTTTCCGGGCCTGGCGCTGTATCGAGCGGCAAAAGTACCGACCGCTCATCGCTTTAGGAATGCTGCATGTCCACCCCCACAGTCCGCGAACAATTCCTTGTTATCAGTGCCCTTGGCGCCAACCCCATGGAGCTGACTAACGTCCTGTGCCGCGCCAGCCATGAAAATCGCTGCGCCGTCGTGACCTCACGCCTGACCCGTCACGGCGAATGCAGTGCGCTCGTGCTCGAGATCTCCGGCAGCTGGGACGCCCTGGCTCGCCTGGAAGGCAGCCTGCCGGTGCTGGCCAAGAAGCATGCCTTCACCGTCAACGTGGTGCGTAGCGCCGCGCTGGAGAACCGTCCCCAGGCCCTGCCCTACGTGGCCTATGTGAGCTCGGCCTACCGTCCGGACATCATCAACGAGCTGTGCCAGTTCTTCATGGACCATCACGTCGAGCTGGAAAACCTGACCTGCGACACCTACCAGGCACCGCAGACCGGCGGCACCATGCTCAATGCCACGTTCACCGTGACCCTGCCGGCCGGCACCCAGATCAGTTGGCTGCGCGATCAGTTCCTGGATTTCGCCGATGCGATGAACCTGGACGCGCTGATCGAACCGTGGCGCCCACAAAACCCAATGTAAGGAAGCGTTCATGGCCGTTGCAGTCGACCAGCCGGTTACCGATTTCCAGGCACCCGCCACCAGCGGGCAGACCATCAGCCTCGCCGCCCTCAAGGGCAAGCAGGTGGTGATCTACTTCTACCCCAAGGACAGCACCCCGGGCTGCACCACCGAAGGCCAGGGTTTTCGGGACCAGTATGCGCAGTTCCAGGCCGCCAACACCGAAGTGTTCGGCGTCTCCCGGGACAGCCTCAAGTCCCACGAGAACTTCAAGTGCAAACAGGAATTTCCGTTCGAGCTGATCAGCGACAAGGACGAGGCCGTCTGCCAGCTGTTCGACGTGATCAAGCTGAAAAAACTCTATGGCAAGGAATACCTGGGCGTTGATCGCAGCACCTTCCTGATCGACAAGAACGGCGTGCTGCGCCAGGAATGGCGTGGCGTGAAGGTGCCAGGGCATGTGGATGCGGTGTTGGCGGCGGCTCAGGCCCTCAACAAGGGCTGAAATTCTCGCTGCCTGTACTGGCGCCATCGCGAGCAAGCTCGCTCCCACATGGGATCTGTGATGTTCAATAGAACCCTGTGGGAGCGAACTTGCTCGCGATGAGGCCATCACCCCCAACCGATGAATCAGCTACAACAACGGCGCGACAACCGGCTCCTTGCTCGGCCACGCATCCAGCACCGCCTTGAACAGGGTCGCCAGGGGGATCGCGAAGAACACACCCCAGAACCCCCACAGCCCGCCAAACAACAGCACCGCACAGATGATCGCCACCGGGTGCAGGTTCACCGCCTCGGAGAACAGCAGCGGGACCAGCACGTTGCCGTCCAGCGTCTGGATAATCCCGTAGACCGCCATCAGGTAGATGAACTGATCGCTCCAGCCCCACTGGAACAGCGCAATCAAGGCCACCGGCACGGTCACCACCACGGTGCCGACGTAAGGCACCACCACTGAAATGCCCACCAGCAGCGCCAGCAGGGCGGCGTAATTGAGCCCCATGGTCACGAAACCGATATAGGTCACGCCGCCGCAGATGAAAATCTCGATGACTTTTCCGCGAATGTAATTGGCGATCTGCCGATTCATCTCCTGAGCCACTCGGGTAATCAGCGCCCGCTCACGCGGCAGGTAGCCTCGGACCCAGCGGCCGATCATTTCCCGGTCCTTGAGGAAGAAGAACACCAGGATCGGCACCAGCACCAGGTAGATCATGATGTTGACCAGAAGCGGCAGGCTGGACAGCGAAAACGTCAGCGCCCACTGACCGAACTTGCCGATCTGGCCGCGCACGACTTCAATGGCTTGCAACACCTGCTCGTCGGACACCAGATGCGGATAACGCTCGGGCAACAGCAACAGCACGGACTGCCATTTGGCAAGCATCCCCGGCAACTCGTTGAAGAGCGTCACCAACTGGTGCCAGAGCAGCGGCACGATCACAACTATGAACACCAACAACAAGCCCATGAACAGGGCAAACACCGAGCCCACCGCCACCGCACCCGGCAACCGCAAGCGCTCCAAAGTCGTGACCAACCCTTGCATCAGGTACGCCAGCACCATCCCCGCCAGCACCGGCGCGAGCATGCCGCCCAGGGTGAGCACGGCGGCAAAGGCCAGGAACAGCAGCACCGCCAGGACCACAGCTTCTTCATCGGAGAAGTAGCGCTGGATCCAGTCGCGTAACACTTTGAACATTAAAAATCCTTAAGAGACGCTGTGGGTTTTCAGGCCTTTTTCAGCCAGTAACGGTAGACGCCGTTTTCGTCTTCTTCACGCAGCAGCGTGTGACCGGCCAATCGGGCGAAGGTGCGGAAATCACGTTGCGAGCCCGCATCCGTGGCGATCACCTTGAGTACACTGCCGCTGGCCAGGCGATTGAGTTCCAGCTTGGCCTTGAGCAACGGCAACGGACAGTTCAGGCCGCTGGCGTCCAGTTCGGCATCGTGGGCTACAGCATCGGTCATGGGTTCACTCCGCGGCAGATCGTTGAGCGGCCTAGAATATCTGGTCCCGAGCCCGGTGTCCGGCTACAGTAAGGTCTTTGTCGACTAAGGCTTCGTGCATGACATTTCTGCGCCCCACCCTGCTGACGCTCGCTTGCCTGCTTGCCTCACCGGGCTTCGCCGACGACCTGCCGTCACTTGGCGATGCCAGTTCTGCCATCGTCTCGCCAGAACAGGAGCACCAACTGGGCCGCGCCTGGCTGGCCCTGCTGCGCAGCCAGGTTTCACAGCTCAACGATCCACAGCTCAAGGACTACGTCGAATCCAGCGTCTATAAACTGGTGGAAACCAGCCAGGTGAACGACCGACGCCTGGAGTTCATCCTGATCAACAGCCCGCAGCTCAACGCCTTCGCCGCACCTGGCGGAATCGTCGGGGTCAACGGCGGCCTGTTCCTCAATGCGCAGACCGAAGGCGAATACGCCTCGGTCATGGCCCACGAACTGGCGCACTTGTCACAACGCCACTTCGCCCGCGGCGTCGAAGCCCAGCAGCGCATGCAAGTGCCAATGATGGCCGCACTGCTGGCTGGCATCGTGATTGCCGCCGCCGGTGGCGGTGACGCCGGGATCGCGGCCATCGCCGGGACCCAGGCCGCGGCCATCCAGGAACAACGGCGTTTCTCGCGCCAGAACGAACAGGAAGCCGACCGCATCGGCATCCAGAATCTGGAAAAGGCCGGCTACGACCCGCGGTCCATGCCGACCATGTTCGAGCGCCTGATGCGCCAGTACCGGTTCGACGCCAGGCCCCCGGAATTCCTGCTGACTCACCCGGTGACCGAATCCCGGATCGCCGACACCCGCAACCGCGCCGAACAGGCCAAGCCGGGCGGTATCGAGGACAGTGTGCGCTATCAACTGATTCGCGCACGGGTCCAGTTGATCTATGAAGAAACCCCGGGCCTGGGCGCCAAGCGCTTCCGGGCGCAGCTGGATGAGAACCCGAAGAACGACGTGGCGCGCTATGGCCTGGCGATCGCGCAGATCAAGGGTGGCCAGTTGAATGAAGCACGGGAGAACCTCAAGCCGTTGCTGGCCAAATCGCCCAACGAGATCATCTACAACCTCGCCCAGGTGGACCTGGACATCACCAGCAACAAACTGGCCGACGCTCAATCCCGCGTCGACCGGATGCTGAGCCAATACCCGGGCAACTATCCGCTCAACCAGGTACGCGTCGACCTGCTGCTCAAGCAGAACCGCCCCGCCGATGCCGAGAAGGCCCTGGAGTCCTTGCTCAAGACCCGCCCGGACGACCCGGATGTCTGGTACATGGTGGCCGAGACCCGCGGGCTGTCGGGCAACATCATCGGCCTGCATCAGGCTCGTGCCGAGTACTTCGCACTGGTGGGCGACTACCGTCAGGCCATTCAGCAATTGGACTTCGCCAAACGGCGCGCCGGCACCAATTTCCCCCTGTCGTCACGCATCGATGCCCGCCAGCGGGAACTCATGGAGCAGGAACGCATGGTCAAGGACATGATGGGCTGAGCATTTGCCAGAATCGAGTAGGAGGCGGCCTCACGGCCGCCGTCCTCTCACACCACCGTACGTACGGTTCCGTATACGGCGGTTCCTGCCTACTGATAAACAGCTTCAGCGAGCTTGGTTCCGTTGATGTGTCGCCTGTGGTATCTAAGCGCCCAGACCGGCCCTCGGAGCTTCCGGCTCCTACCTCCTGATGGTCTCGACCCCCGCTGCGCGGAGTTTCTGCTTTACGCTCCAACAGAGATCACACCCGACTGTCCACTCATGGCAGGTTCAGCCCTTCGTCACTCCGGCTTCGAGCAACTACTACGGCCTCGGCTGACTTCTGTTCGCCCATCCCGTCA
>NZ_FPIX01000080.1:0-5794 GCF_900119205.1 Pseudomonas sp. NFACC16-2 | reverse complement strand
ACCCAGTGCTCACGACTGCCAATATCGATACCCGCACAATGAGGGTGAATCACTTCAAATCGTTTCTGCTGCTTCTTGCGCGCCATGACAATTCCTCGCAGGATTGAAAGGCGCGCGGGGAGCACGGTGGCGAACGGATTCACTCTCTCATACGTGGTCACAGCTTGCTGTGCCTACAACGACTCCACGCCGATACCGTGCGGACCACTCTCCCTCTCGGGTGCGTACACACCAGTGATGGCTACGGTCTCTTTCCCCGCGCGCCCCCCAATCTTAGGTCGGACACTTGTTTGCTGCGCGACAGCGCAGCGTCGAAGACGCGGCGGGATCTCCCTCGCCACATTGTTGGCCATCCCCACCGATGTTCTTTTGACCAGACCTGGCTGATTTCACAAATGGCCCAGCTGTCTGGCTATTCCCGTTGCCTTCGACAAGTTGTACGATGACCGATGAGCGCAAGCGCTCGTATGTTCCGGATACCTACAACAACAAGGAAATCTCCATGAAAAAAGCGACATTGATCGTCAGCTTCTTGTGCCTGTTCAGCGGCTACGCAGCGGCAGCCCCTTCTTCAGCCGAGCAGGAAGTGGCCGAGGCCGTCGACCACCTGACCCAAGCCATGCTGCACAAAGACATCCCACAACTCCAGGCACTGGCCGCCGAGAACCTGACCTACGGGCACTCCAGCGGCAACATCCAGGACAAGAAAGCCTTCATCGCCGACATCGAAACGGGCAAGAGCGCGTTCAAGACCCTGGAAATGCAGAACCAGAAAATCACCTTGTCCGGTGACGTAGCGCTGGTGCGCAATCACTTCTCGGCCCAGGCGCTCAAGGGCACCGAAGTGGTGCCAACGGAAATCGAGAACTTCCAGATCTGGCAGAAGCAGAAGAATGGCAAGTGGTTGCTGATTGGTCGGCAGGCGTTTCGGTTCTGACAGAGAAGTTTTCCGCGCAAAGCGTCCTGTCAACTTGAAGGCGCTGTGATTCATTGTGGCGAGGGGATTTATCCCCGCTGGGCTGCAAAGCAGCCCTGAACCTGATACTTCGATGTGCCTGATTGATTGCATCGCTGCTGTTGGGACTGCTTCGCAGTCCAGCGGGGATAAATCCCCTCGCCACAGATCACAATCACCTCAATCCGCGGCCCACTGCTCTCGGTACTGCAGCAGGAAATCCACAAAAGCGCGCACACGCTGCGGCACATACCGGCCATGGGGATACAGCAAGGTGAACGGCCGTGAGCGCCCTGCGAAGGGTGCAAGCACCTCTACCAGTTGCCCGTTGGCCAGTTCCTGCTTAACGATGAATTTGTAGGTCTGGAACAACCCGGCGCCGTGCTTGGCCAGCGTCACCCCGCCCAGCACATCATCCGAACAGCAATAGTTGCCTTGACCGAATACCTCCTTCTCCATGCCATCCACCTTGAACAGCCAGGAAATCCGACGTCCGCTGCTGGGCAAGTCGAACTGGATGCACTCGTGGTCGTCCAGGTCTTCAAGGACCTGCGGCGTGCCGGCCTTGTGCAGATAGTCCGCAGACGCGACTACCACCAGTTTTGCGTCTTCCAGCAACCGGGCGATCATCGACGAGTCCGGCTGGGCCCGCACCCGGATGGCGAGGTCATAACCTTCGGCAACGAAATCGATGTTTCGATTGCTCAAGTGCAGGTCCACAGTCACTTGCGGGTACAGCGCTCGAAAGGCCGGCAGCAATGGCAGGATGCGGTGATGGCCGTAGGTCGTGGGCAGGCTGATGCGCAGTTGCCCGGACGGCACCGATTGCGCGCCCATCATTTCCTGTTGCGCCTCGACCAATTGCGTCAACGCCTGCCGACATTGCTCGAAATAGGTCTTGCCGGCTTCGGTCAGGCGGATGCTGCGGGTGGTGCGCACGAAAAGCCTTGAACCCAGGCGCTCTTCCAGGCGAAAGATCGAGCGGCTCACTGCCGCCGGGGTAACCCCCGCCAACTGCGCCGCCGCCGTGAAGCTGCCCGCCTCCGCCGCCAGGCAGAACAGTTCTATGCTGCCCAACTGCAGGTCTTCGAAATGACGCTTCATGATTCATTACACCGCGTATCAACTGAAGTTTCCAAAGGCCTGTTTATCAGTCTGCGGCGTATAAATACAGTGACCTTCCACCGCGCAGGGTTGTCCTGCGCTCATTTCTATCAGTTGGAGTGCAACATGCCTTTCGTCAATGTGCGAATTACCCGAGACGGCGTCACCCGTGAACAGAAAGCCCAGGTCATTTCCGAAATCACCGAAACCCTCCAGCGCGTACTGGGCAAGGACCCGCATTTGACCCACATCGTGATCGAGGAAGTCGACACGGATAACTGGGGATACGCGGGGATGACGACGACGGAGTATCGAAGTCTTCCCAAGGAATAACGCCCTGCCCCTCCCGAGCCCGGTCCAACTGACCGGGCTTTTTTCTACGTGCCAACCCGACAATCCTGTGAGAGTTACCAGCGAACTTGGGTTTGCGATCAACCGGGAACATTGTGTGCGGCCCCGACCATTGATTACATGACGTATCAACTCAAGTACCAGAAGCCTTATTTATCAAACCCCGGCGCATCAATACCCTGAACTCAACCACCGCCAACACAGGCGCACCGGTTCAACTCAATGTGATCAGGAGTCAATCATGAGCCTCAAACAAACCGTCATTATCACCGGCGCTTCCAGCGGGATCGGCCTGGGTTTGGTCAAAGCGTTCCTGGGTCGGGGCTACAACGTGGTGGGCAATGCCCGCTCCCCGTCCGGCCTGGAGGCTGCCGCCGCCGACCTCGGCCACCCGGCCGGTTTCGTCGGCGTGGCCGGCGACATTGCTGACCCGGCCACTTCAACCGCCCTCATCACCCAAGCCATCGAGGCGTTTGGCGCCGTTGACGGGCTGGTGAACAACGCCGGCTTCTTCCTGCCAAAACCCTTCGTCGAATACAGCCCCCAGGATTTGGACGCGCTACTGGACACTAACCTCAAGGGTCTGGTCTACGCCAGCCAGGCCGCTGCCGCGCACATGATCGGGCGCCAACAAGGCTTTATCATCAACATTTCAGCCGCCGTGGCCCTGCAACCGAACATCCAGGTGCCGGCAGCACTGCCGGTGTTGATCAAGGGCGGCGTCAACCAGATGACCCGCGCCCTGGCCCTGGAGCTGTCGCCCCACAACATCAAGGTCAACGCGATCGCCCCCGGCATCATCGACACGCCCATGCACGACCCGGCGCACCGCGCATTCCTCGACAACCTGGCCCCAGCCGGTCGCGTGGGCACCGTCGAGGAAATTGCCGAGGCCGTGTTGTACCTGGCGGGCGCCGATTTCACGACTGGCGCGATACTGCCGGTGGACGGCGGGATGAGCACAGGCAAGTGGTAAAGAGGCAAGTGGTAAAAAGAAAAACCCCGAAGGCAGAACCTTCGGGGTTTTCATGACGCATCGAATTCAGAGCGTGTAGGAGATACCGGCCTGCACGGTTCGCGGTGCACCCGGGTAGGCATAGACGCCCCCGAATGCACCTTCTTCGTAGTCAGCGTCAAACAGGTTCTTCAGGTCCAGGTTGAGGCGGATCCGCTCGTTGACCTTGTAGTAACCGAGCAGGTCCACGACGGTGTAGCTGTCCATGGTAAAGGTGCTGGCCGCGGTATTGCCGGCCCGCTCATCGACGTACTTGGCACCTACGCCAAGGCCGAGCCCCTTGAGGCCACCGTCCTGGAACTCGTAGACGTTCAACAGGCTGAAGGAGTTCTTGGGCACGTTGAGCAAGCGGGTGCCGGACGGGATGCTGATGTCCTTGGTCACTTCGGCATCCACATAGGCGTAACCACCGATCACGCGCCATTGTGGCGTCAGATTGCCCGCCACGTTCAAGTCGAAACCGCGGCTGCGTACTTCGCCGGCCGCCACGTTGAATGTGGGGTCCTGCGGGTCGGGCGTGAGTACATTGCGCTTTTCAATCTGGTAGATCGCAGCGTCGACGCTCAACTGGCGATCCAGCGCTTCCCACTTGACACCCATTTCGTAGGACTTGCCCTCTTCCGGCTTGAACCCTCCGCCCTGGAGTCTGGCACCGGTGTTGGGTTTGAATGAGCGTGCGGTGTTGGCATAGACAGCCACGGTGTCGGTCAGGTCGTAGATCATCCCCAGGCGCGGAGTGACGGCGCTGTCAGTGACATCCCAGTTTCTACTGTCGGGCCGCAGCTGTGGAACGAACGTCTCGTACTCATGTTCGAACCGCTCAAAACGCGCCCCGGCCAACAGCTTCAAACGCTCGGTCAGCGCCACCTGATCCTGGACGAACACGCCAAACGTCTTGAGGTTTTCCTGGTCATCGGTGGGCTTGCGCGTCAATGCCGGGCGTGGCTGGCCATGCACCGGGTCGAAGATATCGATCGGGTAGGCCCCGACAGCGCCCGAGGAACGCTGGATGATGGACTGGTAGTCGTAGTCTTCATACTCGATACCCGTCAGCAACGTGTGCTCGAACCCGCCAGTGGAAAAATGCCCGGTGAGGTTGAGTTGGGTGTCGCTGTCGGTCCACTCCAGCTTGCGGTAGTTGAAGTTACGCCCCAGGGTGCGCCCATCGGCGGCGATGCCGTTGCCTTCGATGGCATTGCCCTGCAAGGTACCGTCGAGCCATTGGGTACCGCCGGCCAGGGTCCAGTCGTCGTTGAGCATGTGCTCGAAACGCACCTGCAGCATGTTGTTGTCGTTATGCAGCTTGCCGACGTCTTTTTCACCGAAGAACGTATCGCGCGACGCGGTGCCGCGCTGGCCGGCGTAATGGGTCAAGCCACGGTCCAGCGGCGCATTGTTGCGCATGAAGTCGCCTTCGAAGGTCAGGCGCGTGGTGTCGTTGACCTGCCAGGTCACCACGGGTGCAACGCCGTAACGTTCGGTCTCGACGTGGTCGCGGAACGTGTCGCCGCCCTCGCCGATCACATTCAGGCGATAAGCCAGGCGCCCTTCTTCATCCAACGGGCCGGACGCGTCCAGCGTACCGCGACGCATCCCTTGGTCGCTGACCTGGCTGCCCAGGGTCACCGTGCGTTCGGCCAGCGGTTGTTTGGACACCACGTTGAAGGTGCCGCCCGGGTCGCCCCGGCCATAGAGCATGGTGGCCGGGCCGCGCAGGACCTCCAGCCGCTCGATGGTGTTGGCGTCAGGCATGTTCGGATAGCCACGGTTGATCGGGAAACCGTTGCGGTAGAACTCTCCGGTAGTGAAACCGCGCACGGTGAAAGTAGTCAGGCCCTGGCCACCGAAGTTGTTCCCCCGGCCGACCCCTCCAGCGTAATCGAGGGCGTCCTGCAGACGCGTGGCGCCAAGGTCTTCGACGACGTCGCGAGACACCACGGAAATGGATTGCGGGGTTTCATGGATCGCCGTGTCGGTACGGGTGGCACTGGCCGAACGGGTAGCGTGATAGCCCTTCACCGCTCCCTGGGCTGATTCATAGTCGGCGCTACCGACGATATCCGTGGCTTGCAACTCAAGGGAAGCCGGCTTGGCAGGGACTGGCTGTTCAGCCCAGGTGGAAACGGAGTAAGCCTGGAGCACACACAGTGAAACGAGAATCCGACGCATCGATGCACAATCCTAATGAAAAAAAGCCTCCACATCGGGAGGCTGACAAGAATGTATCGCGAAAGATACAGTAACTCATTGCTGTTTGACATTTATTCCCATTAACGCTGATGTTTTTGTGACCGGTCAGTCCATCATCGCGAGCAAACCCGCTTCCACAGGGGATTGGCGGTTCGATCGTTCCCACGCTCCTGCGTGGG
>NZ_FPIX01000011.1:0-166281 GCF_900119205.1 Pseudomonas sp. NFACC16-2 | reverse complement strand
CCCGAACTTCAACGCCCCCAATTCCCTGGCCTTGGCTTCCCATCCCGCAGGCAATAGCGCTAACAGCTTTGGCCAATCTTCATCTAGTCCTGGTGTCACACTTGCTTTCCTTGCAACTCATCTCAATTGCGGATCAGTTTACTATTTTTGGAGTTTGGTTAGCGCCTATGGGATAAATCCCCTCGCCACAGGAATGCTGCTTAATAGGTCATCATCTGCGGCTCGTCACCCATTTACCCTGCGAAAGCTTGCTGAAAGCTAGCGCGATTAGGATCACCCCCACTACCGGCAAAAGACCGGTCGGCCAAAAGCGAGTCTTCAAGGCTCGTTCGGCCCTTTTAACAACAACAATGGTGATTCTGATGTCCGCTGCTACCCGTCCCGCTGCACCCACTCCATCCGTCCGTCCCGAGCTTTGCATCCTGCGCTGACCTGTCTGGTTCGCCTTTGCCCGCCGCGCCACGCCTGGAGTATTTCCCATGCTGACTTTCCTTGGCTTCGCCATGGTCATCACGTTCATGTTCCTGATCATGACCAAGCGCCTGTCCGCGCTGATCGCCTTGATCATCATCCCGATCCTGTTCGCCCTGTTCGGTGGTTTTGCACCGAAAATCGGCCCGATGATGCTCGAAGGCATCACCAAGCTCGCCCCGACCGGGGTGATGCTGATGTTCGCGATTCTGTATTTTGCCTTGATGATCGACTCCGGCCTGTTCGACCCGGCCGTGCGCAAGATCCTCAAGCTGGTCAAGGGCGACCCGTTGAAAGTTTCGGTCGGTACCGCCGTTCTGGCGCTCGTCGTTTCCCTTGATGGTGACGGCGCGACCACTTACATGATCTGCGTAGCGGCGATGCTGCCGCTCTACAGCCGTATCGGCATGAGCCCACGCATCATGGCCGGCCTGATCATCCTCGCCGGCGGCGTGATGAACATGACCCCGTGGGGCGGCCCGACGGCCCGTGCCGCCAGTGCACTGCACGTGGACCCGTCCGACATCTTCGTGCCGATGATTCCCGCCATGTTGGCCGGCGTGGTGGCGATCCTGGCGATCGCCTACATGTACGGCAAGCGCGAGCGCGCACGCCTGGGTGAATTGCATCTGGTCGGTGATGAAATCGACCACAGCGAAATCAGCGTTTCCCAGTTCCCGGACGCCCGTCGTCCGAAGCTGATCTGGTTCAACGGCGCGTTGACCCTGGGCCTGATGGGCACCCTGATCGCCGGCCTGTTGCCGCTGCCGGTGCTGTTCATGGTGGCCTTCAGTATCGCGATGATCGTCAACTACCCGTGCCTGCAACAGCAGAAAGACCGCGTTGCAGCGCATGCCGGTAGCGTCTTGGCGGTGGTCGGGCTGATTTTCGCGGCTGGTATCTTTACCGGCATCCTGTCCGGCACCGGCATGGTCGACGCCATGTCCAAGAGCCTGCTGGCGGTGATCCCGGACTTCCTCGGCCCGTACCTGGCAGTGATTACCGCGCTGGTCAGCATGCCGTTCACGTTCTTCATGTCCAACGACGCATTTTATTACGGGGTGTTACCGGTTCTCGCCGAAGCCGCCAGCCACTACGGCATCACCGCCGTCGAAATGGCCCGTGCCTCGATCGTCGGCCAACCCGTCCACCTGCTAAGCCCGCTGGTTCCGTCGACTTACCTGCTGGTGGCGCTGGCCGGGATCGAGTTCGGCGATCACCAACGCTTCACCCTGAAGTGGGCAGTGCTGGTTTGCCTGTGCATAATGTTCGCCGCGTTGCTGATGGGGATTTTTCCGCTGTTCAGCACTCTATAAAAGCAATGCCTGCTGCGCCGCTCGTCGGCGCGGCTTAACACTCGCTCAAAGGAACTCACATGGAATGGCTGACCAACCCGGAAATCTGGGTTGCCTTCTTTACCCTGACCGCCCTGGAAATTGTCCTGGGCATCGACAACATCATCATGATTTCGATCCTGGTCAGCCGCATGCCCAAGCACATGCAGGCGCGCACCCGGATTTTCGGCCTGGCGCTGGCCATGGTCACGCGGATCCTGTTGCTGCTGTCCATCACCTGGGTCATGCGCCTGACCGCCGATTTGTTCGAAGTGTTCGGCCAGGGCATCTCCGGTCGTGACCTGATCCTGTTCTTCGGTGGCCTGTTCCTGCTGTGGAAAAGCTCCCAGGAGATGTACCACGCCCTGGAAGGCGAAGATGAAACCAACGACGAACCTTCGGGCAAGGGTGGCAACTTCATCTACACCATCATCCAGATCGCGATCATCGACATCGTGTTCTCCCTGGACTCGGTCATTACCGCTGTCGGCATGGTCTCTCATGTGCCGGTGATGGTGGCGGCGATCATCGTCGCCGTGCTGGTGATGATGGCGGCCTCGGGCACCATCAGCGAGTTCATCGACAAGCACCCGTCGCTGAAGATGCTGGCGCTGTCGTTCCTGCTGGTGGTCGGTACCGTGCTGATCGCCGAGTCGTTCGACGTGCATGTGCCAAAAGGCTACGTCTACTTCGCCATGGCGTTCTCCCTGGCGGTGGAAGCCATCAACATCAAGATGCGCACCGCGATTGCACGCAAGCGCAAGCAGCAGGACCCGGTGAAACTGCGCAAGGACATGCCGGGGCAGTAACGGTATAGGGCAATGAATGAAGGGGCTCTTGAAGCCCCTTTTTCATGCCCGCGAAAAAGGGGCCGGATGCAAAACCTGTGGGAGCGAGCTTGCTCGCGATGAGGCCATGACATCCAACATTATCTTTGACTGTCAGGCCGCTATCGCGAGCAAGCTCGCTCCCACAGGGGCTGTGGTGTTTTTTATGACAGTTTTGTTTCAAACGATTCTTTAGCTGTGCAATGCTGGCGCCCGAACCGTTCGCCAACTACAGCTTAAGTACAAGAAAGAAGAATGTGGCATCGTCAATTTGTCCCTTTGGGACGCTAACAGGGGGCTCCTCATGCTGACCCTGCTGAATTTGCTCTCCGCCGTCGCCCTGCTGATCTGGGGCACGCACATCGTCCGTACCGGCATCTTGCGGGTCTATGGCTCGAACCTGCGCCATGTCATCGGCCAGAACATGTCCCGGCGCTGGCTCGCCTTTGTCGCGGGCATCATGGTCACGGCCATGGTCCAGAGCAGCAACGCCACGGCCATGCTCGTCACCTCGTTCGTCGGCCAGGGCCTGATGGCGCTGACCCCGGCCCTGGCGACCATGCTCGGCGCTGACGTCGGCACCGCGCTGATGGCGCGGGTGCTGACCCTCGACCTGTCGTGGCTGTCGCCGCTGCTGATTTTCCTCGGGGTGATTTTTTTCCTGTCGCGCAAACAGACCCGCGTCGGGCAAATGGGTCGGGTCGGCATCGGCCTGGGCCTGATCATCCTGGCCCTGCAATTGATCGTCGAAGCCGCGGCGCCCATCACCCATGCCCAGGGCGTGAAAGTGATCTTCGCCTCGCTGACGGGCGACATCCTGCTCGATGCGTTGGTCGGCGCGATGTTCGCGATGATCTCCTACTCCAGCCTGGCGGCCGTGCTGTTGACCGCCACACTGGCCGGCGCTGCGGTGATCAGCCTGCCGGTGGCCATCGGCCTGGTGATTGGCGCCAACATTGGTAGCGGCGTATTGGCCTTTCTCAGCACCAGCATGCAGAACGCCGCCGGGCGCCAGGTGGCGTTGGGCAGCCTGTTGTACAAGCTGATCGGCCTGTTGCTGATCATTCCGGTACTCGATCCGCTGGTGGGCTGGCTGGACAGCCTGGATTTCAGCCCCCAGGAAACAGTCATTGGTTTCCATCTGCTCTATAACACCGTGCGTTGCCTGGTGCTGCTGCCCAGCGTCGGCCCCATGGCGCGGCTCTGTGCCGGGTTGTTGCCGGAACGTCCGGACACCAACGGCACGGCCAAGCCGCGACATCTGGACCCTACCGCCCTCGCCACTCCGAGCCTGGCGCTGGCGAACGCGGCCCGGGAAACCTTGCGTATCGGCGATCTGATCGAAAACATGCTCGAAGCCATGCTGGGCGTGCTGCGGGGTACGCAGACGGCGGTGACCCAGGACGTACGGCGCATGAGTGATGATGTCGAGGCGCTGTGCAGTGCAATCAAGTTGTACATGGCGCAAATGCCCCGTGAGGACCTCAGTGAGCAGGACAGCCGCCGCTGGGCGGAAATCATCGAGCTGGCGATCAACCTGAAACTGGCCAGCGACCTGATCGAGCGCATGTTGCGCAAGGTCCAGCAACAGAAGACCTCGCAACGTCGCTCCTTTTCCGAGGTGGGCCTGGAGGAATTGACGGGGCTGCATAGCCACTTGATCGCCAACTTGCGGCTGGGGCTGTCGGTATTCCTCAGCGCCGACCGGGAAAGCGCCCGCCAGTTGCTGCGTGAGAAACGTCGCTTTCGGGCGCAGGAACGGCGCATGGCCCATGCCCACGTCAGCCGCCTGCAGCGCAAGGTCGTGCAAAGCCTGGAGACCAGTTCCCTTCACTTGGAGCTGATTGCCGACATGAGGCGCCTCAATTCGCTGTTTTGCGGCAGTGCCTATGTGGTCCTGGAGACCGCCGAGATCGGCGCACTGGCGGCGGATGAAATTAGCGACATTACCCATTCGCCGTGAACGACTGGCGCATTGGTCAGTCAGTAACATTGGCTCGGGCCTGAAACCGTTCACCGGCCCGCCTGCTCCCGTTGTCATGAACACCGCATAGATTCGATAGGGGGAGCGAGCCGGCTCCGGGCGACGATCCGCCGATGACGGCCTGCCCGGCACCATGGACCTCCACTCAGCCGCCAGGAAGCCCTTATGCGTTGTCTGTTGTTCGCCTTTCTTTTACTCGGCTCACTGCCCGTGGTCGCCCTGGACCGGTTCCAGGTCGAAGGCTATACGTTGCCCAACGGCATGCAGCTGATGCTCAAGCCGGGCAGCGAGCGCGGGCATGTGGCGATCCGCTTGGTGGTCGGCGTGGGCCTGGACGACTTCAGTTGCGCCGACAAGGAACTGCCGCATCTGCTCGAACACCTGCTGTTCAGCGGCGTCGATGAGAGCGGTGAAGGCGGCCTGGAAGAGCGCATGCAGGCCTTGGGTGGCGAGTGGAATGCCTTCACGAGCAACGCCGACACCACGTTCGTGATCGAGGCGCCGGCACGCAATCAACGCAAGATCCTGGACCTGCTGCTGGCGCTGTTGACCCGCACCCGCATCGATGAAAAAGCCCTGGAGGCGGCCAAGCGGGTGGTGGAACGCGAGGACGGCGGCCACTACACCCACCTGCAACGCTGGCTCGATCACCAGGACCTGGGCCACAAGGCCAGCAACCAGTTGGCGGTTGAGCTGGGCCTGCGCTGCGCGGAACGGGCCGAGGTCGAGCGCCATACCCTCGCCCGACTCGAACAAGTGCGCAAGGCCTGGTATGCACCGAACAACATGACCCTGATCGTGGTCGGCGACCTCGACCGACTGTTGCCGGCCTACCTGGAGCGCGCCTTTGGCGAACTCGAGCCGGTGGAGCCCAGCCCACACGAGGCGCTGCCACAGATCCGCTACAAGGCGGTCACCAAGCGCAACCTGATCCATGGCCTGGTCGGCAATAGCGCCAAGCTTCATTGGCTGTTCCCGGAGCCGGTGCTGGATGAGCAGCATGACGAAACCTTCGACCTGCTCAAGGATTACCTGGACTGGGCGCTCTATCGCCAATTGCGCCTGGCCCGTGGCTTGTCCTACGGGCCGTGGACCGAGCGCGAGGTGTTCGGCGGCGTCGGCTTCTTCAGCCTGAACGCGGACCTGTCCCGCGAAGACTTGCCCGAAGCCGAACAGGCGCTGGAAGAACTGCGCAAGAGATTGCTCAAGGATGGCCTGGACCCCGCCGATTTCGTGCGCATCAAACGTGCGGCCATCGCCCATCAGTCCTGGGCGGTTCAAGGCAACAGCGCACTGGCCGATTACTACTGGGGCGCCCTGGGCGATTATGAAGACGGCCGTTTCGCCAACCCGGCCCTGCGCCTGCAGGAGGTGAGCCTGGAACAGGCCAACGTGGCCCTGCGCGAACTGCTCAAGGACCCGGGTTACCTGCGCATCGAAAAGCCATTGCTCAGTGACGATGAGCTCGTCTGGGGGCTGGGCGGTCTGCTGGGGGCGCTGTTGCTTGGGTTGGTGGTGTGGCAAGTGCGTCGGCGGGCCCGACCGAACGACCAATGACCTCGCGGCATGCGCCTCTGTGGCGAGGGGATTTATCCCCGTTCGACTGTGCAGCAGTCGCTATCAAGGACGGCTCGATTTTACTTAGTGGGGCTGCTTCACCCAACGGGGATAAATCCCCTCACCACAAAAGCACGCTCGTCACAACGTTGCCCTGACGATACTCTGTCAGGGATATTTCCTACGACTTACTGCGAAACTACCGAATGCAAAACCTGACGGTCTATATCCAGCGCCTCCTTGAACTGATGAAGCGCTATCCAGGGGTCATTGCGCTCGGTGGCTTCATTTCCGGGGTCGGCAGCTTCATGCTGGTGGATCGCCAGCAGGGCCTGGCGACCTGGATCGCCATCATGATGCTGGTGAGCTGGCTCTGGCTGATGGTCGAGAACAGTATGACCCGGCTGTTCGCGCGGATTTTCAAACGGGAAATCCCCCAGCCGCTGTTGCGCTACGCCACGCAGATGATTCACCAGGAAAGCCTGTTTTTCGTCCTGCCGTTTTTCTTCATCACCACCACCTGGAACAGCAGCCAGCTGATTTTCACCGGCCTGCTGACGATCGCGGCGCTGATTTCGATCACCGACCCGCTGTACTACAAATGGCTGGCGCCTCGGCGCTGGGCGTTCCTGGCCTTGCACACGCTGACGCTGTTCGCCGCCCTGCTCACCGCGCTGCCGGTGATCCTGCACCTGACCACCGACCAAAGCTTCAAGCTGGCGCTGGGCATTGCGATGCTGCTGTCGTTTCCCAGCCTGGCCTCGATCTTCCCGATCCGCACCGTGCGCAATGCCCTGGCGATCCTGTGCATCACCCTGGGGATTGGCGCCGCCGGCTGGGTGCTGCGCTCCTGGGTGCCACCGGCCACGCTGTGGATGACCGAAGTGGCGATCAGCACGCAACTGGAAGATCGCACGCCGGGCGCCAGCCTCAAGGAAGTCAGCGCGGCCCAGATTCGCGGCAACGGCCTGTACGCCTACACCGCCATCAACGCACCGCGAGGGCTTGATGAGCGGATTTATCATGTCTGGCAGTTCAACGGTAAAGAAGTCGACCGCATCGCCCTGGACATCCACGGCGGGCGCAAGGAAGGCTATCGCGCCTGGACCCACAAGCAGAACTTCCCGCAAGACCCGACAGGCAAATGGCAGGTGCGGGTGCTGACGGAAAATGGTCAGATGATCGGCGTGTTGCGTTTCAACGTGAGCGCTGACGCACCCGAGGCAAAATAACGGCGACCATGCTATTAGGTAGCGCTGTTCAAGTCGAACGAGCATGGAGCTTATGACCCCCGGATCCCACACTGGCACAGCCCGGCTGGACACGTCTCGCTCTCCGGCCCGGCTCTGGGTCGGCGGCGACTGGACGCTGGCCCATTACGCGCAGCTCAAGCGCTTGAGCGAATCCTTGCGCGGCCAATACGACGAGAACACCCTGATCGACCTCAACGGCCTCGGCGCCCTCGACACCGCCGGGGCTTCGTTGCTGGTGGAACTGCTGGGCTCCGAACGGCTGGGCAAGACCACCGACCACCCCGATTGCAGCTTGCCCGCCGCCGAGCGGGCGCTGTTGCAGACGGTCTATTGCTCGCTGACGGACTTCTGTGTACCGGTGAAAGAGCCGCAGGTCAGCGTGCTGACACAACTGCTGACGCGTATCGGCCGCGCCGTGGAAAAAGTCTGGCAAGACACCCTGCAACTGCTGGGTTTTGTCGGCCTGATTCTGGAAACCCTGGCCCGCAACCTGTTTCGCCCCAGGCGCTGGCGCATGACACCGATGGTCGTTCACATCGAACAGACCGGCCTGGACGCAGCCCCCATCGTCGCCCTGCTGACGTTCCTGGTGGGCGCAGTGGTGGCCTTTCTCGGCGCAACGGTGCTGGCCGATTTCGGCGCCAGCATCTTTACCGTGGACCTGGTGGCGTTCTCGTTCCTGCGTGAATTCGGCGTGTTGCTGACGGCGATCCTCATGGCGGGCCGCACCGCCAGCGCGTTCACCGCGCAGATTGGCTCGATGAAGGCCAACGAAGAAATCGACGCGATCCGCACCCTGGGCCTCGATCCGGTCGAGTTGCTGGTGATTCCACGGGTGCTGGCGCTGTTGGTGGCGCTGCCGATGCTGACCTTCCTGGCCATGCTCTCGGGCATTATCGGTGGCGGCGTGGTCTGCGCTTTGTCGCTGGGTATTTCACCGGCCATGTTCCTCACGCTGTTGCAGTCGGACATTGGCGTGCAGCATTTCCTGGTGGGGATGGTCAAGGCGCCGATCTTTGCCTTCCTGATCGCTGCCGTGGGCTGCCTGGAAGGTTTCAAGGTCAGTGGCAGTGCCGAATCGGTCGGGGCTCACACCACGTCCAGCGTGGTGCAGTCGATTTTCGTGGTGATTGTGCTCGATGCCGTGGCCGCGCTGTTTTTCATGGAGATGAACTGGTGAGCCAACCCTTGCGACCGCCCACCGAGGCGGTGATTCAAGTGCGCGGCCTGTGCAATCGCTTTGGCCGCCAGAGCGTGCATGAAAACCTCGACCTGGACGTGTACAAGGGCGAGATCCTTGCCGTGGTCGGCGGCTCCGGCAGCGGCAAATCGGTGCTGCTGCGCAGCATCGTCGGCCTGAACCGGCCCAGCGAAGGTTCTGTGCGGGTGTTCGGCGAGGACTTGCCGAGCCTGCCCCCGGAACAACGTTCGCGGGTGGAACGGCGCTTTGGCGTGTTGTTCCAGAAAGGCGCGCTGTTCTCATCATTGACCGTGACAGAAAACGTCGCCCTGCCACTGATCGAACACGCCGGGCTCAGCCGGGCCGACGCCGAGCACTTGGCGGCTGTGAAGCTGGCCTTGGCCGGCCTGCCGTTATCGGCCGCCGACAAGTACCCCGCCTCGCTGTCCGGCGGCATGATCAAGCGCGCCGCCCTGGCCCGTGCGCTGGCCCTGGACCCGGACATCCTGTTTCTCGACGAACCCACCGCCGGCCTCGATCCCATCGGTGCGGCGGCGTTCGACCAATTGATCCTGACACTGCGCGATGCCCTGGGCCTGAGCGTGTTCCTGGTCACCCATGACCTGGACACCCTCTACACCATCACCGACCGGGTGGCGGTACTGGCGCAGAAAAAAGTCCTGGTGGCCGATGTCATCGACAAGGTGTCGGAAACCGACGATGCCTGGATTCACGAATACTTCCATGGCCCTCGCGGCCGCGCGGCGTTATCGGCCGCTACACAATCGAACGAGGTTTGACATGGAAACCCGAGCCCATCATGTGCTGATCGGCCTGTTCACCGTCATTGTGGTGGCTGGCGCCCTGTTGTTTGGCCTGTGGCTGGCCAAGTCCAACGTGGACAGCGAATTCAAGTATTACGAAGTGGTGTTCAACGAGGCGGTCAGCGGGTTGTCCCGGGGCAGCTCGGTGGAATACAGCGGGATCAAGGTCGGCGACGTCGTCAACCTGCGCCTGGACCCGAACGACCCGCGCCGGGTTCTGGCGCGGGTGCGCTTGAGCGGGGAAACGCCAATCAAGCAAGACACCCAGGCCAAGCTGGCACTGACCGGCATCACCGGCACCTCGATTATCCAGCTCAGTGGCGGTACGCCCCAGAGCCCGGCACTGACCGGGCACGACGGGGAACCGCCCGTGATCATCGCCGCGCCCTCGCCTATTGCCCGCCTGCTCAACAACAGCGATGACTTGATGACCAGCATCAACCTGCTGCTGCACAACGCCAATGAGGTGTTTTCCTCGGACAACGTCCAAAGCCTGGGCAAGACGCTCGAGCATCTGGAACAAACCACCGGGGTCATTGCCGAGCAGCGCGGCGATATTCGCCAGGCCATGCAGCAACTGGCGTCCATCGGCAAACAGGCCAGCGCCACGCTGGAACAGACCACGGCGTTGATGCGCAACGCCAATGGTTTGCTCAACGACCAGGGCAAACAGGCGTTCGGCAACGCCGGCCAGGCCATGCAGTCCCTGGCCCGCAGCACGGCGACCCTCGACAAACTGCTGAACGACAACCGCGACTCGCTGAATAACGGCATGCAGGGCCTCAATGCCCTGGCGCCAGCCGTGCGTGAACTGCGCGAAACCCTGAGCGCCCTGCGGGGAATCTCCCGGCGCCTGGATGCCAACCCCAGCGGCTATTTGCTGGGCAACGACAAGGACAAGGAGTTCACGCCATGAAGCCGTGCAACCAGTTTATCCGCCCTATTCTCTTACTGGCAGGATTGCTCCTGGTGGGCGGTTGCTCGATTTTGCCCAAGGCCGAACCCTCGGATGTGTATCGCTTGCCCGTCACCCAGGCCCCCGCGTCTGCGGGCCCGGCGGTGAGCTGGTCGCTGCGCCTGGCCAGCCCCCAGGCCAGCGAAGTGCTCAACAGCCCGAAAATCGCGGTCATTCCCCAAGGCAACCTGTTCAGCAGCTACGCCGCCTCGCGTTGGAGCGACCCAGCCCCCGTGCTGCTGCGCAACCGCCTGCTCGATGGCTTCGCCCAGGATGGGCGCGTCAGGTTGTTGAGCGTCGCCGACAGCAACCTGCAAGCGGATCTGGAACTGGGCGGGCAATTGCAGGCGTTCCAGACCGAATACCTGGGCACTGCGGCCAGCGTGGTGATTCGCCTGGACGCGCTGCTGGTGCGCGGCTTCGACCAGCGCATCCTGGCCAGTCGCCGTTTTGAAGTGCGCCAGCCGTTGAATGACGTGAAGGTGCCGGCAGTGGTGGACGGCTTTGGCCGGGCCAGTGACCGGCTGACCGCCGAGGTGGTGAACTGGACGTTGGAGCAGGGCCAGCGCTTTGTAACGCCGGCGCCCTGAAACCTCAGCCAAAGAACCAGTAGCAGACGCCGATCGCCGACAGAACCCCCGCCAGCTCGGCCAACAGCGCGCAACCCACGGCGTGGCGCGCCCGCTGGATGCCGACGGCGCCGAAGTACACCGCCAGCACGTAGAACGTGGTCTCGGTGCTGCCCTGGATAGTCGCCGCCACCAGGGCCGGGAAGCTGTCCACGCCGGACGTCTTCATGGTCTCGATCAACATCGCCCGGGCGGCGCTGCCGGAGAACGGTTTAACCATGGCGGTCGGCAAGGCATCGACAAAACGCGTGTCCCAGCCGGCCCACTCCACCAGGTGCCGAATGCCGTCGAGGCCGAAATCCAGCGCCCCCGAAGCCCGCAGCACGCCGACGGCGCAGAGCATCGCCACCAGGTACGGCAGCAGGTTCTTGGCAACGTCGAAGCCCTCCTTGGCGCCTTCGATGAAGGCCTCGTACACCTTGACCTTGCGTAGCGCGCCCACCACCAGGAACAGGATGATCAGGCCAAACAGGGTCAGGTTGCCCAGGATCGATGACAGCCCCGCCAGGGCCGTGGCCGAGAGCGTCGCCAGCAACGCCATGAAGCCGCCCAGCGCCAGCGCTCCCGGAATCAGGTAAGCCAGCACCACCGGATCCCAGAGACGCAGGCGCTGCATGAACGCCACGGACAACAACCCCATCAGGGTCGAGCCGCTGGTGGCGATCAGGATCGGCAGGAACACCAGGGTCGGGTCCGGCGCGCCTTGCTGTGCGCGGTACATGAAGATCGTCACCGGCAGCAGCGTCAGCGACGAGGCGTTGAGCACCAGGAACAGGATCTGCGCATTGCTGGCGATGGTCGGGCTGGGGTTGAGATCTTGCAGGGCGCGCATGGCCTTGAGGCCGATGGGGGTGGCTGCGTTGTCCAGTCCCAGGCCGTTGGCGGCGAAGTTGAGGGTGATCAGGCCGATCGCCGGGTGGCCGGCAGGCACTTGCGGCATCAAGCGTAAGAACAGCGGCCCGAGGGCCTTGGCCAGCCAGTCGACGATGCCGGCCTTTTCGGCGATGCGCAGGAAGCCCAGCCACAGGGTCAAGGTGCCGAACAGCAGTACCATGACCTCCACCGACAGCTTGGCCATGGCGAAAATGCTTTCCACCATGGCCGCGAAGATCCCGGCGTTGCCACCGATCAACCACTGCGCCAGCGCCGACACGGCAGCCACGATAAAGAAGCCAAGCCAAAGGCCATTGAGCATCAGTTAAATCCCCCGAAGATGCCGCGAATGATAGCGGGGCTGGCAGAAACGACAAACCCCGGATTGCTCCGGGGTTTAATAGTCACTGCGTAGCCCCCTGTGGGAGCGGCGCATCAATGGCTGGAAGGTTCCCCTGCTGGCAGCGGCTCTTTGCTGCGCCAGTGCGGCAGGGAGTTCCAGTAGCGCTGGCCCTTGGCATCGTCGTACATGCCTTCCCAACGGGAGATGACCAGCACGGCCAGGGCGTTGCCGATGACGTTCAGCGCGGTACGGGCCATGTCCATGATGCGGTCGACACCGGCAATGAAGGCCAGGCCTTCCAGCGGAATGCCAACGCTGCCCAAGGTCGCCAGCAGCACCACGAACGACACGCCCGGCACACCGGCGATGCCTTTGGAGGTGACCATCAAGGTCAGCACCAGCAGCAATTGCTGGCTGATGGACAGGTCGATGCCGTACAGCTGGGCGATGAAAATCGCCGCGATGCTCTGGTACAGAGTCGAACCGTCGAGGTTGAACGAATAACCGGTGGGTACCACGAAGCTGCAGATGGCTTTCGGCGCGCCGTAGGCTTCCATCTTCTCGATCACGCGTGGCAGCACGGTTTCGGAACTGGCGGTGGAATAGGCCAGCACCAGCTCATCCTTGAAGATGCGCATCAGCTTGAGCACCGAGAAGCCGAACAGGCGGGCGATCAGGCCCAGCACCACGAAGGCGAAGAAGGCGATGGCGACGTAAACCAGGATCACCAGCTTCGCCAGCGGCAGCAGCGAGGCGAAACCGAAGTTGGCGACGGTCACCGCGATCAGGGCGAACACGCCGATGGGGGCGTATTGCATGATCATGTGGGTGACCTTGAACATGCTTTCCGACACGCCCTGGAACATTTTCACCAGCGGATCGCGCAGGTCCGATTGCAGGCTGGACAGGCCCAGGCCGAACAATACGGAGAAGAAAATGATTGGCAGCATCTCGCCACGCGCAACGGCGGCGAAGATGTTCGACGGGATCAGGTTGAGGATGGTCTGGATGAACGCATGTTCATGCTGGACTTCCGCGGCCGTGGCCTGGTACTTGGAGATATCCACCGTACCCAGGGTGCTCATGTCGATGCCGCTGCCCGGCTGGAAGAAGTTGGCCAGCAGCAGGCCGACGACAATGGCGATGGTGGTGACGACTTCGAAGTAAAGGATGGTCTTGAGACCGATGCGCCCGAGCTTCTTGGCATCACCGACCCCGGCGATGCCGACGATCAGCGAGGAAATCACGATCGGGATCACGATCATCTTGATCAGACGGATAAAGATATCGCCCGCCGGTTGCAGCACATTGCTGATCCACCAGGCCTTCTCGGCACTGAAATGGTTGAGCAGCGCGCCCAATGCAATCCCGAGCACCAGACCGATGAGGATCTGCCAGGCGAGGCTTAGTCGTGCCTTCTTCATATTGTTACCCTTACTTCAGTTGGACTCGGACAGTGGCGCGAATGGATCGTCGATGACGAAAAACACTCATGCCCCTGCCCCCGTATAAGGTCACCCCGAGCGCGTTAGCGGCTTACTGGCAGGCGAAAAAAGGCGCAACTATTGCGATGCAAGGGGGGCTCGTCTAATGCCATAAACGCCTACCCCATGCCGAATCGGCATGAGATTTTTCAAACGAAACCCGCCTTCCAAGCGGTTCGAATGCGACATTTATGCAGGCATAAGTGCCGTGAACCGGCCGTTTCAGCGTAGCTGGGCTTTCTCTCGCAAGTGGGGGGAACCGATGAAACGGCAGCGGCTCAAGACGCGGCCCATGGGAGAAATTACCTCGGCATTCTCCGATATACGGTTGGGCAAAGGGGGATAAATCGGCGGAAGGAGACAAAATGCCGCATCGCCGAAGGACTTGCCGCGGCCAATCCACCAACCGCTCTGGCGTACGCATTTTGCGAACAAGAAGCTCTACGCAAGTTCGCCAAGCCGCGATGGCTTTGCGAACTTGCGTCGCAGCTTTTACCTGACCCGGCCCTTTCGCAGGCACCCCTTGTGCCCGTAGGTCACTCCAACTCTCATCAGTCAGAACGTCCCAGCCCCTTGGTCATGCACTGGCCCTCCTCGGGCTGTGCAGCAGAGAAAAGCAGGGCTGCTTTTCCCATTTTCAGAATCAGTACCAGTTCGGATCTTTCTTGAGTTGTTCCATTAACAGTTTCTGCATACCTTCATCGGGCTTGCCGAGGAATCGGTAGTCGGCATGCCGCGTCGGGGACTTGTCGGCTGGCAGCCCCGCAGGGACTTCCACCAACATGGCATAGGCTTCGTCCTTGTCGAAACTGAAGGCGACGATCAGACGCTTGCTGCGACACGTAGCCTGGGTTTCACACAGCGGCCCCACCAAATACTTGTCGCCATCTTCTTCGACAGCATTCATCTGGTCCGAATCGCCCGACAGGTTCATCACCCATTCGGGTAGACGTTCTTCCTTTTTCACGACGTGCTGCCAGGTCTCGCGGTATTGCGGGTCGGCCTGCAGCAACTGATTGACGCGCATCTGCCCGTCATTGGCAGCCATTGCCATGGCACTGCCGCCCAGCAACAGGGCGGCGGCCAGTCCTTTGAGTGAAACGCTCATGGTCAGCCTCGGCCACGACGGCCAAAGAAGAAGGAAGCGATGAACATCACCAGGAACACAACAAAGAGAATCTTGGCGATGCCCGTGGCGGTGCCTGCGATACCACCGAAGCCCAGTACGGCGGCGATGATGGCAATGATCAGGAAGGTAATTGCCCAGCTCAACATGGTGATTCTCCTTACGCTTTTCTATTTAGTGAAGGTCTTGCGGTGATGGTTCCGGCGCAATGGACGACCGGTTCATCGGGTTAAAACACCCAGCGCTCTTCACGCGGCATGGCGCTCAATGGCTGGGCCTGGTCGACATCCATCATGCGCATTGAAGCGGACGCTTCTTCAAGGCTGCTGACGGCACTGAAATGGGTCTGTGGGGCACGGTGAATCGAAACCTGCGGCGCTTGGGGCTGTTGGCTCTGATACCAGAGCGACCATTGCTGGCCCGTTACGAGGGTGACCAGCAGCGCCAAGGCAGCCCATGCGCCCTGCTGGACGTGCAGGGAAGAGAGGCGCAATGGGGCGGCACTTTTGAAGTGGGCGGAGCCAAATTGAGTGACACTTTGACGATTCATCCTGAAATTCCTCCCCACCCGAGTGCGGTGATCTGGTTGAGGCGCGCTACGCCACGTTGATCAGAGCATTGCAGTCGTCGTGCCAGGATTTTTTGCCAGATAAAAACCTTTAAAATCAATAATTTAATAAATAAGTGCAACATGCCGGGAGCGCATCCTGCACGATGGCGCAGGCGTCGGTCGTGCGTATTGCACGAATCAGCAGGAAAAGTCGTTAGATTGTTTTTGAATTGGCTGTCAGACACAGCTGTCGGAATGAGCGATGCGAACCGTCCGAACCGGACGATTCGTAAAAAAAGGAACTCAAATCAGGCTTTTAGGAGTCAGACGTCCACAGGGCCATTCTTGATGAGTAATATCCCCTCAGAATCGACCATGCAACTTGCCCGATTTTTCTGACACTAACCAACATCATTCATTAAAGGAGCGTAGGAAAAATGGAATCCGCCACTGAGCACCAAGGCCGCATTCTGCTGGTAGACGACGAGTCCGCCATCCTGCGTACATTCCGATACTGCCTGGAAGACGAAGGCTACAGCGTCGCCACCGCCAACAGCGCCGCCCAGGCCGACGCACTGCTGCAACGCCAGGTGTTCGACCTGTGTTTCCTCGACCTGCGCCTGGGGGAGGACAACGGCCTGGATGTCCTGGCACAAATGCGTATCCAGGCACCCTGGATGCGCGTGGTCATCGTCACCGCTCACTCGGCAGTCGATACCGCGGTCGATGCGATCCAGGCCGGGGCGGCCGATTATCTGGTCAAGCCGTGCAGCCCCGATCAATTGCGCCTGGCGACCGCCAAGCAACTGGAAGTACGCCAGCTGTCGGCAAGGCTCGAAGCCCTTGAAGGGGAAGTGCGCAAACCCAAGGATGGCCTGGACTCCCACAGCCCAGCGATGAAAGTCGTCCTGGAAACCGCGCGCCAGGTCGCCAGCACCGACGCCAACATCCTGATCCTCGGCGAGTCCGGCACCGGCAAGGGCGAGCTGGCCCAGGCGATCCATGGCTGGAGCAAGCGGGCGAAAAAGTCCTGCGTCACCATCAATTGCCCGTCGCTGACCGCTGAACTGATGGAAAGCGAATTGTTCGGCCATAGCCGTGGGGCTTTCACCGGGGCCAGCGAGAGTACGTTGGGTCGGGTCAACCAGGCCGACGGCGGCACGCTGTTTCTCGACGAGATCGGCGATTTTCCTCTGACATTGCAACCCAAGTTATTGCGTTTCATCCAGGACAAGGAATATGAGCGGGTAGGAGATCCAGTCACCCGTCGCGCCGACGTACGGATTCTCGCAGCGACCAACCTCAACCTCGAAGACATGGTGCGCGACGGACGCTTTCGCGAAGACCTGCTGTATCGCCTGAACGTCATCACCCTGCACCTGCCGCCATTGCGAGAGCGTGCCGAAGACATCCTGACCCTGGCCGACCGCTTCCTGGCCCGCTTCGTCAAGGAGTACGCGCGCCCGGCCCGGGGTTTCAGCGATGAAGCGCGCGAAGCGCTGCTAGGCTATCGCTGGCCGGGCAACATCCGGGAACTGCGCAATGTGGTCGAGCGCGCCAGCATCATCTGCCCTCAGGAAAAGGTCGAAATCAGTCACTTGGGCATGGCCGAGCAACCGGTCAACAATGCGCCACGCATCGGTGCCGCGCTGAGCCTCGACGAATTGGAAAAAGCCCACATCGGCGCGGTGCTGGCCACGGCCGACACCCTCGACCAGGCGGCCAAGACCTTGGGTATCGATGCTTCCACGCTGTACCGCAAACGCAAGCAGTACAACCTGTGAGCGACACCTTATGAAACTGGCGATGAAGCTGCGCACACGACTGTTTCTCAGTATCTCGGCCCTGATCACCGTGGCCCTGCTGGGATTGGTGCTTGGCCTGGTCAGTGTGATGCAGATGGCCAATACCCAGGAACAATCGGTACGCGACAACTTCATCCTGCTGGACCTGGGCCTCAAGCTGCGCCAGACGCTCGGCGATCAGTTGATGATCATGCTCGACGACAAGCCCGACCTGGCTGTGCTGGAGGCCTCCAAGCAGCAATACCTGGCGCTGATCGACGAAGGCATCGCCCACGAACAGGGGCTGGATGAAGCGGCAGTCAGCTTCAGCAGGGCCAAGGCCGACTACATTGAGTTTTTTGAAGCCTTCACCGCGTCTCGCCAGCAGCCGAGCCAGCTCGCGAACATCAAGGACCTCACCGAAAAATTCAATGTGCTGCGCAATGGACTGATCGAGGGCTATCGCCGGGCCCTGACCAACATCAGTGAAACCCAGGATCGCGCCCGTGAGCGCGCAATGTGGATTTCCGGACTGCTGGGGTTGGTGGGGTTTGCGGTGCTGATCATCGGGTTTATCACGGCCCATGGCATTGCCCGGCGTTTCGGCGCGCCGATCGAGGTACTGGCCGCAGCGGCGGACGACATCGGCCAAGGTAAATTCGAGGTCACGCTACCCGTTTCCTCGGCCGCTGAGTTGAATCTGCTGACCCGTCGCTTCGGGGTCATGGCCGAGGCCTTGCGTGAGCATCAGGCCACCAACATCGATGAGCTGCTCGCCGGTCAGCAACGTTTGCAAGCCGTGCTCGACAGCATCGACGACGGCTTGCTGATGATCGACCGCAAAGGTCAGCTGGAGCACCTCAACCCGGTGGCCCAGCGTCAATTGGGCTGGGATGAGGAACGCCTCGGCCAAGGACTGGGCGAGGCGCTGGGACGCCTTGAACTGGATGAAGAATTGCACCTGGTGCTGCGCGGTGGAAGCCTGGAGCGCGCGCCGGAAGACCTGAGCGTCGAAGTGGATGGCGAGTCGCGGGTGCTCACCTACAGCCTCACCCCGGTCAGCCATACCCAGGGCCACATTCTCGGCGCGGTCATGGTGCTGCATGACGTCACCGAGCAGCGCGCCTTCGAACGGGTGCGCAGCGAGTTCGTCTTGCGTGCCTCCCATGAACTGCGCACGCCCGTGACAGGCATGCACATGGCCTTCGGCCTGTTACAGGAGCGCCTGCATTTTTCAGAAGAGTCGCGCGAAGCCGACCTGCTCAACACCGTCACAGAAGAAATGCAGCGACTGATGCAACTCATCAATGACCTGCTGAACTTCTCTCGCTACCAGAACGGCCTGCAGAAGCTGACCCTGGCGCCTTGCTCCATCGACGATCTACTGGAAGCGGCCCGGCTGCGGTTTGCCGAGCAGGCCCAAACCAAGGGTATCGAGCTGCTCGTGGCGATCCAGGGCCCGCTCCCGCGCCTGCATGCAGACGCTGCGCAACTGGATCGCGTACTCGATAACCTGATCGATAACGCCATGCGCCACACCGCCGAAAACGGCCAGATCCGCTTGCAGGCCCGACGTCATGGCGAGCGGGTGATCATCAGTGTCGAAGACAACGGTGAAGGCATTGCCTACGGCCAGCAGGGACGGATCTTCGAACCTTTCGTCCAGGTCGGGCGCAAGAAGGGGGGTGCGGGCCTCGGCCTGGCGCTGTGCAAGGAGATCGTCCAGCTCCACGGCGGGCGCATGGGCGTTTATTCAAGGCCGGGGCAGGGCACGCAGTTCTACATGGCGCTAGCAGTCTGAGCTCATGGCCTGAGGAGACTCAGGCTTCGTCATCGAGGCGCCGACCACGCAGGCGCCGGCCACGGGTAATCAGTTCAATGAACTGAACCGCGCTGAGGGCATGGGCGAACAGCCAGCCCTGGCCGAACCTCACCCCTTCGCTGCTCAAATAGGAAGCCTGGGCTTCATGCTCGATGCCTTCGGCTATCACCTTGAGTTGCAGCGCATGGGCCATGCGAATGATATGCGGGGCCACGCCGCTGCTGGCGGCGTCGTGGCCCAAGGCGTCGATGAAGGCCTTGTCGATTTTCAGGCAGTCTACCGGCAGCGTTTGCAGGTAGGCCAGGCTGCAATAACCGGTGCCGAAATCGTCGATCAACACCTGATGCCCGACGTCGCGCAGCGATTGCAGGTTATCCCGGGCGACCAACACATCGACTAGCCCACGCTCGGTCACTTCGAAGGCAATCTGGTGCGCCGACACGCGATGCAGCGCCAGCAGGCGGGCGATCACTTCGCCAATACGCGGCACCATCACATCGCAGGCCGCCAGATTCACCGAGATATACAGCTGCGGATTGGCCCGCAACAGCTGGCCCAATTGATCGAACAGCCGCTGCAACACGAAATCGGTGATCTGGCGGATCTGCCCCGTGTTCTCGGCCATCGGGATAAACAGGTCCGGGCTGGTCAGGGTGCCGTCCGGTCGTCGCCAGCGCAGCAAGGCCTCCGCCCCGACACAGTTACGGCTGCTCAGGTCGAAAATAGGCTGGTAAAGCACCTGCAATTCACCACGCCGGATAGCCCCATGCAGTTCGGCGTCCATGGACTGGCGCTGACGCGCCAGCAGAAACACCTGGAAACCAATCCCCAGGCCCAGCATCAGGCTGATGGGCAGCATCCACCAGGCATTGGCCGGAACCCTAAAACCGCTGCGCTGGGCGATAAGCACCAGTTGATAGACCGGGCTGTCGGTCGGCATCCGATAGATCAAGCGGTTCTGCGTCACTTGCAAGGCATTGTGGCTTTTCGGCGGCCAAGGCTCGACCGGCGGCCAGTGTTGGTCCGTCCCTAGCACGGGAATGGCCCGTTTACCGTTATCCAGGACGACCAGCAGGCTGCTGCCCGGTGGTAAATCGACCACATCGGTCAAATGCCCGCGGGACGTGGCCACCCGAAAGTTGCCGCGGCCCAGCATCAATGCGGCGCGGTCTTCGTCAGGCTCGGTGGTGGTGTTGAGCCAGTAATTGTAGGTCGGCCCGCGGATGTCGGGCGGGCGGGTCACTGACAAGCCGCCCTGGCGTGGACGATTGGAGCAGACGCCGCTGCCATCGATATACGCCGCCTCGTAGACAAAACGGTAGTTGAAGCTGACCTGTCGCAATGTGGCGATCATGTCGTCGTTGCATCCGCGCAACGGCTGGTTTTGCAAGTCGTCGAGGCTTTCACGCAGTTGCCCGAAAAGCTGTTCCAGGCGCTGCAGAAAGCGCTCGCCCTGGGCATTCATCTGGTCGCTTTCGCGCTGCTGGATCTGCTGCACGACCACGAACAGACTCCCCGCCAGCAGCAGGACGGTACTTAGGGCAGTTGCCACCATCGCCAGGAAAACGGGGCGATGGAGCCAGCTGTGTAGGGTTTCGCGGGTGGCCGTCATCATGGGTAATCCGAAAGTTACCAATGAGTTATAGCTTCTGATTTGGATTTGACCCGATTCGTCAGACGGGCGTCATTATTTTGTCTGGTTGAGCACCTGCAGAATCGCCGCGCTTTGCGCATCCGGCATGCCATCGAAGCGGGCCGGTCGGTAGTGCATCTGGAAGGCGGCCAGTACATGGTGGGTGGCCACGTCCCACTCGCCGGTCTGCGGCGTCGGGTAGCCCAGGCGGGCCAGCTCGGCCTGGAACCAAACGGCAGGCGGCAGCTGCGGCGCGAAGACGGCCTGCTGGCGGGCGACGGCCTGTTCGTCTGGCCAGACTCCTAAACCCGCTTGCGCCAGGCGCTTCCAAGGGAACAGCGGGCCCGGATCGAGTTTGCGCAGGGGCGCGATGTCGCTGTGACCGATGATGCTGCGCGGGTTGATGCCGTTGCGCTGGATGATGTCCTTGAGCAATACGATCAAGGCCTGGACCTGGGCTTCGCTGTACGGATACCAAAGGCGCCCGGTAGGCGTGTCGACAAAACCCGGATTGACGATTTCGATGCCGATGGAACTGGAATTGAGCCAGGTCCGGCCTTCCCATTCACTTTCCCCGGCATGCCAGGCGCGTTGGCTTTCATCCACCAGTTTGTAAATGGTCGCGCCTTTATCGTCGCCGATCAGGTAATGGGCACTGACTTCGCCATGGGTCAGCAGGGCCAGCGAGCGCTCCAGGGAAGCCGAGGTGTAATGCACCACCACGAATTGGATACGGTTGTCATGGTTGACGGAAGGATGACGGGTGTCGAGTCGCGGGCCACTCGCACAGCCGGCCAGGATAAATAAAGAAACAATGAGCGAGAAAAATTTCATGGCGGAAGGCAATACGCACTGGGAGTAATGCAACAGTGTAACGTATCGCCTCGCGATGATCCGGTGCGCGCGGCGATATTAAACAAATTGGAACAATTAGCCCCCTAGCCCAATTCCACATGGTTGCGCCCGGAACTTTTCGCCCGATAAAGCGCCTGATCGGCTCTTTTAAGCACCAAGTCGCTGTGTTCGCCGGGTTTGAAAGCGGTCAGGCCGATGGATACCGTCACCGTCACCGGCTCGCCCTTGAAATGAAACGGACAGCCTTCGATGGCCAGGCGCAGCGCCTCGGCCAGCTTGGCGCCAGCAGCCAGGGAGGTATTGGGCACCAGCAGCACAAACTCCTCGCCCCCAAAACGCGCAATGAAATCGCCGCTACGCAGGCGTTTACGCAGGACCGAGGCGATGAGTTTCAACACCCGGTCACCGGCCAGATGGCCATAGTTGTCATTGATGCGCTTGAAATGATCGAGATCGAGCATGGCCAGCAGCAAGCTGTTGCCGTGTTGTTGCCACTGGGCGACTTCATGCTCCAGGCGCTCGGACCAGGCGGCGCGATTGGGCAGCCCGGTGAGCGGATCGATCAGGGCTTTTTGCCGCTGTTCCTCGAGATTCTCCCGCACGACCTGGGCATCCTGCTCCATCAGCGCAACGCGATCGGCCAGGCTTTTCAGGCGAGCCGAGACCTCCTGCTCGCGTTGATCACGTTGCTGGCGGTGGTGGTTCATCGTACCGAGCAAGCCTTCGAGGTGATCCTCGAGCACCTGCTTGAGGCCTTCCAGGTCATCGGCTTCCTTCACGCTGCTTTGCAGGCCGTCCACTTGCTCACGAATCTGGGTGTCCATTTCCCTGGAGGCCGACAGGTTTTCGGCGTGGTCTTCACTGGCGGCCTGCAGGCTGCTCTGGAATGACTCGAGCCGATCGTTGAGGCGCTGCAAGTACGCCTCGAATTCATGCTGGCCGGTGTCCGTGATGGCCAGCATCAGCACGGCCAGGTCATCGAGGATCGGCAGCAATTCGTACCAGTTCAAGCCATTGCGCAGACGCTCACACATGGCTTCGGCTTGTGGTCGATGACGCTCGGGCAAGGTCAGGTCGCCCAAGAGGCCCAACAGCGTGTCTTCGATATGCTTGGCGACCGAACTGTAGGACGGCTCCGGCGAGTCGGGCAGGGCGTACTGGGCGTCAGCCACATCGGCGCCTTCCAGGGGCTCGTCGAGCTCCGCAGGCGGTAGCGAAGGGGCGGGCAGGGCCTGGGTAGGCTCCTCGGGCATCAGCTCGTCGGGATTCTCGAGTGCGGGCGCCACAATCGCGGGTAATTCGGCGAGCGGCGTCGGCAGCGGCGCGGGCTCGGTTGCCTGGTCGTCCGATTCACTGGCGGGCTGAACCACTTCGGCTGCCGGTGCTGGAGCGGGCGCGGGAACGATCTCGATCTGCGGTGCAGTCGGGGCAACCGGTTCGGGCGTTGTCTCCAAGGCGGGCGCTTGCTCCGCCACCGAGGGTGCCGGTGCGACGGGTTCTGCGGCCGTTGCCGGCGCCACGGCTACGGGCAGGGCCATTTCTGACGCAGGTGCCACGCGGGCCTGGGCAGGGTCGTGGGGCTGGGGCGTCGCGTCCTCATGGCCCTGGCCACCAAACAGCCGTTGCAGCAGGCCGGGGCGACTCGGTTCGACAGGGGCATCCAGGGCACTGAGTGCCTTGCCTTGCAAGCCGCTCAGTTCGCTGAGCAGCAGCGGAATCTCCCGAGCCTGGCCGGCCCGATCCTCCAGTTGCTTGGCAAATTTCTTCAGCGGCCGCCTGACTTCCTTGGGCAGCGGCAGGCTCTGCAACTGGGCAACCAGGGCGGTCAACGCGGCGCTCGTCTGCTCGACCCGGGTCTCGCGGCGCTGCTCGGAATCGAGTACGGCTTTCTCCAGGCGCGGCAGCAGGGCAGCGAGGCCGGCATCCATGTCATTGGTGCGCACCACCTCGCGCATCTCTTTCATGCATTGATCGACAGCCCTGTCAGTGCCCTCGGCGGCCAGGGTGCTGCGCACCAGGCCACGACGCAGCAAGTCGAGCCGAGCCTCCCAACGGCGCTCAAGCTTTTCCTGCTGTTCGATACTCTTGAGGTACTTCTCTCTCCAGCGTTCGGCGTCGTCGCTCATTCATCGGATCCGCGAGGTGCAGGACTCAGCGCGGGGAATGCATCGGCCGTGAGCGAACCTGGCAAACGAATTTCTACCGCGACCGGCAGGTGATCGGAAATGGGTTGGGCCAGCACCTCGACGCGTTCGAGGGTCAGGGTCGGGCTCAACAGGATATGGTCCAGGCAGCGCTGGGGGCGCCAGCTGGGGAATGTCGCTTCCAGTTGTGGAGCGAGCAGGCCGAGATCGCGCAGGGGCGAAGTCTGCAGCAAATCGGTGGCATGGGTGTTCATGTCGCCCATCAACACCTGGTGCTTGTAGCCACCGATCAATTCGCGAATGTACGCCAGCTGCATCGTCCGGGTACGCGCCCCGAGCGCCAGGTGCATCATGACCACGACCAGCGCCTCCGGGCCTTCGCCAAAACGCGCCAGGATCGCACCGCGCCCCTTGGGGCCGGGCAACGGGTGATCTTCGATCGCCCACGGACGCAAGCGACTCAACACGCCATTGCTGTGTTGGCCGAGGCGACCGAGGTTGCGATTGAGTTGCTGGTACCAGTAGGGAAAGGCGCCCAATTGGGCCAGGTGTTCCACCTGATTGACGTAGCCTGAGCGCAAGCTTCCGCCGTCGGCCTCTTGCAGGGCCACCAGGTCGAAGTCCTTGAGCAGGTCGCCGATTTTCTGCAGGTTACCGGCACGCCCGGTGTGCGGCAGCAAATGTTGCCAGCCGCGAGTCAGGTAATGCCGGTAGCGCTCAGTGCTGATGCCCACCTGGATATTGAAGCTGAGCAGCCGCAAGCGGCTATCGCCAGGCAGGCCCGCGGACATGACATGATGCTCGTTGACCCGCGGTTCATGCAGGCCAACGATGCGTTCGGTGCTCCAGCGGGCCATGGGCGTGGGCCGCGCTTAGTTGGCAGCAGCCTTGGTGGCCGCTCGCTCTTTGGCGATCAGCTGGTCGGCCAGTTGCAGGGCTTCATTTGCGCCACCGGCGGAGCCGATGTCAAAGCGGTATTTGCCGTTGACGATCATGGTCGGTACACCTGTGATCTCGTATTTCTTCGCCAACTCGCGGGCCTTCTTGATCTGACCCTGGATGGCAAAGGAGTCGAAGGTGGCCAGGAATTTCTCCTTGTCCACACCCTGGGTCGCCAGGAAGTCGGCCATGTCTTCCTTGTCGGTCAGCTTTTTGTGTTCTTTCTGGATCGCGTTGAAAACGGCAGCGTGGACCTTGTGCTCGACGCCCATGGCCTCGAGTGTCAGGAACATCTGGCCGTGGGCATCCCACGGGCCGCCGAACATGGCGGGGATGCGCACGAAGTTAACGTCCGAAGGCAGTTTCTCGACCCATGGGTTGATAACCGGTTCAAAAGCGTAGCAATGCGGACAGCCGTACCAGAACAGCTCCACGACTTCGATCTTGCCAGGCGCCGCCACCGGAACGGGGTTGGTCAATTCGACATAAGGTGCGGCGGGCTTTTCAGCCGCTTGGGCAGTTACGCCGAACAGGCTGGCGGCGACGAGCGCGGCGCTGATGATCAGATTACGCATGCTTTACTCCTGGACAATGAGGGGGCCTCGCGAGGCCTGCTTCTAAGACAGACCGTGGCGGGTTCAAGTTCTCTAGTGTAACGGCAGCGGCCACAAAAAAGGGCGGCCAAAGCCACCCTTTTGATGCTCGCATCGACAGATTAATCGAGCGTTAACGTTGCAAGGGATGTACGCCCCTTGCAACGCCAGCCAAAGGCCTCAGTGCAGGCCCTGGATGTAGCTGGATACCGCAGCGATATCTTCGTCGCTCAGCTTTTTCGCAATGCTCTGCATCGGCTTGGTATCGCCGTCGTTGGTCCGGCCACCCTCTTCTTTGCGGAAGTCGGTCAATTGCTTGCCTACGTACTGGGCATGCTGGCCGCCCAAGTGTGGGAAGCCGGCTGCCGCGTTGCCTTTGCCGTCAGGCGAGTGGCAGCCGGTGCAGGCTGGAAGCCCTTTGTCCAGGTTGCCACCGCGAAAGAGCGCTTCACCACGGGCCACGAGTTTCGGATCGGCAGCGCCGACGCTGCCCTTCTGGCTGGCGAAATACGCCGCGATGTCCGCCAGGTCCTGATCGCTCAGGTTGGTCAGCAGGCCGGTCATTTCCAGCACCGTGCGCTTGCCGGACTTGATGTCGTGCAGTTGCTTGTTCAGGTAACGTTCGCCCTGGCCCGCCAGTTTCGGAAAGTTGGGCGCCATGCTATTGCCATCCGGGCCGTGGCAGGCTCCGCATACGGCCGCCTTCGCCTGACCGGCAGCGGCATCGCCAGCGGCGTGGGCTACGCCGGATATCCCCAAGGTCAACAGCAGACTCACGATCAGTTTGTTCATCAGCTAATCCAACTACGGCTAAGGGTTAAAGAGTTATGGACCGGGTTCACTCGCTCATCCACTGGATGATGGCTCGGTAATCCTCGGCACTGCAGTCCATGCACAAACCACGCGGCGGCATCGCCTTGAAACCCTGGGTCACGTGTTGCACCAGCGTCTCCATACCTTTCGCCAACCTCGGCGTCCAAGCTTCCTGATCGCCCTTGCGGGGCGCCATGGGGAGTTGGCCGGAATGACAGGCACCACAAACACGGTTGTACACAGCTTCCGGATCCTGTGTAGCCTGAGCGCTGTAAAGCGGCATCAAGACACCGGCAGCTAGCAGCCATTTCGTCATAAAACGACCTTTTCAGGGTTGGGAACGAGCTGCGTTCTAACGCGCAATTTCGGTCGGTCGCTCCCGTGAGCTTCATCCTACGCTGGGACAAAGCGCACACAAAATCTGCGGCATTATATACTGGCGTCACTGAAACGGAAACGACACAGCTTGCCGCGTCCATTCCCGACGCCGCCCACATCGGAAATCCCATGCAACTGAAGAACCCCATCCTCGGCCTGTGCCAACAGTCCACCTTCATGCTCAGCGCCGCCAAAGTCGATCAATGCCCAGACGACGAAGGCTTCGAAGTGGCTTTTGCCGGGCGCTCCAATGCCGGCAAATCCAGCGCGCTGAACACCTTGACCCATGCAAGCCTGGCACGCACCTCGAAAACCCCGGGTCGCACGCAACTCTTGAACTTCTTCAAGCTAGACGATGAACGGCGTTTGGTCGACCTGCCCGGCTACGGCTACGCCAAGGTACCGATCCCGCTCAAGCAACACTGGCAGCGTCACCTGGAAGCCTATCTGGGCAGCCGCGAAAGTTTGAAAGGCCTGATCCTGATGATGGACATTCGCCATCCGATGACCGACTTCGACCTGTTGATGCTCGATTGGGCGGTCGCCAGCGGCATGCCGATGCACATCCTGTTGACCAAGGCCGACAAGCTCACCTACGGCGCGGCCAAAAATACCCTGCTCAAAGTGCAGTCGGAAATTCGCAAAGGCTGGGGTGACGCGATCACCATCCAGCTGTTCTCGGCGCCCAAGCGCATGGGCCTGGAAGAAGCCTACACGGTGCTGGCCGACTGGATGGAATTGGCGGACAAGGGCAGCGAAGAGGCCGAATAAGCCAGATCGCAGGCAAAAAAAACCCCGGACTTCTTATGGGGAGGGGGAAGTTCGGGGTCCAAGTTCCGGACCGCTAGGGCGGGGTCCAGATATCTGCCAACACTTAACACAACATAGGAGCATTGAAGGGCTTCACCAGCCATTCAAAATCTCTGAGTGGCATTTGACGGGTTTAGTTCAGATTATTTTTGGAAATAGCCTTAGGAATTTTCCGAACTAACGAACCGGATGATCCGATGTGGCGAGGGGATTTATCCCCGTTGGGCTGCGCAGCAGCCCCAAAAAGGCTGAAAGCAATCAGCCTGACACACCAAGGCCAAGGGTCTTAGGGCTGCTGCGCAGCCCAGCGGGGATGAATCCCCTCGCCACAGGGTTCAACCTGTCCCCGCTCCAGACAGGTCCGTTCAATTCCAGTTGTTACGACTCAATGCGCCTCATCCCAGTTATTGCCCACGCCCACTTCCACCAGCAGCGGCACGTCCAGCGTGGCGGCGGCGCTCATGTGCTGGCGGATTTCCTCGCGCACCTGGTCGACCAGGTCTTCACGCACTTCCAGCACCAATTCGTCGTGTACCTGCAGGATGACTTTGGCATCCAACCCTGACGCGCTCAGCCAGCGATCCACGGCGACCATGGCTTTCTTGATGATGTCAGCCGCCGTGCCCTGCATCGGCGCGTTGATGGCCGTGCGCTCGGCGCCTTTGCGCAGGGCCGGGTTTTTCGCGTTGATGTCCGGCAGGTACAACCGGCGACCGAAAATGGTTTCGACAAAACCTTGCTCGGCCGCCTGGGCGCGGGTGCGTTCCATGTACGCCAGCACACCCGGGTAGCGGGCGAAGTAGCGGTCGATATAAGCCTGGGACTGTTTGCGATCGACGCCGATCTGCTTGGCCAGGCCGAACGCACTCATGCCGTAGATCAAGCCGAAGTTGATCGCCTTGGCGCTACGGCGCTGGTCATGGGTGACCGCGTCCAAGTCGACGCCGAACACCTCGGCGGCCGTGGCCCGGTGCACGTCCAGATCATTGCGAAACGCATGGAGCAGACCTTCATCCTTGGCCAGGTGCGCCATGATCCGCAGTTCGATCTGCGAGTAGTCCGCCGCCAGCAGCTTGTAACCTTTCGGCGCGATGAAGGCCTGGCGAATACGTCGACCTTCGGCCGTGCGGATCGGAATGTTCTGCAGGTTCGGGTCGATGGACGACAGGCGCCCGGTCGCGGCGACGGCCTGTTGATAATTGGTATGGACACGGCCGGTGCGGCTATTGATCTGCTCCGGCAAACGATCGGTGTAGGTGCTCTTGAGCTTGCTCAGCGAGCGATACTGCATCAGCACCTTGGGCAGCGGGTAATCCTGCTCCGCCAGCTCGGCGAGCACCGCTTCGGCGGTGGACGCCTGGCCCTTGGCGGTTTTGCTGAGCACCGGCAAGCCAAGTTTTTCGTACAGGATCACGCCCAATTGCTTCGGCGAACCCAGGTTGAACTCCTCGCCGGCGATGGCAAACGCCTCACGCTCCAGCGCCACCAGTTTTTCTCCCAGCTCGACACTTTGCACACCCAGCAGGTTGGCATCGACCAGCGCCCCCTGGCGCTCGATGCGCGCCAGGACCGGCATCAGCGGCATTTCGATGTCATTGAGCACGGTGCCCAAGCTTGGCGTGGCCGCCAGTTTTTCCTGCAGGGCCTGGTGCAGGCGGAAGGTCACGTCGGCGTCTTCGGCGGCGTAAGGGCCGGCCAGTTCCAGGGATATCTGGTCGAAGGTCAGTTGCTTGACCCCTTTGCCCGCGATGTCCTGGAAATCGGTCTTGCTCTGGCCCAGGTACTTGAGCGCCAGGCTGTCCATGTCGTGGCGGGTCGCGGTGGAGTCCAGCACGTAGGATTCGAGCATGGTGTCGAAGGCGATGCCCTGGACCAGGATACCGTTATTCTGATCGCCATCGATGGCGCAGTTGGCCAGGATGTTGGTTTCGAACTTGGCGTGCTGGCCGACCTTGAGCTTGTTCGGGTTTTCCAGCAGCGGCTTGAGGGCCTTGAGCACCGTGTCGCGGTCCAGTTGCTCCGGCACACCCATGTAGGAATGGGTCAGCGGGATGTAGGCAGCCTCGAAAGGGGCCACGGCGAACGACAAGCCGACGAGTTGCGAATGCTGGGCATCGCCGCCGTTGGTTTCGGTGACGAAGGCAAACAGCGGCGCTTTGTCCAGTTTGGCCAGCCACGCGTCGAAGCGCGCCTGATCGAGGATGACCTCGTACTTGGCCTCGGCCGCGCCGGGCTGTTCTTCGGCAACTTCAACGATCTCCTGACCGGCACGCTTGGCGTCCCGCTGGTTTTCTTCGAACCAGCTCTTGAATTCCAACAACGTGTACAGCTCGGCGAGCTTCTCGTGATCCGGTTGGCCCATTTGCAGGTCGTCGAGGCCGACATCCAACGGTACGTCGGTCTTGATGGTTGCCAACTCGTAGGAAAGCAACGCCATTTCCTTGTGCTCTTCAAGCTTGGCGGCCAGGGTCTTGGCGCCACGGATCGGCAAGGTGGCGACGATGTCCAGTTGCGCGTACAGCTCGGTCAGGCCGCCATTGACGCCCACCAGCAGGCCGGAAGCGGTCTTCGGCCCGATACCCGGAACGCCCGGGATGTTGTCGGAAGAATCGCCCATCAACGCCAGGTAATCGATGATCTGCTCGGGAGCGACGCCAAACTTCTCCTTCACGCCAGCCACGTCCAGGGCGCTACCGGTCATGGTATTGACCAAGGTAATGTGCCCATCGACCAATTGCGCCATGTCTTTGTCGCCGGTGGAGATCACCACCGGACGGTCGGCCGCCGCGCTACTGCGGGCCAGGGTGCCGATCACGTCATCGGCCTCGACGTTGTCCACGCACAACAGCGGGAAGCCCAGGGCCTTGACGCTGGCATGCAGCGGCTCGATCTGCACACGCATGTCGTCGGGCATGCTCGGGCGGTTGGCCTTGTATTCGGCGTACAACGCATCGCGAAACGTCCCACCCTTGGCGTCGAATACGACGGCAAACGGACTGTCCGGATACTGCTTGCGCAGGCTCTTGAGCATGTTCAGCACGCCCTTGACCGCACCGGTCGGCAGGCCTTTGGACGTGGTCAGCGGTGGCAGCGCATGAAAGGCGCGGTACAGATAAGAAGAACCGTCCACCAGGACGAGGGGGGCTTGGCTCATGAGCAGGATCAACCTTTTCGGCGGGTCCGGGGCTAGAATAGCGGGACCGTTGACGACAAAGGGACAAGGTTATCATGCGTACACTAAATCGCCTGTTACTGGCTGGCTTGTTTGCAATCACCCCGTTGGCCGTCATGGCGGCGGACGACGCACCCTCGGCGGACCCGGATGTCACCATCCGCACCGAAGGCGATAAAACCATTCAGGAGTACCGGCAAAACGGCTTTTTGTACGCGATCAAGGTCACACCCAAGAACGGCAAGCCTTATTTCCTGGTGCGGGCCGACGGCAGCGATGCAAACTTCATCCGTTCGGATCAGCCGGATATGCTGATTCCGTCGTGGAAAATCTTTGAGTGGTAATACCGCTCGCGACTTCAACCGGCGCCCGCTGAAGGGCGCCCGTACTGGCAGTTTTAACCATGTCTGTGTTCACGCCCCTGGCTCGGCCCGAGCTGGAAACCTTTCTCGCCCCTTATGGGCTTGGCCGCCTGCTTGATTTCCAGGGGATCGCCGCCGGCAGCGAAAACACCAATTTCTTTATCAGCCTGGAGCAGGGCGAATTCGTCCTGACCCTGGTCGAGCGCGGCCCGGTGCAGGAAATGCCGTTCTTCATCGAACTGCTGGACGTGCTGCATGACGCCGACCTGCCGGTGCCTTACGCCTTGCGCACCACCGACGGCGTGGCGTTGCGGGAGCTGGCGGGCAAGCCGGCGCTGCTGCAACCGCGCCTGGCCGGCAAGCACATCAAGCAGGCCAACACGCAGCACTGCGCTCAGGTCGGCGAGTTGCTGGCGCACCTGCACCTGGCAACCCGCGACAACATGATCAAGCGCAAGACCGATCGTGGCCTGGACTGGATGCAGGAGGAGGGCGCCAAGCTGATCTCGCACCTCGACGCCGAGCCGCGTCAGTTGCTCGAAGCGGCGCTGAATGAAATCTCGTTGCAGAAAGTCGGCATCCTGGCGCTGCCGCGCGCCAACATCCATGCCGATCTGTTCCGCGACAACGCGATGTTCGAAGGCACGCACCTGACCGGGCTGATCGACTTCTACAACGCCTGCTCCGGGCCGATGCTGTATGACGTCGCCATTGCCTTGAACGACTGGTGCTCGGACGACAACGGCGTGCTCGATGGACCCAGGGCGCGAGCGCTGCTGGGCGCCTATGCGACGCTGCGACCGTTTACCGCCGCTGAGGCGCAACTGTGGCCGACCATGCTGCGCGTGGCGTGCGTGCGGTTCTGGCTGTCGCGGTTGATCGCTGCTGAATCCTTTGCCGGGCAGGATGTGTTGATCCACGACCCGATGGAGTTCCAGCAGCGCTTGGCGCAGCGGCAGACGGTTCACGCGTTGCTGCCGTTCGCCCTGTAACAGCAGACAAGCGCGAAGCGGGCTGCTCTTGTGGCGAGGGGATTTATCCCCGCTGGGCTGCGAAGCAGCCCCATGCTTTGGATCTGACGGACCGCGGCGGAAGATATTTCTTGGGGCCGCTACGCGCCCCAGCGGGGATAAATCCCCTCGCCACAGGTTTGTGCATCGACGGGGTTATAGCGACTCCAGGCACCCCGCCAGATCATTGCCCAACTTCTCCAACAACTGCTCATATCCCTGCGCCGTCGCCGGGGTATAGCCGCCCAGTGCATCGAGCTCCGCCAGCTTCACCGGCAACCCGGCCACCAGGGTTTCGGCCAGGCGCGGGCGCAGGGGCGGTTCGCTGAACACACAGGTCTTGCCCACGGCCTGCAAGCGCGTGCGCATTGCCGCCACATGCTGGGCACCAGGCTGGACTTCGGCGGCCACAGCGAACACCCCGGCGTGCTTGAGGCCGTAGTTGTCTTCGAAATAGTCGAACGCCTCGTGGAAGACGAAATAAGGCTTGCCCGCGACCCCGACCAGGCGCGCCTTGAGGCGTGTGTCCAAAGCATCGAGACGCTGGTTGAAGCCCTTGAGGTTGCTTTGATAACGGGCCGCGTTGGCCGGATCCGCCGCGCTCAGGTCGGCCGCCATTTTGGCGGCGATCACCCGCGCATTGAGCGGCGAGAGCCACAAGTGGGCATCCACGGTGCCAGGGCGATGGTCGTGATCGTGTTCGTCGCCGTCATGGCCATCGTCCTCGTGGGACGCGCTGTCCTGGGCGAAGTGACGTAACTTGAGCCCCGGCAAATCCTGGATGGCGACGGAGGGCAGCGTGCGACCGTTGAGCACCCGCGGCAGAAAGCCTTCCATATCGGGGCCGATCCAATAAAGCAGGTCCACCGACTGCACCTTGCGAACATCCGATGGCCGCAACGCATAGTGATGCGGCGAAGCCCCTGGCGGCAGCAACACCTCTGGAACGGCTACGCCATCCTGCACAGCGGCGGCAATCAGTTGCAGCGGCTTGATGCTGGTGAGCACCTTGACCTCGGCCTGGGCCGGGCCAATCAGTAGAAAACTTGCGACAAAAGCGACAAAGAGCGAAAAAAATCGGGACACGATGACCACTCGTAGAGGCGAGAACGGGTAACATAATAACGTCTCTCACTAAACTCGTCGCTGCCCATGCCTATTACACCCCTTGCCAGTCGTCCCCACGATCACTCCCACTGCGTGCACAGCGCGCTGTCCGAGGCCGACGCCATCTGCGCGCGCCAAGGGTTGCGCCTGACCGCCCTGCGTCGGCGCGTGCTGGAATTGGTCTGGCAAAGCCACAAGCCACTGGGCGCCTACGACATCCTCGCCGTGCTCAGCGAGCAGGACGGCCGCCGCGCCGCACCGCCGACGGTCTACCGGGCGCTGGATTTCCTCTTGGAAAACGGCCTGGTGCATCGCATTTCATCGCTGAACGCCTTCGTCGGCTGCAACCACCCGGAGCACGCCCACCAAGGCCAGTTCCTGATCTGTCGGCAATGCCACGCCGCCATCGAGCTGGAACAGAAGTCCATCAGCGATGCCATCATCGCCAGCGCCAAGGACGTCGGCTTCGTGGTCGACACCCAGACCGTCGAAGTGGTCGGTCTCTGCTCCGGCTGCCAGGGGGCCTGATGAGCAATGCGTTGATCCGCCTCGAACAGGTGGCCGTGACGTTCGCCGGGCAGAGCGTGCTGGACAACATCCACCTGAGCGTCGAGCCGGGGCAGATCGTGACCTTGATCGGTCCCAACGGCGCCGGCAAGACCACCCTGGTGCGCGCCGTGCTGGGCTTGCTCAAGCCCGACAGCGGCAGCGTCTGGCGCAAGCCCAGGTTGCGCGTCGGCTATATGCCGCAAAAACTTCACGTCGATCCGACGCTGCCGCTGTCCGTGCTGCGCTTCCTGCGCCTGGTGCCTGGCGTGGACCGCGCCCGCGCCTTGGCCGCGCTCAACGAAGTCGGCGCCGAACAGGTGATCGACAGCCCGGTGCAAAGCGTCTCCGGTGGCGAGATGCAACGCGTGCTGTTGGCCCGTGCCCTGCTGCGTGAGCCTGAATTGCTGGTGCTCGACGAGCCGGTGCAAGGCGTCGATGTGGCGGGGCAAGCCGAGCTGTACAGCCTGATCACGCGCTTGCGCGACCGCCACGGCTGCGGCGTGCTGATGGTGTCCCACGACCTGCACCTGGTGATGAGCACCACCGACCAGGTGGTCTGCCTCAATCGCCACGTCTGCTGTTCCGGGCATCCCGAGCAAGTCAGTGGCGATCCGGCTTTCGTCGAGTTATTCGGAAAAAACGCACAAAGCCTGGCGATTTATCACCATCACCATGACCACGCCCATGACCTGCATGGCTCGGTGGTCAGCGCCCCTTCCGCTTCCAATCATGTTCATGGAGATGGCTGCAAGCATGGCTGATTTTCTGTTGTACGCCCTGCTCGCAGGCCTGGCACTCGCCTTGGTCGCCGGCCCCCTGGGTTCGTTCGTGGTCTGGCGGCGCATGGCCTATTTCGGCGACACCTTGTCCCACGCCGCATTGCTCGGCGTGGCCTTGGGGTTCCTGCTGGATGTCAGCCCGGCGGTAGCAGTGACCGTCGGTTGCCTGTTGCTGGCGGTGGTCCTGGTGACCCTGCAACACCGCCAGCCGCTGGCGTCCGACACGTTGTTGGGCATTCTCGCGCCGAGCACCTTGTCCCTCGGGCTGGTGGTGCTGAGCTTCATGCATGACGTGCGCATCGACCTGATGGCCTATCTGTTCGGCGACCTGCTGGCGATCAGTCCGACGGACCTGTCGTGGATCCTCGGCGGCAGCGCCGCGGTGCTGCTGTTGCTGGTGGCACTCTGGCGTCCCTTGCTGGCCGTCACTGTGCACGAGGAGCTGGCCCGGGTGGAAGGCCTGCCTGTGCTGGGGTTGCGACTGGCACTGATGCTGCTGATTGCGGTGGTCATCGCGGTGGCGATGAAGATCGTCGGGGTGTTGCTGATTACGTCATTGCTGATCATCCCGGCGGCTGCGGCACAGCGTCACGCCCGCTCACCCGAGCAAATGGCCCTGGGCGCGAGCCTGCTGGGCATGCTCGCGGTGTGTGGCGGCCTGGCACTTTCCTGGTTCAAGGACACCCCGGCCGGCCCATCGATCGTGGTCAGCGCCGCCGCGCTGTTTCTGCTGAGTTTTGTCCTACCTCGTCGAGGGGTGTAGACTTGCTCGCTTTTTGCGCAAATAGAGAGTCGCAGGAATGAAGCCGTTCGCCTCCCGTTATCTGCTCCTTGTCGCGTTTTCCCTGCTGCTGGGCGCCTGCCAGAGTACGCCGCCGGTCACCGAGGCTCCCGATACCCGGGGCCCGGCCATCGCGCAGCTTGAGCAAAGCCTTGCCAGCAATGAGCTGGCCACCGCCGAAGACCAGTTGGCCGCCTTGCAAGCCCAGTCACCCGAAGACCGGTCGCTGGAACCCTATCAGCGGCAACTGGCCGAGGCGTATTTGCGCCGCAGCCAGATCGATCTGCAAAAAGGCGATGTCAACGCCGCCGCCACCGCCCTGAGTCGTGCCCGAGCCTTGATGCCCAAGGCCCCAGCGCTCACCGGCGAGGTCAACAGCGCCATTGCCGAAGCCCGCAAGGCCGACCTGGATAAAGCCGAGGCCGACCTCAAGGCCGCCGAAGCCAAACCGGTCGCCAAAGTGATCGACCCGAGCGCCCCCAGCACCACAGTTGCGCTCAACCTAGCCGATATACAGCAAATGCGTCGGCAACTGGATGCCATCGCCGCCGACGTGGTGAATTATCAGTGTGACGTCAGCATCCAGGCGCCGCGCACCGATGATTATCCGTGGTTGGCGACGTTGCTGACCAAGCGGGTCAAGAAACTGGACCCGGGGTTTGATTTGAAGCTGCAAAAGCAGATTTTGCGCAGTGTGCCGGCGCAGATGGTGCTGACACCGCGTAAGCCCTAAAAAGCATCGCGAGCAGCTCGCTTCCACTAGGGCTAGGTGTCGATCACTAAACCCATGTGGGAGCGAGCTTGCTGGCGATAGCGCCCTACCAGACAACAAATCTCTTTAGGCTGGAACCGCCTTAGCCTTAGCCTCCCGCGCCCAGACCCGATGCTGAGCAATCGCCGCGAAAAACCGCGAAAAACCGCTCGTATCCGCGTCTTCGATCAATCCCGCATCCACCTCCAGCTTCAACTCCACCAACAACTGCCGGGCCTCACCATGAAGCCCAATGGCTTTCAGATGCTTGTAGGCCTCCAGCACGTAATGCAACGCCACGCCGTCGCGACTCAAGGCCTTGATCGACTCCGCCCCACCCGGCACGAACACCGCGTCAAAGGCAATCGACGGCAACCCCTCCATGGACGCATCCACCGCCAACGTTTTCCCATCGGCCGTGGTCACCGGTGCGGAAGTCGGCCCCAGCACTTTGGCGTGGGCGCCCTCGGCCTTCAGCGCCTTCTTGAGGGCACCGATGATCGCTGCATCGACACCGTTAGCCACCAGCACCGCCACTTTTCGCGTCTTGATGTCTCCGGACAGCAGATTCGCCTGGCTCAAGGCCGGAGACTGCTCCAGCGACGGCGTTGGCACATCGACGGTGCCCGCGGTAGGCGCCGGCAACCCGAGGTTTTTCGCCACTCGCCCGGCCAGTTCCAGGTCGATATTGGCGAGGATCTCATTGACCTGCCGCGCCCGGATGAACTCACGCCCCACCTTGCCCAGCTCGAAACTGTAGGCCGCGATGATGTGCTCTTTTTCATGGGCACTCATGCTTCTGTAGAACAGCCGCGCCTGGGAGAAATGGTCGGCGAACGAATCGCTGCGTTGGCGGATCTTGTAGGCATCGATGCGCTCTGGATAACTTTCGAAGCCGCCGTCTTCCGGGCCGGGCGGGGTTTCCTTCGGCCAGCCGCCATCGATGGAATTCGGCTCGTAGGACGCACGCCCCTTGTCGATGGTGGTGCGGTGCATCGCATCACGCTGGCCGTTGTGCACCGGCGTGATCGCCCGGTTGATCGGCAGTTCATGAAAATTCGGTCCACCGAGTCGGCTGATCTGCGTATCGGTGTAGGAAAACAGCCGCCCTTGCAGCAACGGGTCATTGGAAAAGTCGATGCCCGGCACGATGTGCCCGGGGCAGAACGCAACCTGCTCGACTTCGGCGAAGAAGTTGTCCGGGTTACGGTTCAGCACCATCTTGCCCAGGGGCGTGATGGGCACCAGCTCTTCAGGGATGATCTTGGTCGGGTCGAGCAGGTCGAAGTCGAATTTATGCTCGTCTTCCTCGGCGACGATCTGCACGCCGAATTCCCATTCCGGGTAGTCACCCATCTCGATCGACTCCCAGAGATCGCGACGGTGGTAGTCGGTATCCTTACCCGCCAACTTCTGGGCTTCGTCCCATACCAACGAGCAGGTGCCGACCGTAGGGCGCCAGTGGAATTTGACGAAGCTGCTTTTGCCTTCGGCGTTGATCATGCGGAAGGTGTGCACACCGAAACCCTGCATGGTGCGTAGGCTTTTTGGAATGGCCCGGTCAGACATCGCCCAGATCACCATGTGAGCCGATTCCGGCACCAGCGAGACAAAATCCCAGAACGTGTCGTGGGCCGAGCCGCCTGTAGGAATTTCGTTATGGGGCTCGGGTTTTACCGCGTGGACAAAGTCCGGAAACTTGACCGCGTCCTGAATGAAAAACACCGGCATGTTGTTGCCCACCAGGTCGAAGTTGCCTTCGTCGGTGAAAAACTTCACCGCAAAGCCACGCACGTCCCGCACGGTGTCGCCGGAGCCGCGTGGGCCTTGCACAGTGGAAAAACGCACGAACACTGGGGTTTTCTTGCTCGGATCTTGTAGGAAACCGGCCTTGGTCAATGCCGAATGCGCATCGTAGCTCTGAAAATAACCATGGGCGCCGGTCCCGCGGGCGTGGACGATGCGTTCCGGAATGCGTTCATGGTCAAAGTGCGTGATTTTTTCACGCATGATGAAATCTTCCAGCAGCGAAGGTCCGCGGGGGCCGGCGCGCAGGGTGTTCTGGTTATCGGCGATCTTCACGCCCTGGTTGGTGCGCAACGCCTGTTCGGTGGCGTCGGAGCGAAACTGTTCCAGGCTCTCGAGCTTGGCGTTGGTGTTGCCGCGATCCAGCGTGTCGGTCCCGGCCAGTTGGCTCTTGTTGACCGTGGGCTTTTTGATACTCATCAGGCATGACTCCTCTTTGCGTTCCTCGCCGGGGCCAGGAATCTGAGTTCGATACCGCAGGTGCATGACCCCGGCATTTCGAGTGGCTTAATGAGTGACCGATGCCGTTTGGCCGTGTTCCTTTTTTATGGCCTTTGATCGCGTTATTGCCAAATGACAGGTCTGATCGCAAATAAATGCTAAGAACCTCTATACGGACAGGCTAAAATGCGCGCCCGGCTAACCGCTGATCCTTTTCCAACGCGCCCCACAAGGTTCGCTACGTGATCGAGTTTCAAGACGTCCATAAAACCTACCGAGTCGCCGGTAGGGATATCCCCGCCCTGCATCCGACCAGTCTGACGATTGAGAACGGTCAGGTCTTCGGCCTGATTGGCCATTCCGGTGCGGGAAAAAGTACCTTGCTGCGCCTGATCAATCGCCTGGAAGATTCCACTGGCGGCAAGATCATCGTCGACGGCGAGGAAGTCACCGCCCTGGACGCCAGCGGCCTGCGCCGCTTCCGCCAGCAAGTCGGGATGATTTTCCAGCACTTCAACCTGCTGGCGTCCAAGACCGTGGCCGACAACGTGGCGCTGCCACTGACGTTGGCCGGCGAATTATCCCGCAGCGAAATCGACCAGCGCGTCGCCGAGTTGCTGGCGCGGGTGGGCCTGTCCGACCACGCCAGGAAATACCCGGCGCAACTGTCCGGCGGCCAGAAGCAGCGCGTCGGCATTGCCCGGGCCCTGGCGACCAAACCCAAGATCCTGCTGTGCGACGAAGCCACCAGCGCCCTCGACCCACAGACCACCGCCTCGGTGCTGCAACTGCTGGCGGAAATCAACCGCGAGCTGAAGCTGACCATCGTGCTGATCACCCATGAAATGGACGTGATCCGCCGGGTTTGCGATCAAGTGGCGGTGATGGATGCCGGCGTGATCGTCGAGCAAGGCCCGGTGGCCGAGGTGTTCCTGCACCCCAAGCACCCGACCACCAAGCGTTTTGTCCAGGAAGACGAGCAGATCGACGAAAGCGAACAGCGCGACGATTTCGCCCACGTGCCCGGGCGCATCGTGCGTCTGACGTTCCAGGGCGACGCGACCTACGCGCCATTGCTCGGCACCGTCGCCCGGGAAACCGGCGTGGACTACAGCATCCTGGCCGGTCGTATCGACCGCATCAAAGACACCCCCTACGGGCAACTGACCCTCGCCATCACCGGCGGTGACATGGAGGCGGCGTTCGCCCGCTTCACCGCGGCCGATGTCCACATGGAGGTGCTGCGCTAATGGAACTGATGAGTTCGTTCTTCTCCAACATCGACTGGCTGGAAATCTGGCTGGCCACCGGCGACACCTTCCTGATGCTGTTCGGTTCGCTGCTGTTCACCGTGCTGCTCGGCCTGCCCCTGGGCGTGTTGCTGTTCCTCTGCAGCCCGCGCCAGTTGCTCGAAGCCCGCGGCGTGTACGCGCTGCTGTCGCTGATCGTGAACATCCTGCGTTCGCTGCCGTTCATCATCCTGTTGATCGTGATGATCCCGTTCACGGTATTGATCACCGGCACCTCCCTGGGCGTGGCCGGCGCGATCCCACCACTGGTAGTCGGCGCCACACCGTTCTTCGCCCGCCTGGTGGAAACCGCCCTGCGCGAAGTCGATCGCGGCATCATCGAAGCGACCCAGGCCATGGGCGCCACCACGCGGCAGATCATCGTCAATGCCTTGCTGCCGGAAGCCCGTCCAGGCATTTTTGCCGCGATTACGGTGACAGCGATTACGCTGGTGTCCTACACGGCGATGGCCGGTGTGGTCGGCGCCGGTGGTTTGGGCGACCTGGCGATCCGCTTCGGCTACCAGCGTTTCCAGACCGACGTCATGGTGGTCACGGTGGTGTTGCTGCTGGTGCTGGTCCAAGTCCTGCAAACCGTGGGCGACAAACTGGTTGTGCATTTCTCTAGAAAATAAGGCCTCGCGCCAATAAACCACGAGCCGGCCATTCGCTGGCAGGCGCCGAGAGCAGGCGCCTCAAAAGGAGTTAGCTGAATGAAGAAACTACTGGTTGCCTTCGCTGCTGCCGCAGCGTTTTCCGCCCACGCCGCCGACACCCTGACCGTCGCGGCCACACCGGTGCCGCACGCGGAAATCCTCGAATTCGTCAAACCAGCCTTGGCCAAAGAAGGCGTCGACCTCAAGGTCAAGGTCTTCACCGACTACATCCAGCCGAACGTACAGGTTGCGGAAAAGCGCCTGGACGCCAACTTCTTCCAGCACCAGCCGTACCTGGATGAATTCAACAAGGCCAAGGGCACGCACCTGGTGAGCGTGGCCGGTGTGCACCTGGAACCCCTGGGCGCGTACTCCAGCAAGTACAAGGCACTTACAGAATTGCCAGGCGGCGCCAACGTGGTGATCCCGAACGACGCCACCAATGGCGGCCGTGCGCTGTTGCTGCTGGCGAAGGCTGGGGTGATCAAGTTGAAGGATTCGAACAACATCCTGTCGACCACCAAGGACATCGTTGAGAACCCGAAGGATCTCAAATTCCGTGAACTGGAAGCGGCGACCATTCCGCGGGTGCTGACCCAGGTGGATCTGGCGTTGATCAATACCAACTACGCGTTGGAGGCGAAGCTTGATCCTTCCAAGGATGCGCTGGTTATCGAAGGTAGCGACTCGCCGTATGTGAATATTCTGGTGGCTCGTGAGGATGACAAGGACAGTGAGGCGATGAAGAAGTTGGTTGCTGCGCTGCACACGCCGGAAGTGAAGGCTTTTATTCTTGAGAAGTACAAAGGCGCGGTTTTGCCGGCGTTTTGATCTGATCGGGTGGTGAAAAAACGGGGCTGCGTGGGAATGCAGGCCCGTTTTTTTTGCTTGGAAATATGCGGCGTTACGGAAAGGCCCTCAGGATCATGGGCATCCATCACCGTGATTGACATAGCGATTGTTCCGCAATAATGATTGTCCCAACGCATGAGGGTGTGACTCTCGTGCCTACCTTCCGAGGCCCGCTTGAGAGAAATCTCTGCGGGCTTTCGTGTTTCTATGACAAGGAATCCGGTCGCTATGACGCATTACGTCGCGTACCTGGACGAATTCGGGCACCTCGGCCAGTACGTCTCATGCCACCATCCAAGGTACACAACGCCTCCCGCTTTCGGGTTTGCGGGCCTGATTCTGCCGGCTACCGAAGTCCGCAAGTTCGCAATCTACTTATGCCCCTCATGATTTTTGTTCCCTTGAAACGAGCACAAATAAAGCACACCCAACATAGGATGCCGGGTGTGCTTTTTGAGAGGACGTTTATCTGCTATCGCGGATCAACGTTATCCAACACCCGATTCGCCAGCAATGAACTCAATTCGATCAATTGCTGTATACCGAGAGCAATATGACGGCGAGGGCCTTCCAGGTCGAAGGCCAGGTTGCTGACCATCGCGTCGGCTGCCGCCAAGGTTTCGCTGAGGTTCGCGAGGAGGGATTCGTTGTCGGCGTTTTTTGCGACAGTGAAGAGTTGGCCCGGTTGGGACGCATCTTCGGATTTTTCCGGTTTTGGTAGCAGGTAGTGATCCAAGACGCGTTTGGTGGCTTCGTCGTGCTTTTTGGCTTTGGATTTGATGTGCGGTGGGGCTTGGTCCGTTTCCGGAGGGTTTGGAGTTATTTTGAACATAAGCTGGAATCCTCGAGTTAGGCCGCGACCTCTTCCCTACTAAAAGAAGGGTGGCGGCTGTACGCAGGTTAGTAGACCGGGGATTCCAGCATTGCCGGCGCGCCGAAGCGCCCTGCGCACAGCCACCATCAAGGACAGGAATTGGAACACCTGCCTGAGTGGAGAGCTCATGCATCTTGCGGAAAACCTCGGGCTACTAAACCCGACCACTGATGGGCAGTGGCAGGGAAACGATAGAACCCGGGGACAAGGCGCACAAGCGGGCGGATTCTGGCGTAGTTGTAGGCAAAGGCGCAAGGTTGGGTAGCCTGGTGGAAGGGTTGGGGTTGGAGGATAAACGGGCGGCGTTTATTACCTGTAGTTCGGGGATAGAGGGGGGCTTGCGAATGGGCGGCGTGGCTGGTGGGGTTGGTCTGTAGGAATGTGTTTGGCTGGTTTGGGGCTGCTGCGCAGCCCAGCGGGAGCAAGCTCCCTCGCCACGGGGATTGGGGGGGTAGAGGAAGTGGGGGCAGTCGCATCGGGGGATGCGATGCAGCCTTTTTCAGCAATTACTTACTCCCGACCCCCTGTCAGGATTCGCCCATTGTCCGGACCGAATGAACCATAGGATCTGCTTCATTGTTCTACAACCCCCATGATAAATTCCCCGCCGCGACCTCTAATCAATAGAGGGCATTCAGGGAGAGAAGTAAGTGATCAAGTCTTTGTTGGTTGGGACATTGCTGGCAATGGCATCAGCATCGGCATCTGCGATGAGTTGCGATAATCCTAGAAACGCCTATGACAGGACCTATTGCGCGTCGCTGAAAATGGTTCAGTCGGATCAGGAAATCAACGAGCAGTACAAGAAGACCATGAGTGCCCTGAACCCGGATCAAAAGAAAAAAGTGAAAGCTGCTCAGATCCAGTGGATCAAAAATCGTGACAGCGCCTGTTCCAACGATGGCCTGCTCTACCTGGACTGTGCCAATGAGAAGACCGAGGCGCGTATCGTCATACTCAAGGCTGTCGAGCGTGAGTGCCGTGCTGCCGGTTGCGACGACGCCAAGCTGTCGCAAGTCGAGTAACCCGTAAACAACGTCGGGCTTGCAGTCGTATCCCACGAAAACCCGACGTAAAGCGTCGGGTTTTTCTTTGGCGTGTTCACCCGTCATCCAACAGCCGATTCGCCAGCAACGAACTCAACTCGCCCTTGCCCTTTTTCATGCCTGGCGCAGGCGAGTCATGATCAGTGCTACGCAGCACCGCGCTCGACCATGGCACGCCATGCCTGGACGCTGGAGCGTTCCTCCATCCTGGCATGCCATGCTCGAAGCGCCACGCACTCTTCAGGCACGGCGAGTTGCACCAACGAGGCGAAGATCATGCCGCCCAGTACCGCAATGTCGGCCATCGAAAACTTGTCGCCCGCCACAAAGGGCCGGTCTTTGAGAAGGTTGTCGAAATAGCGCATGCCCCTGATCGCCTTATCGCGCATCCGGGCGCCCCACTCGGCATTCTGGTACAGCTCGACATCGGGCCCGAGGCCCGGCGTGGCATGGTGGAAGTACGCGCTGACGGCATCGAGAAACTCGATCTCGGCACGCTTGGTCATCATGTGGATGATGCCTTTCTCAACAGCCGTTTCGCCCGTCAACGTCGGATGACCGTCCAGGCTATCCAGGTACTGGGTGATCGCCGTGCACTCGGCGATCCGCGTCCCATCGTTCAGCTCCAGCACGGGCAGTGTCCCGGAGTAATTGATGGCCAGGAACTCGGGTTGCTTGTGCTCGCCGGCCCAGAGATTCACCGGTACGAATTCGATGTTCGGCAGCAATCCTTTTTCCGCCAGCGCAATGCGGACGCGGGCGGGGTATGGGCCGTTGAACCAATCGTAGATTTTCATCGTAGGAACAGTGGAAACGTCAACGCGCTGCTGTGAAGAAGTCATGATTCAATCACCTGCCTGTCAATTGGTAGGCAAAGATTGAGCCGACACTCAGGTGCTGTCAATCCCCTACCTGTCAATTGGCAGGTAAACAGCTCTGGGCGTAGAATCGCGGTTACCTGAGAATCGAAATCTCGAAATGAGGCTGCAACGTGAACGAAAATGCTCGAGAAGCCATCTTGGCGGCAGCGAAATCCGCTGCCCAACTGCACGGTTACAGCGGTATCAATTTCCGTAGCATTGCCGACCAGGTGGGTATCAAGAACGCCAGCATTTACTACCACTTTCCGAGCAAGGCAGGCCTGGCTGCGGCGGTCGCTGAGCGCTACTGGCAGGACGCGCTGCGAGTGCTTGAAGGGATACGCGCCGCCAATGTCGATCCAAAGAAGTGCCTGCAGCTGTACCCATCCCTTTTTCGAAAGTCGCTTGAGGACGGCAACAGGCTTTGTCTGTCCAGCTTCATGGCAGCCGAATACGAAGACCTTCCCGATGAAGTATCGCGAGAGATCAGGGCTTTTGCGGACGTTAACGTGGCGTGGCTCGCCCAGGTACTGGCAGATGCTGGAACAGGTAGCGCAGAAGAATGTGAACGCCGAGCGCGGGCCATTTATACCGCTGTTGCGGGTGCTCAGTTAATTGCGCGGACTCGAGCGGATGTCGGTCTGTTCGATGATTTGATATCGAGCTACCGGGAAGCGGGGTTGATTCCAGCCTGATTGCTCGTTTCTTAGGCTATGACACGGTTGGTCTGTTGGAATGCTTGGGGCTGCTTCAGCCCAGCGGGAGCAAGCTCCCTCGCCACGGGGGTGTTCCTGCATAGCATTTGGGGAGAAATCCCCTCGCCACAGTAATTCAGTTGTTTACGGTAATAGCAGGGTGCCACAATCGTTTCTTTGTTGCGTCATAACCAGGTGGTTCAAATGTATGGCCCAAGATTGCGCAATGGCCAGGATTTTGTAATAGCCGAGCAGGTGCGCACCGACCGATTGCAGCAGCTGTTTCGCCAATCCGTATCTGCGGTTTTTGGTAGTTACCTCGCTGCCATCATGCTGAGTTGGCTGTGTTGGGATCGTTTTGATCACGACGCTATTTTTTGGTGGATGGCCATTCTGACCGCATCGACGCTGTTGCGTATCGCGATGTTCGTTGCCTATTTCCGCAGCGACGAAAGTCAGCGCACGCCTCGACATTGGGAGCGCAAATACTGGGTCACACTGGTGCTATCCGCCAGTATCTGGGGTGGCGGGGCGTTCGTTCTCATGCCGGCGGACGATCTGTTGTCACAGGCGTTGGTCATGCTCTTTACAGTCGGCATGTCCGTTAGTGCGGTGTCCTGCTACTCGGCCTATCGCGATATGACACTGGTCTCCATTGGCGTGGTGCTGTTGCCGTGCACGATCTGGCTGCTGTTTCAACCCTCCCCGATTCAAGTCGGCATGGCCCTTTCGATTCTGGTGTTCGCGGCATTTGCGGCCCGCGCCACGCACAAAATGTCCCAGGCACTGGAAATCGCCTTTCGACTCACCCGTGAAGTGGAACAGGCGAATAGCATTTCAACCCGCGCCGCTCAAACCGACGAACTGACCGGCCTGAAGAGTCGAAGGGCGTTTTTCGAGCATGCCCAGCAGCTTTACGACGAATGTAAGGCCAAGCGGCAAGGGTTGTGCGCGGTGATGTTGGACATGGATCACTTCAAGCACATCAACGACACCTACGGCCATCAGGTCGGCGATCAGGTTTTGCGCCAGATGGGGGCGATCATCAGTTCGTCATTTCGGGCAACGGATATCCACGGTCGGCTCGGGGGCGAAGAGTTCGCCATTCTGCTCCCGAACACTTCCATTGAGGTTGCCACCCAGATTGCAGAACGGCTCATCGATACGATTGCGGGCTTGATGATCGAGCCTGTCCTCTGCATATCAGCCAGCCTCGGCGTCGCGTCGACGGAGGCCTGTAATAAGGATCTTCACAGCTTGATGAACGATGCGGATAAAGCCCTGTACCGGGCGAAGGCGTTGGGGCGTAATCGAGTGGCTGTTGCCTAGTCGGGTTTGCTTTTCATCATCAGACGAAGTTTGATCGATGCATCCCGTGACGCTCTGCGTCACCTTGCGGAAGCGGAACGCGGAGCGTCCCTGACGGCATCCCCACGCAGGCGCGCGGGAACGATCGAGCCCCGTGCTGCCCGGCAACTCGTGGCGAGGGAGCTTGCTCCCGCTCGGCGGCGCAGCCGTCGTCAATCGGCCTGCGCGATTTGCCTGGAAGCAGGCTCCCACTTTTAGCAATGCACTGCGCTAAATGATGCTATCCACCACCCCACCATCAACCCGCAACGCGGCGCCAGTGGTGGCCGAGGCCTGTTCCGAGCTGGCGTAGATGATCATGTTGGCGACTTCCTCGACGCGTGCCGCGCGCTGGATGATCGAGGTGCTGCGGTGCTCATTGACGAAATCCGCCGCGACCTTTTCCAGGCTGTCCCCGGTGCGCTCGACGTCTGCCTGGAGCATCTGGGCAACCCCTTCGGACAGCGTCGGCCCAGGCAGCACCGAGTTCACCGTAACGCCTGTACCAGCCAGGCGCTTGGCCAGGCCACGAGCGATGGACAGTTGGGCGGTCTTGGTGAAGCCGTAGTGAATCATGTCGGCAGGAATGTTCACGCCCGACTCCGACGAAACAAACACAATCCGCCCCCAACCCCGCTCGACCATGCCCGGCGCGTAGGCCCTGGAAACCCGCACGCCGGACATTACGTTGGTTTCGAAGAAGCGCTGCCATTCGCTGTCCGGCGTTTCGAAAAAGTCTTCCAGTTTGAAAATGCCCAGATTGTTGATGACGATATCGAAGCGTGGGTATTTGGCGATCAGTGCCTCGCAGCCCGGCGCGTTGCTCAGATCGCCAACAAAGCCATCGGCTCTTGAAGCGAGGGCGCCCAAGCGCTGCAACGCGTCCTCCACGCTGCTCCCACTGCGACCGTTGATAACCACGTGGGCGCCGGCCTCGAGGAAGCCTTTGGCTGTGGCAAAACCGATACCGCTGGTGGAACCGGTGACGAGGACGTGACGGCCGGTGAAGTCGATTTTCATGGGAGGGACTCCTTATGAATGAACCAGAGGGTGTGCGATATGGCTGGACGGTTATCCGAAGGATTTAGGCATGGATTTGCCATCGCAACGTCATCGATATCGCAAGCCTTTAATCATGGACACAATTGTGGCTTTGCGCTCGTTCATCGTTTTTGTACCGGATGGCACTCCTCTTTTTTCCTGCCCTTGACCGATTAGGATAAGCGTCCTACGATCCGATCCAACGATTAGGGCAGCCGTCCTAATTTCCATTCGAAGCAATCGGACGCATCTGGATGGCTGACATGACTACCCGCGAACGCATTGTCGCGGAGGCGGACAGGCTGATCTATGAACGAGGCTATGAGCTGACCTCTTTCTCTGACATCGCCGATGCCGTTGGCATTTCCCGCGGCAACTTTTACTACCACTTCAAGAGCAAAGACGAAATCCTCGATGCCGTCATCGGAAAACGCATGATGAGCACTTCAGGGATGCTGGACGCATGGGAGAACCAAAGTAATTCCCCCTCCGAGCGCATCAAAAGTTTCATCCTCATCGTGGTCACGAACCGAGCGCAAATAATTCGCCATGGCTGTCCAGTCGGCACGTTGTGCAGCGAGCTGGCCAAGAGTGGGCACCCAGCACAACCACAATCCAACCAGGTTTTTGCCTTGTTCCGCACCTGGTTATGCCAGCAGTTCGTTCTGCTCGGGCACGAAACGGACGCGGACGCACTCGCGATGCACGTATTGGCATTCAGTCAGGGTGTTGCGTTGCTTGCCCAGGCATTTCAAGACGAACGCTTCATCCAACGTGAAGCCGAGCGCATGTGTACATGGCTTGATGGCATCGCTGCGCAGGCAAGGATTTAAATCGATAACACAATGATTTTTCAGGGAGAGGACACCATGTACGTCGTTTTTCTAAGATTCTCAGCAGGACGTGATCAGGCAAGCCGGTTGATGCAAGCCCATAAAGATTGGCTGCAGTGCGGTTTCGACGAGGGTGCTTTCCTCTTGGCTGGCAGCATCCAGCCACAGGCAGGAGGAATGATTTTGGCCAGTGGCGTTACGCTAGCGGAGCTTGAGGATCGACTCAACAACGACCCATTCGTAATGGAAGATGTCGTGCAGGCCGAGATCGTGGCAGTGAGCCCATCGAAAGCGGACCCTCGCCTGGCGTTTCTGCTGGCGAATGTCGATAGCTGACGCAGTGAGCGGGACGACTATTGGCTTCGACAGGCTTGGCCAGCCTTTTTAGGCGGGTTTAGCAGCCCAGCGGGGGATAAATCCCCCTCGTCATTCAATATCTCGTCCTGGATTCGGCACTCGACCTGGTTGAACAGCCTTTCAGGCCTGCGCGCTGAATCGCTGCGCAGCACGCCGTTCAAACATCGCGGCTTCCGTCTCTTGGGTCGCCAGTTCGCCTTTGCGCGCCAGTTGGTTGAAAAACAACCCGTCCGAAAACTCCTGGGGCGGCACCGAGCCGGAGCGCTTGAGCAGCGGTGCCAGGTCGATGGTGCTGGCGAAGTTTTCCTTGGTCAGGTTGTAGCGGCCCAGGTAGCTGCCAGACCAGGGCGAGTCGGCATCCACCATGTCGATGGAGGCGTCGCGGAAGGCGCTGGCCGCGGCTTTCAAGTCACTGGATTCATTGAGCAGATCGGTGAGGCGCTGGGTTTCCGAGGTGCTGAGCTGGCCGGCGGTGTTGAGCACTTTCAGCTTGCCATCGGCCTCGACGGTGAAGCCGTACTTCTTGCCGGCCAGGTCCGGATCGGTTGTCGACAGCGTTGATTGGAATGCCTCGAAGGAGGTTTTCAACGTGTTTTTCGCGCTCTCGGTGATCGCGACATAGCGAGGAAAATCTGGCGATTGGGATCGACCGACCCAGGTGGTAATGGCCACCAGTGGCTGCTCCACGGTCTGGGTTTCTTCACTGGGGTGGTAGATAGCCGCTGGGCCAGCGCTTGCCAGTTCCTTTACAGAGCCTGTTGGAGGATGAGTGACCAACTTCTGATCGGAGCGGGTGAGGTGGGTGTTGGCGGGTGCAAGCGAGGCAGCACTGAGGGAGAGTTCCATTTCATCGGTCCATGATTGGCGGATACATCGAGTTATCGACAGCAGGGGACCGAGCTTTAGGAGGGAGAGCTGTGGCGAGGGGATTTATCCCCGTTCGAGCGCGAAGCGCTCGCCGGTGGATAGTGGTGAGGCGAGGAGCTTAGGATTGCTGCGCAACCCGGCGGGATAAATCCCCTCGCCACAATCAGCACCCTTGCCACGAGTAAGGCGCTTGCCAGAATGGTTTCTTTGCCTTCAGTACCACCGCGCCTCGCCCGGCGGGCGTTTCTTGAAGCGTTTCATGCTCCACATGTATTGGCTCGGGTAAGCCCGCACGTAGCGCTCCACCACTTGGCTCATGGCCGCGCAGGCGGTTTCGGTGTCGGTGCTGTACATGGCCTCGGGCGCGGCTTCGAGGATGACTTTGTAGCCGGAGCCGTCCGGCAGGCGCAGGGCGTGGAGGAAGACGCCGACCGCTTTGCCGCCGGCGAGCATGTTCGGCACGAACTTGCTGGTCAAGGCCTGGGTGGCGAAGAAAGGCACGAAGATACCGGCGGATTCGGCCGGTTCCGGGTCGGCGGGGATGCCTACCTGGCCGCCTTTGCGCACTTCCTTGATGACACTGAGTATGCCTTCCTTGGTCGATGCGGCGACCTTGTTGCCCAACTGAACGCGTTGCTTTTGCAGCAATTCATCCACCGCCTTGAGCTTGGGCGGGCGGTAGAAAATGATCGGTTTGCACTGGCTGCAATAGAAGTGGTTGAGCACTTCCCAGTTGCCCAGGTGGCTGGTGATACCCACCACACCTTTGCCGGAAGCCAGGGCTTCTTTCAGCACTTCCAGGCCTTCGACTTCACGCACCAGTTCGATGGAACGCTGGGCCGGCCAGATCCAGGCGCAGGCGCTTTCGGTCAGGGATTTGCCGATGTCCTTGAGGCTCTGGCCCACCAGGCGTTCGCGCTCGGTCGGGTCCATCTCGGGAAAGCACTTGGCGAGGTTGATCCGCACCACGTCGCGGGAACGGTTGGGAAATTTCCACATGAGCCAGCCAATCGCCGAGCCCACTGCCTGCACCGCTCGCCAGGGCAGCAGCGCAAACAACCGCAGAGCGCCGACCAGCAAGGCGCCTTTCAACTTATCCACAGGTCACTCCTGAATGTATGGGCCGTGTTGCGAGCCGACTATTCTAACCGCCGTTTACCAACTCGGCGTAGCGGTCGCAATCCTGGGTGTGGTCCATGACCATGCCCGAAGCTTGCATCAAGGCGTAGCAAATGGTCGGCCCGACGAAGGTGAACCCGGCTTTTTTTAAGCCTTTGCTCATCGCCAGCGCCTCGGACGTGATGGCCGGCACTTCGCTGCGGTCCTTGAAATGGTTGATGATGGGTTTATCGCCGACGAACGACCAGAGAAACGCCACCGGATCCTCCAGGGCCAGCCAGGCCTGGGCGTTGCGGCGGGCGGCCTTGAGCTTGAGGCGGTTGCGGATGATGCCGGGGTCGAGCATCAGCTCATCGATTTCGGCGTCGCTCATCTGCGCCACCCGCTGCACATCGAAGCCGTACAGCACCTCCCGGTAGCGCTCGCGTTTGCGCAAAACGGTGATCCAGGATAGCCCGGCCTGGAACCCTTCGAGCAAAAGCAACTCGAACAAACCCTGCGCATCGCGCAGCGGCGTGCCCCACTCCTGGTCGTGATAAGCCATGTACAAAGGATCTTCGGAACACCAAAAGCAGCGTGGCATAAGGCTCCAGGGGGCGTGCGCACGAACGAATCGGGTATACTCCCGCTCTTTAAATCGCAGCCCAAGAAACAGGTGAATTTCGTGAGCCAGCCTACGCCAGCCGTGCGTACCTTCCAAGACTTGATCCTCGCCCTCCAGCAATACTGGGCCGAGCAAGGTTGCGTGGTACTTCAGCCCTACGATATGGAAGTAGGCGCCGGCACTTTCCACACTGCCACGTTTCTGCGTGCCATCGGCCCGGAAACCTGGAACGCCGCTTATGTGCAGCCCAGCCGCCGCCCGACTGACGGCCGCTACGGCGAAAACCCGAACCGCCTGCAGCACTACTACCAGTTCCAGGTCGTGCTGAAGCCGAACCCGGAAAACTTCCAGGAGCTGTACCTCGGCTCCCTCAAGCACGTGGGCCTCGACCCGCTGGTGCACGACATCCGTTTCGTCGAAGACAACTGGGAGTCGCCAACCCTGGGCGCCTGGGGCCTGGGCTGGGAAGTCTGGCTCAACGGCATGGAAGTGACCCAGTTCACCTACTTCCAGCAAGCGGGCGGCATCGAGTGCTACCCGGTCACCGGCGAAATCACCTACGGCCTCGAACGCCTGGCCATGTACCTGCAGGGTGTGGATTCGGTCTACGACCTGGTGTGGGCCGACGGTCCGTTCGGCAAAGTGACCTACGGCGACGTGTTCCACCAGAACGAAGTGGAACAGTCGACCTACAACTTCGAACACGCCAACGTCGACAAGCTGTTCGAGCTGTTCGATTTCTACGAGAGCGAAGCCAAGCGCCTGATCGAGCTGGACCAGCCGCTGCCGTTGCCGAGCTATGAAATGGTGTTGAAGGCGTCCCATACCTTCAACCTGCTGGATGCGCGCCGGGCGATTTCCGTGACCGCGCGCCAGCAATACATCCTGCGTGTGCGCACCCTGGCGCGTTCCGTTGCGCAAGCCTACCTGCTGGCCCGTGCCAAGCTGGGCTTCCCGATGGCGACCCCGGACCTGCGTGATGAAGTGTTGGCTAAGCTGGAGGCTGCACAATGAGTGCTCAAGATTTTCTGGTTGAACTGGGCACTGAAGAACTGCCACCCAAAGCCCTGAACACCCTGGCCGATGCGTTCCTGGCCGGTATCGACAAAGGCTTGCAAGCTGCCGGCCTGAGCTACGAAGCCAAACAGGTGTACGCCGCGCCGCGCCGCCTGGCCGTGCTGATCACCGCCCTGGCGACCCAGCAGCCAGACCGCAGCATCAACCTCGACGGCCCGCCACGCCAGGCCGCGTTCGATGCCGACGGCAACCCGACCCAAGCCGCCCTGGGCTTCGCCAAGAAGTGCGGTGTGGACCTGAGCGAAATCGACCAGAGCGGCCCGAAGCTGCGCTATAGCCAAAGCATCAAGGGCAAGCCGACCGCCAGCCTGTTGCCGACCATCGTCGAAGACTCCCTCAATGACTTGCCGATCCCCAAGCGCATGCGCTGGGCCGCGCGCAAGGAAGAATTCGTACGTCCAACCCAATGGCTGGTGATGTTGCTCGGTGACCAGGTCATCGATTGCACGATCCTGGCTCAGAAGGCCGGTCGCGATTCCCGCGGTCACCGCTTCCATCATCCACAGAGCGTGCGCATCACCTCGCCGGCCAACTACCTGGCCGACCTGCGTGCCGCCTACGTGCTGGCCGACGCGAACGAGCGCCGCGCACTGATCAGCAAGCGCACCGAAGAGCTGGCCACCCTGCAGGAAGGCACCGCTATCGTGCCGGCCAACCTGCTGGACGAAGTGACCGCGTTGGTGGAATGGCCAGTGCCGCTGGTGTGCTCGTTCGAGGAACGTTTCCTTGAAGTGCCGCAGGAAGCGCTGATCACCACCATGCAGGACAACCAGAAGTACTTCTGCCTGCTGGACGCCGAAGGCAAGTTGCTGCCGCGCTTCATCACGGTCGCCAACATCGAAAGCAAGGACCCGCAGCAGATCATCGCCGGTAACGAGAAAGTCGTTCGCCCGCGCCTGACCGATGCCGAGTTCTTCTTCAAGCAAGACAAGAAGCAGCCGCTGGAAAGCTTCAACGAGCGTCTGAAGAACGTGGTGTTCCAGGAAAAACTCGGCAGCGTCTATGACAAGGCCGAGCGCGTATCGAAACTGGCCGCGTTCATCGCCCCACGCATTGGCGGCGACGCCCAGCGCGCGGCCCGTGCCGGCATCCTGTCCAAGTGCGACCTGTCCACCGAGATGGTCGGTGAGTTCCCGGAGATGCAAGGCGTCGCCGGTTACTACTACGCCCTCAACGATGGCGAGCCGCAGGACGTGGCCCTGGCGCTGAACGAGCAGTACATGCCCCGCGGTGCCGGCGCCGAGCTGCCGACCACCCTGACCGGTGCGGCCGTGGCGATCGCTGACAAGCTCGACACCCTGGTCGGCATCTTCGGTATCGGCATGCTGCCCACCGGCAGCAAAGACCCTTATGCCTTGCGTCGTGCGGCGCTGGGTGTGTTGCGGATCCTGATCGACAAGCAGCTGGACCTGGACCTGAACGACGCCGTGGCATTCGCCGTCAATGCGTTCGGCAGCAAGGTCAAGTCTGCCGGCCTGGCCGATGCGGTGCTGGAGTTCATCTTCGACCGCCTGCGTGCGCGTTATGAAGACGAAGGTGTCGAAGTGGCGACCTACCTGTCGGTGCGTGCCCTGAAACCAGGCTCGGCCCTGGACTTCGACCAGCGTGTACAAGCGGTGCAGGCGTTCCGCAAATTGCCGGAAGCGGCAGCGCTGGCGTCGGTGAACAAGCGTGTGTCGAACCTGCTGAGCAAGGCCGAGCCTTCCGTCAAAGCCGTAGAAGCACGTTACTTTGATAATGCCGCCGAGTTTTCGCTCAACTCGGCGATTCAACAGGCGTATGCGTCGGTGCAACCGCTCATGGAAAAACGCGATTATGCCGAAGCACTGGCGCGCCTAGCGGCACTGCGCGAGCCGGTCGATGCGTTCTTTGAAGCCGTGATGGTGAATGCGGACAACGAAGACGTTCGCAAAAATCGTTATGCATTGCTGGCACGCCTGCGCAGCTTGTTCCTCAATATTGCCGATATTTCCGTGCTGGGTTGAGGAGCTGCTGTTGAAACTGCTGATTCTCGATCGGGACGGGGTGATCAATCACGACTCCGACGCTTACATCAAATCGGTGGAGGAGTGGTTGCCGCTACCCGGTTCGATCGAAGCCATCGCGCAGTTGAGCAAGGCCGGCTGGACGGTGGCGGTTGCCACCAACCAGTCGGGCATTGCCCGCGGTTATTATGACCTCGCCGTGCTCGAAGCCATGCACGAGCACCTGCGTGCATTGGTGGCGGAGCAGGGCGGGGAAGTCGGGCTGATTGTCTATTGCCCGCATGGGCCGGACGAAGGTTGCGATTGCCGCAAACCCAAGCCGGGCATGTTGAAAACCATTGCCGCGCATTACGGCGTGACACTGGCGGGTGTGTGGTTCGTCGGCGACAGCCTCGGTGACCTGGAGGCGGCCAAGGCCGTCGATTGTCAGCCAGTTTTGGTAAAGACCGGGAAAGGCGAGAAGACTCTGGGCAAGACCCTACCGGTGGGCACCTTGATTTTTGACGACTTGGCGGCGATTGCCGCTGAACTTATCCACAATTAGAGCTCCCAAGACAACCTGATCAAGGATTGTTCGGGAAGCGCTTGAACAGGCGGGCATTGCCCGCAACGGTAAATGCCGCTATGTCTATATTGCAGGCCATCAGAGCCTTTCTCTTTTACCTGCTGTTGGGCACCAGTTCCTTGCTGTGGTGCTCCTTGAGTTTTTTTATCGCGCCTTTCTTGCCGTTCAAGGCGCGCTACCGTTTCATCAATGTGTACTGGTGCCGCTGCGCACTGTGGCTGAGCAAAGTGTTCCTGGGCATCCGCTATGAGGTCAAAGGGGCCGAGAACGTGCCTGACCGGCCCTGCGTGATCCAGTCCAACCACCAGAGCACCTGGGAGACGTTCTTTCTCTCGGCCTATTTCGAACCGTTGAGCCAAGTACTCAAGCGTGAACTGTTGTTCGTGCCGTTCTTCGGCTGGGCCATGGCGATGCTGCGCCCGATCGCTATCGATCGCGACAACCCCAAGGCAGCCCTCAAGCAGGTCGCGAAGAAGGGCGACGAACTGCTCAAGGATAACGTTTGGGTGCTGATCTTCCCCGAGGGCACCCGTGTTCCTTATGGAACCGTCGGCAAATTCTCCCGTAGCGGTTCGGCATTGGCCGTGAACGCCGATCTACCCGTGCTGCCGATTGCACACAATGCCGGCAAATTCTGGCCCAAGGCTGGCTGGATCAGAACACCAGGCGTCATCACGGTGGTGATCGGCGCGCCGATGTATGCCGAAGGCACTGGGCCCCGCGCCATCGCCGACCTCAATGACCGTGTCCAAGCCTGGAATGAACAGACACAACGGGAAATGGGCTCGCTACCCCCGACCCCGACAACACCGGCCAGCACCGACCAGCTCGCTGTTTGAGATCTGTGGATAACCTGTGTACCGTTTTTTCTAAATGCGGTGCTTTTATGCTGTAGATCTATGTTTTTAATACATATTTCCTAAACACATAAAGCCCACCTTCAGGTGCATAAGTTTTTTATAGCACCCAAAGATCGCAGCCTTCGGCAGCTCATGCAGACGAAGGCTGCGATCTTTTCAATCTTCCAATAACGGGAAACGCAGGCTGAACGTCGTGCCTTTACCCACCACGCTACGGCACTCGATTTTCCCCTCGTGATGGTCAACCACAGCCTTGACCATCGACAGCCCCAAGCCAATTCCATCGACCCCGTGAGCCGAAGAAAACCGTCGGTACTGACTAAACAGGTCTGGTAGTTCTTCGGCGCTGATACCTTTGCCCTGGTCGGCGACATTGCAGATCAACCAGCCCGGGGTGCAATGAACCTGCAGCGAAATGCAGGTGTCGGGCACACTGTACTTGATGGCATTTTCCAGCAGATTGAACAGGGCACGAGTCAGTAACGGCTGATCCGCCCTCACCATCGCCTCTTCATCCTCTATCTCATGAATCAACTGGATGCGTTTTGCCTGGGCGATGGGCAACGCCTGGTCGAGCACATCCAGAACCAGCATGGCGAACAGCGTCGGCTGGAATTGATACGCCTCGGATTCGGCCTTGGCCAATTGCACGAAGCCCTCGGTCAGGTCCAGGGCGCGACGTACCTGGCGCTCGATCTGGTCGAACAGCGGATTATCCCCACCGACCTGATGCCGCTGCACATCGAGCAATGCAAGGATCGCCGAGTGCGGGGCGCGCAAATCATGGGAAAGGAAACGCAGCATGACGCTGCGCTGTTCTTCAGCTTCACGTTCGGCACTCAGGTCCGTGAGGCTCAACAACCAGCCAATCGGCGCATCGCCATCAACCGGCAACAACGCCGCCCGTTCCAGGCGCAAGCTGCGCTCGCGAATGTCGCGAAACTCCACCAAGGGCAATGTGGATAACCGGTGATGCGCCCCATGCTCCAACCCTGGGTAACCCAATTGCCCGAGATGCTCCAGCACGTCGCCACCTGCCAGGCCATGGCCGAATAACTCGCGCGCCTTGCGATTGCCGAGCAACAGCTTGCCTTGAGGATCACAGATCATGGTCGCCACCGGCAAATATTCCAGGCCGTCGGCAATGAAGCGTCGGGTGTCGCGGGTTCGACTCATGGCCTGCTCCAGGGCCATGATCTGCCCCTGCAAGCGGTCGCTGCCGGTGTAGGAGGCGCGGCGACGTTCCGGGAAGACCTTGGGTTCCGCGTCCAGGCGTGCCAGCTCCCAGCCGAAATAGGCCAGCACCACGCTCAGGCGGCGCCAATTCCAGATCAGGTAGCCAAATAGGATACCCAGCACACTTGCCATGGGCGACCACCACCAGCCTCGCGCGCCCAGCACGGCACTGATCAACAGAGCCAGGCTCATGCCACCCACTGTTGTCCACAAGGCCAGGTGCGGGCGCAGCAGCAACAAGCCCAATACACAGGCCACCAAACACACCGACAACAACACAGCGCATGGATGGTTACCCGTCGCTTGGCTGCTCAATGACAGCAAGGCCGTCAGCGGCAACAGCAACAAACTTATCCACAACCACTCCCGCACCAACTGACGAAACAACCGCTGGACCTGGGTTGGCTCACGACTTTCACGGCGACGCTGGTTACTCATAGGCCTCCTGGCCAACCTCAAGAATGGGGATTTCTTTACGGGCCTGCAAAGCCCATGACTATAACGGGACTCGATAGGTGGCGCGCTGCTGCCTTTCCCTCCGTGCCGCGAGCCGGTATTGTCGCAGCCAGCGACAGGTCAATGACAACGAATCAGCCACCGGCTGCGTTTCATTGCCACCTGAAGATGTCCGTTACTCTCGAGATCAAGGAATCGCATTCCATGCGTGTCGCCATACTGGACGATGAACCGGCCGAGCTGCGCCGGGTAGAACAGACCCTGCAACAAATCCCCGGCAGGGGCGAGCAAGCCTGGACCCTGCACAGCTTTGAACGAGGCGAGGACTTGTTGCGGCAACTGCGTCGGGAAACCTTCGACCTGTTGATCCTCGACTGGCAACTGCCGGACATCAGCGGGCTCTCATTGCTGCGCTGGACCCGCGAACACATGGATTCACCACCGGCCGCCATCATGCTGACCAGTCGCGACGGCGAGCACGACATCGTCCAGGCCCTCAACGCCGGTGCTGACGACTATGTGAGCAAACCCTTCCGGCCCAACGAGCTCAAGGCCCGGGTCACCGCTGTGCTGCGCCGTCACAACCTGCAACGCGCGCCCGCCAACGACGTGCTGGTGTTCAACGACCTGGCGTTCGACGACGCCGAGCTGACCATCACCCGCGCCGGCATTCCCATCAGCCTGACCGAGCGGGAATACCGCCTGGCCAGGTGCCTGTTCGCCAACCTGGGCCGGCCGCTGTCTCGGGAGTATTTCTACGAACGCTTCTGGACCCACGAAGAAATGACCTCGTCCCGCCCGCTCGACACCCATATCTATCGCCTGCGCAACAAGCTCGGCCTGACGGCAGACCGGGGTTGGCAATTGCTGACGATTTATGGGTATGGGTATCGGTTGGAGAGTGTGGCGGCGGGGAGCGAAGCGTCCGTCGCGAGTTAGGTATTGGATACATCTGTGGCGAGGGGATTTATCCCCGCTGGGCTGCGCAGCAGCCCCCAACCAAGCAACTCGGTGTGCCTGGAAGATAGAATTCACTGCTTTAGGGCTGCTGAGCAGCCCAACGGGGATAAATCCCCTCGCCACAACATCATCACCCAAGCGTCGGTACCAAGCTTCCTGCTTTTGCGATCCGACGGCGCTGTATCAGCACGCCGGATATCACCACCAAGACACTCAGCAGGCCGGTCGCGAGGATCTCCACGCGATGGGCTTCCTGGAACAGCATGATGGCCAAGGCCCCGACGATGAAGACAATCACTGCGTAGGTCAGGCCGGGAAACAGCCACATGCTGAAAGCGATTTTTTCCCCGCGAGCCATGCGTTGTTTGCGCATGCGCAGCTGCGAAATCGCGATGACCAGGTACACCAGCAACGCAATGGCGCCAGAGCTGGCCAGCAGGAATTCGAAGACCGCCGCCGGTGCCACGTAGTTGGCGAACACCGCCAAAAAGGCCGCGCCGGTCGACAGCATCACCGCCCAGTGAGGCGTACCGCTCTTGTTGGTACGCTGGGAAACGGCCGGCGCATCACCACGCTTACCCAACGAGAACATCATCCGCGAAGCCGTATACAGCGCCGAGTTCAGGCAGCTCGTGACTGCCACCAGGACGACGATATCGACGATCAGTTTGGCATTGGGGATGCCCATGCGTTCCAGGACTGTCTGGTAGGAACCGACGCTGGCCAGGAGCGGATCGTTCCACGGCACCAAGGCAACGACAATGAAGATGGAGACGAGATAGAACAAGCCAATCCGCCAGATGACCGAGTTGGTCGCCTTGGAAATCTGCTGGCCAGGGTTCTTCGACTCGGCCGCCGCGATGGTCACGATCTCGGTGCCCATGAACGAAAACATGGTGGTCAGGATGGCCCCCAACACCGCGCCCATGCCGTTGGGCAGGAAGCCCTGGGTGTCGAACAGGTGCGAAACACCGCTGACCTGGCTGGTGGGCAGCACGCCGAAGATCGCCATCACACCCAAGCCAATGAAGCCGATGATTGCTACCACCTTGACCAAGGCGAACCAGAATTCGAACTCCCCGTAATTTTTCACGCTGAACAGGTTGGTGACCGTCAGCAGCAGGGTGATGACCAAGGTGAAGGCCCAGATCGCCACGTTCGGAAACCAGGCATGCAGGATCGTTGCGGCGGCGTTGGCTTCCAGCGGAATCACCAGGACCCAGAACCACCAGTAGAGCCAGCCGATGGTGAAACCGGCCCAATGACCAATCGCACGGTCAGCATAGGTGGAGAAGGAACCAGTGTCCGGCGACGCCACTGCCATTTCGCCCAACATCCGCATCACTAGCACCACGAGAGCACCCGCGGCAGCGTAAGCCAGCAGCACGGCCGGACCGGCCGCTGCGATAGCGTGGCCGGAACCCACGAAAAGGCCAGCGCCGATGACGCCGGCGATAGATAGCATCGTCACATGCCGGGGTTTGAGCCCTTGCTCCAGATGATTGGAAGTTTGCGTACCGCTCATTGAGACTACCCTTGGTGTTGGATTTATTCGTGTCACCTCGTACCCACCGCTTCCCTGTCAATTTAAAGAAACGATGTGTAATTTATTTAACACGCAAGTTCTGCGCCAGAAAACCTGAGGCCCCGTTATCCGGGGCTCTCACTCAATTCATAACCTATTGAGCGCGAAGGCTTTGTGCCAAGGTGTTACCGAGTTACCCGGTTTTTTATCCACCGGCCTGAAAACGGTGCAGGTTTTTCAAATGTAAAAAAAAGCCAACGCATCAGCGTTGGCTTTTTTTTGGAGCGGTGCTGCTGAAGGGATCAGAAATCCAGGTTGGATACCGCCAACGCATTGCTCTCGATGAAGTCACGACGAGGCTCGACTGCATCACCCATCAGGGTGTTGAAGATCTGGTCCGCGCCAATGGCGTCTTCGATGGTGACTTTCAGCATCCGGCGCGAGCCTGGGTCCATGGTGGTTTCCCACAGCTGATCCGGGTTCATCTCACCCAGACCTTTGTATCGCTGGATGGTGTGGCGCTTGGTGCTTTCGGCCATCAGCCATTCAAGGGCTTCCTTGAACTCGGTCACGGACTTCTTGCGCTCACCGCGTTGGATGTACGCACCTTCGTCCAGCAACGTGCTGAGTTGCGCGCCCAGGGATACGACGGTCTTGTAGTCGTTGCTGCCGAAGAAGTCACGGTTGAAGGTGACGTAGTTCGACAGGCCGTGGGAGATCAGCTCGACCTCCGGCAGCCAGACGTTACGTTCACGGTCTTCACGCAGGCTGGCTTTGTAGACCAGGCCGGATTTCTCGACGGTGCGCAGGCGTACTTCGTACTGGGCCAGCCAATCTTGCATCGCTGCGTGATCGGACAGTTGCTCCAGGCTCACGGCGGGCAGGTAGATGAAGTGCTCGGTCAGTTCCTGTGGGTACAGGCGCGACAGACGCTTGAGGGTCTTCATCACCAGGCGGAAGTCGTTCACCAGGCGCTCGAGGGCTTCACCGGAAATGCCTGGGGCATCTTCATTCAGGTGCAGGCTCGCGTCTTCAAGGGCCGACTGCGTCATGTACTCTTCCATGGCGTCGTCGTCTTTGATGTATTGCTCTTGCTTGCCTTTCTTGACCTTGTACAGCGGCGGCTGGGCGATGTAGATGTAGCCGCGCTCGATCAGCTCCGGCAACTGACGGAAGAAGAACGTCAGCAGCAGGGTACGGATGTGCGAACCGTCGACGTCAGCATCGGTCATGATGATGATGTTGTGATAGCGCAACTTGTCGATGTTGTACTCTTCGCGGCCAATGCCGCAGCCCAACGCCGTGATCAAGGTGCCGACTTCCTGGGAGGAAATCATCTTGTCGAAGCGCGCCTTCTCGACGTTCAGGATCTTGCCCTTGAGCGGCAGGATGGCCTGGGTGCGGCGGTTGCGACCCTGCTTGGCGGAACCGCCAGCGGAGTCACCTTCCACCAGGTACAGCTCGGACAGGGCAGGGTCCTTTTCCTGGCAGTCAGCCAGTTTGCCCGGCAGGCCGGCGATGTCCAGCGCGCCTTTACGGCGGGTCATCTCACGGGCCTTGCGCGCCGCTTCACGGGCACGGGCGGCGTCGATCATCTTGCCAACCACCAGCTTGGCTTCGTTCGGGTTTTCCAGCAGGAAGTCGGAGAAGTACTTGCCCATCTCCTGTTCAACGGCGGTCTTCACTTCGGAAGACACCAACTTGTCCTTGGTCTGGGAGCTGAACTTCGGATCCGGCACCTTCACCGAAATGATCGCTGTCAGGCCTTCGCGGGCATCGTCACCGGTGGTGGCGACTTTATGCTTCTTCGCCAGGCCTTCTTGTTCGATGTAGTTGTTCAGGTTGCGAGTCAGTGCCGAACGGAAGCCCACCAGGTGAGTACCGCCGTCGCGCTGCGGGATGTTGTTGGTGAAGCACAACAGGTTCTCGTTGAAGCTGTCGTTCCACTGAAGGGCGATTTCCACGCCGATGCCGTCTTCACGCTGGACGTTGAAGTGGAACACTTGGTTGACCGGGGTCTTGTTGGTGTTCAGGTACTCAACGAACGCCCGCAAGCCACCTTCATACTTGAACAGCTCTTCCTTGCCGCTGCGCTCGTCCTTGAGGACGATACCGACACCGGAGTTGAGGAAGGACAGTTCACGAATCCGCTTGGCCAGGATGTCCCAGCTGAAGTGGATATTCTTGAAGGTTTCGCTCGAGGCCTTGAAGTGGATCTGGGTGCCTGTGGTTTCGCTGTCGCCAACGATCGCCATAGGCGCCTGAGGTACGCCGTGGACATAGGTCTGTTCCCAGATCTTGCCGCTGCGGCGAACGGTCAGGACCAGCTCTTCGGACAGCGCGTTCACCACCGAAACACCTACACCGTGCAGACCGCCGGAGACCTTGTAGGAGTTGTCGTCGAACTTACCGCCTGCGTGGAGGACGGTCATGATGACCTCGGCAGCGGAAACGCCTTCCTCTTTATGCACGTCTACCGGGATGCCACGGCCGTTGTCACGAACGGTGATGGACTCATCCGGGTGGATGATGATGCTGATGTCGTCGCAATGGCCGGCGAGGGCTTCGTCGATGGAGTTGTCGACCACCTCGAACACCATGTGGTGCAGACCGCTGCCATCGTCGGTGTCACCAATGTACATACCGGGACGTTTGCGTACGGCATCCAGGCCTTTCAGCACTTTAATGCTCGTTGAGTCGTACGTATTTTCTTCGCTCAATGCCTTCACTCCCGATGGTCGTGGGTCTGGGTGATACGGCCCTGTTCCACGTGGAACAGGGCGACTGGCGTTTCCGTCTGCCAGCCTTCCCTCAATAATTCGTGGTCTACACAAGTGATGAACACCTGGCAGCGTAAGTCTTCCAGCAAGCGGCACAACGCGCGGCGGTGGGCTTCGTCCAGCTCGGACGGCAAGTCATCCACCAGATAAATACACTGACCGCGCCGGGCTTGGCTGACCAGGTGCCCCTGAGCGATACGCAAGGCACACACCACCAACTTCTGCTGCCCCCGGGACAAGATGTCCGCGGCATTATGTGCGCCCAATCTGAGGCGCAAGTCAGCACGTTGTGGTCCAGCCTGGGTATGGCCCATCTGCTGGTCCCGCTGTAGCGAGCCAGCCAACACGGTGCTCAGTTCCCGGTCCTTGTCCCAGCCTCGGTAATAGCTGAGCGTCAGGCCCTCAAGCTCAACCAGTTCGCTCAAGGTCTGCTCGAAGACCGGTTTCAAGGCTTTGATGTAAGCGCGGCGGTATTCATCGATTTCAGCGCTGGCCTGGCACAGTTCCCTGTCCCAAACCGCTTGCGAAACGGCGTCAAGTGTACCATGTCGCAGCCAAGAGTTTCGCTGGCGCAACGCCTTCTGCAGGCGTTGCCAAGTCGCCATGAACCGCGGTTCCACGTGGAACACGCCCCAGTCGAGAAATTGCCGACGAATCTTCGGTGCGCCCTCCAACAGACGGAAGCTGTCCGGGTTGATCAACTGCAATGGCAGGATCTCAGCCAACTGAGCAGCACTGCGAGCGTTCTGCCCATCTATGCGGATCTGGAATTCGCCTTGTCGGTCCCGCGAGATCCCCAGGGCGCTATGGCCACCTTCGGCCAGTTCCACCTGCCCGAACACCGTGCACGCCAGTTGATCGTACTGGATGACCGGTAGCAGGCGGGTGCTGCGGAACGAACGGGCAAGCCCCAGCAGGTGCACGGCTTCCAGGACGCTGGTTTTGCCGCTGCCGTTGGCGCCATAAAGGATATTGATGCGGGGGGAGGGGGAGAAGGTCACCGGGTGCAGATTGCGCACCGCGGTGACCGAGACGCGACTTAAGGACATCTAGCTTCTGCTGGGCATGATTACAGACGCATCGGCATGACAACGTAAGCCGAATCGTCGTTATCGGACTCTTGCACCAGCGCACTGCTGTTGGAGTCGGACAGGATCAGTCGCACTTGCTCGGTGGTCATCACCCCCAGCACGTCGAGCAGGTAGCTGACGTTGAAGCCGATTTCCAGGGAGCCGCCGTTGTACTCAACGCCCACTTCTTCTTCCGCTTCTTCCTGCTCCGGGTTGTTCGCCTGGATCTTCAGCTGACCATTGGCCAGTTGCAGACGGATGCCACGGTACTTCTCGTTGGACAGGATCGCGGTACGGCTGAAGGCTTCGCGCAGGGCCTGGCGATCGCCCAACACCAGCTTGTCACCGCCTTTTGGCAGCACGCGCTCGTAGTCTGGGAACTTGCCGTCGACCAGCTTCGAGGTGAAGGTGAACTCACCGGTGGTGGCGCGGATGTGATGCTGGCCCAGCACGATGCTGACGTTGCCGTCCGGCTCGGTCAGCAGGCGGGCCAGCTCCAGGATACCTTTACGCGGCACGATCACCTGATGGCGATCCGGCTGACCGATATCAGCCTGCATCGAGCACATGGCCAGGCGATGCCCGTCGGTGGCAACGGCGCGGATGACGCCGGCGGAAACCTCCAGGAGCATGCCGTTGAGATAATAACGCACGTCTTGCTGGGCCATGGCGAAACTGGTGCGTTCGATCAGGCGACGCAATTTGCTTTGGTCCAGGCTGCAGGTCAGCGAACCTGGGCCTTCTTCCACGGTCGGGAAATCGTTGGCCGGCAGGGTCGACAGGGTGAAGCGACTGCGACCGGCCTTGACCACGAGCTTCTGCTCATCGACCTTGATGTCGATCAGCGCGTCGTTGGGCAGGCTCTTGCAGATGTCCATCAGCTTGCGCGCCGGCACGGTGATGGAACCCGGATCGGCCGGTTCTTCAAGTTGCACACGACCGACCAGCTCGACTTCCAGGTCGGTACCGGTCAGCGACAATTGCTGGCCTTCGACAACCAGCAGCACGTTGGAAAGTACCGGCAAGGTCTGGCGGCGTTCGACGACGCCTGCGACCAGTTGCAGGGGTTTCAACAGGGCTTCGCGTTGAATGGTGAAATGCATGGTCTAGTCCCTTGCCTTAATAAGCTGCGCTGGTGGTCATCAAGTGGTCAGTGTACGCAGCAGGTTCTTGTAGTCCTCGCGGATGTCCGCGTCGGATTCCTTAAGTTCGTTGATCTTGCGACAGGCGTGCAGCACGGTGGTATGGTCGCGGCCGCCAAACACATCGCCGATTTCCGGCAGGCTGTGGTTGGTCAGTTCCTTGGACAGGGCCATGGCCACCTGACGCGGACGTGCTACCGAACGCGAACGGCGTTTGGACAGCAGGTCGGAAATCTTGATTTTGTAGTATTCGGCAACAGTTCGCTGAATGTTATCCACAGAAACCAATTTGTCCTGGAGCGCCAACAAGTCCTTCAAGGATTCGCGAATCAACTCGATGGTGATGTCGCGGCCCATGAAGTGCGAGTGAGCGATCACCCGCTTGAGGGCACCTTCGAGCTCACGCACGTTGGAGCGGATACGCTGGGCGATGAAGAACGCGGCGTCGTGAGGCAGCTCGACCTTGGCCTGGTCGGCTTTCTTCATCAGGATCGCGACCCGGGTTTCCAGCTCGGGCGGCTCGACGGCCACCGTCAGGCCCCAGCCGAAACGCGACTTGAGACGTTCTTCAAGGCCTTCGATTTCTTTCGGGTAGCGGTCACTGGTGAGAATGACCTGCTGCCCGCCTTCAAGCAATGCGTTGAAGGTGTGGAAAAACTCTTCCTGGGAACGTTCCTTGCGGGCGAAGAACTGAATATCGTCGATCAGCAGAGCGTCCACCGAACGGTAGAAACGCTTGAACTCGTTGATCGCGTTCAGCTGCAGCGCCTTGACCATGTCGGCCACGAAACGCTCGGAATGCAGGTACACGACCTTGGCATTCGGGTTCTTCTTTAATAGGTGGTTGCCCACCGCATGCATCAAGTGGGTCTTACCCAGGCCTACGCCACCATAAAGGAACAGCGGGTTGTAGCCATGCTTGGGGTTATCCGCGACCTGCCAGGCCGCAGCGCGGGCCAGTTGGTTGGATTTACCTTCGACGAAATTCTCGAAGGTAAAGGTCCGATTCAGGTAGCTGGTGTGCTTGAGCGCACCTTCGACCTGGACGGTGCGCTGTTCGGCACGCACCGGCGCCTGCTGGGAGCTGGCACCGGCCATCGGGTCGAAGCTGTCCCGGGACGGCTCTTCGCTGACCTCGGCGACCTTTTGTGCGTTGCGTTTGCTCGGGGCAGGCGCGGGTGCCGGGGCGGCATGGTTGTTAACCGGTGCCGTTGCCGCCTGCTGGGCCTGTGACGCAGCGGCGGCCAGCGGCGCATTGGGTGCGGCGCGCGGTGCCGAGCTGCGCTTGCTGCCTATTAACAAGGACAACGCAGGCGCCATGCCATTGCCATGCTCGTCGAGCAGCTCCATGACCCGGCCCAGGTACTTTTCGTTGACCCAATCGAGAACGAAACGGTTCGGTGCATAGACACGCAACTCGTCGCCTTCGGCTTCGACCTGTAGTGGACGGATCCAAGTGTTGAATTGTTGGGCAGGCAGCTCATCGCGCAAAAGCTCCACGCACTGCTGCCAAAGTTCCACTGACACGGATATCCCCTAAGTTGAAAGCCGGTGAGGCAAAAACAAGCGGCCATTGTAGCGAGCAGACGCCCACTTATCCACATGCAGCTTGCTGATCGCCCATGATTTATCAATGCGTTAACCGCGATAAAGACGACGGGCGGTCAGTGGATAAGCTCTGTGGATAACCGGGCCTGAGGTCGTTGCACAAGTGGGGGCGAAAGTCGGTGGATAACCGCCCTGTGGATAACCTTGCATTCCACACACAGCTTATCCGACAGCGCAGCACAGGCTGGCCACTGCTTTCCCCTGTAGTTGTCATTCTCTGTACATGGCGGATTACAAGGCCTGAGCATGGTTATCCACAGACAGGCGGCGACCTTGCTTTTATAAGCTTTACAGAAAAGCTTTAAATAATTCCCTTCTTTATTTCTATATCTAGCGTCGTGTGATGAATCCGGCCAAGCGTCCGGATATCTATTTAAAGGAAACGCTGGTTGGAAATTGACCTAGAGGCTTGCTTTCTCTAGAATCCCCGGTCTCTTAAAACGGGGGCCATTCCGGCCCGTTGTGGACGAACCAGGTAACACGACATGAAACGTACTTTCCAACCAAGCACTATCAAACGCGCTCGTACCCACGGTTTCCGTGCTCGCATGGCTACCAAGAACGGTCGTGCCGTCCTGTCGCGTCGTCGCGCCAAAGGTCGTGCGCGTCTGGCAGTTTGATAATCCGGCACTGGAGGTGAGTCAGGACTTCAGTCGGGAAAAGCGTCTGCTTACACCCCGGCATTTCAAGGCAGTCTTTGACTCCCCTACCGGCAAGGTTCCGGGGAAAAATCTCCTGCTCCTTGCGCGCAGTAACGATCTCGATCACCCCCGACTAGGGCTGGTTATCGGGAAAAAGAGCGTCAAGCTCTCTGTTCAGCGCAATCGCCTCAAACGTCTGATGCGCGAATCGTTTCGCCTGAACCAGGATTCACTGGTTGGATGGGACATTGTTATCGTCGCGCGCAAAGGTTTGGGTGACGTAGAAAACCCCGAATTGATTCAGCATTTCGGCAAGCTCTGGAAACGTCTGGCCCGCAACAAGCCAGTACCAGCAGTCAACACCGAAACTGTAGGGGTAGACAGTCCCGATGCGTAAACTGGCACTCGTTCCGATCCAGTTTTACCGCTATGCCATTAGTCCTTTGATGGCCAGTCACTGTCGTTTCTACCCCAGTTGTTCCTGCTACGCGTACGAAGCCATAGAAAATCATGGCCTACTGCGCGGTGGCTGGCTGACCTTTCGTCGTTTAGGTCGCTGTCATCCGTGGAATCCCGGCGGTTATGACCCGGTTCCGCCTATCCCTACCTCCCGTTCTTCTTCGATGGCCGAGTAATCATGGATATCAAACGCACGATCCTGATCGTCGCCCTGGCAATCGTGTCCTACGTCATGGTCCTTAAATGGAACCAGGACTATGGCCAGGCTGCCCTGCCGACTCAGAATGTTGCAGCCAGCAATACCGCACCGAGCCTGCCGGATGCCCCAGTTGGCAACAATGCTGCCAGCAATGACGACATCCCGCGCGCGGCAAGCGATACCAGCGCTCCCGCCGAAGCCCCGGTGGCCGTAAGCAAAGATCTCATCCAGGTCAAGACGGACGTGCTCGAGCTGGCAATCGATCCACAAGGTGGTGACGTCGCCCAGCTGAAGCTGCCGCTGTATCCACGTCGCCAGGATCATCCGGAAATCCCGTTCCAGTTGTTCGACAACGGTAACGAGCGCACCTATCTGGCCCAAAGTGGCCTGATCGGTACAAACGGTCCGGATTCGAGCCCGGCCGGTCGCCCGGTCTACTCCGCCGAGAAGAAGACTTATCAACTGGCTGATGGTCAGGACCAACTGGTCGTGGACCTGAAGTTCAGCAAGGATGGCGTCAACTACATCAAGCGTTTCACCTTGAAACGTGGCCTGTATGACGTAACCGTCTCTTACCTGATCGACAACCAGAGCGCACAGCCCTGGTCCGGTGCGATGTTCGCGCAATTGAAGCGTGACGCCAGCTCCGATCCGTCTTCCAGCACTGCCACCGGCACCGCGACTTACCTGGGCGCCGCCCTGTGGACAAGTTCGGAGCCGTACAAGAAAGTGTCCATGAAGGACATGGACAAGGGCCCGCTCAAGGAAACCGTCCAAGGCGGCTGGGTTGCCTGGTTGCAGCACTACTTTGTAACAGCCTGGATCCCGCAGAAAGGCGACAGCAATGTCGTCCAGACGCGTAAAGACAGCAAAGGCAACTTCATCATCGGCTACACCGGCCCGACATTGACTGCCGCACCGGGTGCGAAAGCCGAAACCAGCGCCATTCTGTATGCCGGCCCTAAAAGCCAGGCCGTGCTGAAAGAGTTATCCCCAGGCCTGGAACTGACCGTGGACTACGGTTTCCTGTGGTTCATTGCCCAGCCGATCTTCTGGCTGCTGCAACATATCCACAGCATCGTCGGTAACTGGGGCTGGTCGATCATTTTCCTGACCATGCTGATCAAGGGGCTGTTCTTCCCATTGTCGGCCGCCAGCTACAAATCCATGGCTCGCATGCGCGCTGTGGCCCCGAAACTGGCCGCGCTGAAAGAGCAACATGGCGATGACCGGCAGAAAATGTCCCAGGCCATGATGGAGTTGTACAAGAAAGAGAAGATCAACCCGCTGGGTGGATGCTTGCCGATTCTTGTGCAGATGCCGGTGTTCCTGTCGCTGTACTGGGTGTTGCTGGAAAGCGTGGAGATGCGTCAGGCACCGTTCATGCTGTGGATTACCGATCTGTCGATCAAGGATCCGTTCTTCATCCTGCCGATCATCATGGGCGCGACCATGTTCATCCAGCAGCAGCTGAACCCAACGCCTCCGGATCCGATGCAGGCAAAGGTGATGAAAATGATGCCAATCATCTTCACCTTCTTCTTCCTGTGGTTCCCGGCTGGTCTTGTGCTGTACTGGGTTGTGAACAACGTGTTGTCCATTACTCAGCAGTGGTACATCACGCGTAAGATCGAAGCGGCGACGAAAAAAGCCGAGGCGTAACTTGCTCTGTGGATAACCACACAAAACGCCCCCTAGTGGGGCGTTTTGCTATCTGTCACTTTTGTCTGGATACCGGTTTATGAGCGCACCGCGTGAAACCATCGCCGCCGTTGCCACCGCCCAAGGTCGCGGCGGTGTCGGCATCGTCCGTATTTCGGGGCCCTTGGCCAGTGTCGCGGCCAGGGCAATCAGCGGTCGTGAACTCAAACCGCGGTTTGCTCATTACGGTCCGTTTTTCAGTGATGACCAGCAGGTCCTCGACGAGGGGCTGGCCTTGTATTTCCCGGGGCCGAATTCGTTCACCGGCGAAGACGTGCTGGAACTGCAAGGGCATGGCGGCCCCATCGTGCTGGACATGCTACTCAAGCGTTGCCTGGAACTGGGCTGTCGCCTGGCCCGGCCGGGCGAGTTCAGTGAACGGGCATTCCTCAACGACAAGCTCGACCTGGCCCAGGCCGAGGCGATCGCCGATTTGATCGAAGCCAGTTCTGCACAGGCGGCCCGCAACGCATTGCGGTCCTTGCAGGGTGCGTTTTCCCAGCGTGTGCATAACCTCACCGAACAATTGATCGGCCTGCGGATTTACGTTGAGGCCGCGATTGATTTCCCGGAAGAGGAAATCGACTTCCTAGCCGATGGCCACGTGCTGAGCATGCTGGATAAAGTGCGCGATGAGTTATCCACCGTACTGCGCGAAGCCGGGCAGGGTGCCTTGTTGCGCGATGGGATGACCGTGGTGATCGCTGGGCGGCCGAATGCCGGCAAGTCCAGCCTGTTGAATGCCCTGGCCGGGCGCGAGGCGGCGATTGTCACCGAGATCGCCGGCACCACTCGGGACATCCTGCGTGAACATATCCACATCGATGGCATGCCACTGCACGTAGTGGATACCGCAGGTTTGCGCGACACTGATGACCAGGTGGAAAAAATCGGCGTTGAGCGAGCGCTCAAGGCCATCGGTGAAGCCGACCGGGTCCTGCTGGTGGTGGATGCCACCGCACCGGAAGCGGATGATCCATTTGCCTTGTGGCCTGAATTCCTCGAAGTCCGCCCGGATCCCGCGAAAGTCACCTTGATCCGTAACAAGGCCGACCTGACCGGGGAAGCGATTGTCCTTGAGGTCAGCAACGACGGTCATGTGACGATCAGCCTGAGCGCAAAGGCAGCGGGGGAAGGCCTGGAACTGCTGCGTGAACACCTCAAGGCCTGCATGGGCTATGAGCAGACTTCGGAAAGCAGCTTCAGCGCCCGCAGGCGGCATCTTGAAGCCTTGCGCCATGCCAGCGCCGCCCTGGAGCACGGTCGCGCGCAGTTGACCTTGGCGGGGGCGGGTGAGTTGTTGGCCGAAGACCTTCGCCAGGCGCAACATTCCCTTGGGGAAATTACCGGCGCCTTCAGCTCCGATGACCTGCTGGGTCGGATCTTTTCCAGCTTCTGCATCGGTAAATAACCCCGCTTTTCAAACCGGGTTTGTCCTCGAAGCCTCTCGAGTCCAACGCAAACCCGGTTCCTCCTCTCTGTTTTTGAAACGATTGCCATTGATGGCGGCTTGCCTGTGGACGCTGCGGTGACCCATCGCGGCGTTTTTCTGTGGATTAAGCCCTGTGAATAACTGCCATTGAGGTCGGTTGATAAAGCCCCCTAAAATCTGAAGATAACCGCCTCTGTGGATAACAGACCCATTCATCCACAGGCTTACACCGGTTATCCAACCCCCTCATGGCCACCTGATCACAGGGTTTTGAATCTCTGTACATATTGAAAATAAAGGCCTGTGTGATGTTATCCACAGAAAGGGGGCTCAGTAAAAATAAACATAAAAACAAAGGTTTTATAAAATTCTTTCTTTTTAATTTCTTTAACCGCGAGTTTTCCACAGCTGGTTAAATTTTGTGCAAAGGGTTCTTTAGGAAAGGGGAAGTCCCTATACTTGCCGACCTGGCTCGAAAATCGCTCTGGCCAGGCTCAAGACCTATTTCCGAATTACCTGAATTAAGCAGGCACGAGGTGCGTGGTGGATTTCCCTTCCCGTTTTGAAGTGATCGTCATCGGCGGCGGTCATGCCGGTACCGAGGCAGCACTTGCATCAGCACGCATGGGGGCAAAAACCCTGTTGCTGACGCATAACGTGGAAACCCTCGGTGCCATGAGTTGCAACCCTGCCATTGGTGGGATTGGCAAGAGCCACCTGGTCAAGGAAATCGATGCCCTGGGCGGCGCGATGGCCATGGCCACCGATAAAGGTGGTATCCAGTTTCGCGTATTGAACAGCCGCAAAGGCCCAGCCGTGCGCGCTACTCGCGCCCAGGCCGACCGAGTCCTGTACAAGGCCGCTGTCCGCGAAATCCTGGAAAACCAGCCGAACCTGTGGATATTTCAACAAGCGGCCGATGACCTGATCGTCGAGCAGGATCAAGTACGCGGTGTCGTGACACAGATGGGCCTGCGTTTCTTCGCCGATTCCGTGGTGCTGACCACCGGGACATTCCTCGGTGGACTTATCCACATTGGTTTGCAGAACTTTTCCGGCGGTCGCGCGGGTGATCCGCCGTCGATCGCTCTGGCTCACCGTTTGCGTGAGCTGCCATTGCGTGTCGGGCGCTTGAAAACCGGTACGCCACCGCGTATCGACGGTCGGTCTGTGGATTTCTCGGTGATGACCGAGCAGCCTGGTGATACGCCGATCCCGGTCATGTCGTTCATGGGCAACAAGGAACAGCATCCACGGCAAGTCAGTTGCTGGATCACCCACACCAATGCCCGCACCCATGAAATCATTGCGGCGAACCTCGATCGTTCGCCGATGTATTCCGCTGCCGGTGAAATCGAAGGCATCGGCCCGCGTTATTGCCCATCGATCGAAGACAAGATCCATCGCTTTGCCGACAAGGAAAGCCACCAGGTCTTCATCGAGCCCGAAGGCCTGACGACCCACGAGCTGTACCCGAACGGGATCTCCACCTCCCTGCCGTTCGATGTGCAATTGCAGATCGTGCAGTCGATTCGCGGCATGGAAAACGCCCACATCGTTCGCCCGGGCTACGCCATCGAGTACGACTACTTCGATCCGCGTGACCTGAAATACAGCCTGGAAACCAAGGTCATTGGCGGCCTGTTCTTCGCCGGGCAAATCAACGGCACCACCGGTTACGAAGAGGCCGGCGCCCAAGGCCTGCTGGCCGGAACCAACGCAGCGCTGCGCGCCCAGGGCAAGGACAGCTGGTGCCCACGCCGCGATGAGGCGTACATCGGTGTACTGGTGGATGACCTGATTACCCTGGGTACCCAGGAACCGTATCGGATGTTCACGTCCCGCGCCGAATATCGCCTGATCCTTCGCGAAGACAACGCCGACCTGCGCCTGACCGAGAAAGGTCGTGAGCTGGGGCTGGTGGATGACGTGCGTTGGGCTGCGTTCTGCAAGAAACGTGAAAGCATCGAACTGGAAGAGCAGCGCCTGAAAAGCACCTGGGTTCGCCCCGGTACCGAGCAGGGTGATGCCATCGCGGCGAAATTCGGCACGCCGCTGACCCACGAGTACAACCTGCTCAACCTCTTGAGCCGCCCGGAAATCGATTATGCCGGGTTGGTGGAAGTGACCGGCCAGGGGGCGGAAGATCCACAAGTGGCCGAACAGGTCGAGATCAAGACCAAGTACGCCGGTTACATCGACCGTCAGCAAGACGAAATCGCCCGTCTGCGCGCCAGTGAAGACACCAAGCTGCCTGTGGATATCGATTACACCGGCATTTCCGGGTTGTCGAAGGAAATCCAGGGCAAGCTCGGTGCGACCCGTCCTGAGACCCTGGGCCAGGCCTCGCGCATTCCCGGCGTCACGCCAGCGGCGATTTCCCTGTTGATGATTCATTTGAAAAAACGCGGCGCGGGCCGCCAGTTGGAGCAAAGCGCTTGAGTTCGATGGTCACCTCGCAACACGCTGAAGAGTTATCCACAGGTGCCCGTCAGCTTGGTGTCAACTTGACCGAAGCCCAGCACGCGCAGTTGCTGGGTTATCTGGCGTTGTTGATCAAATGGAACAAGGCCTACAACCTGACCGCCGTGCGCGATCCGGATGAAATGGTCTCGCGCCATTTGCTCGACAGCCTCAGCGTCATGTCCTTCATCGAAAACGGTCGCTGGCTGGATGTTGGCAGTGGCGGTGGCATGCCGGGCATCCCGCTGGCGATACTGTTTCCTGACTCGCAAGTGACCTGCCTGGATAGCAACGGCAAGAAAACCCGCTTCCTGACCCAGGTCAAACTCGAACTCAAACTGGATAACCTGCAAGTTATCCACAGCCGTGTCGAAGCGTTCCAGCCTGCACAGCCTTTCAACGGGATCATCTCCCGTGCGTTCAGCAGCATGGAGAACTTCAGCAACTGGACGCGCCACCTGGGTGACGCCGATACGCGCTGGCTGGCAATGAAGGGCGTTCATCCGGCCGATGAGCTGGTAGCATTGCCGGCAGACTTCCACCTTGATAGCGAACACGCCTTGGCCGTACCCGGTTGCCAAGGCCAACGCCATCTGCTGATACTGCGCCGCACGGCATGATTGGGAACACAAGCAAGAATGGCTAAGGTATTCGCGATTGCGAACCAGAAGGGTGGTGTGGGCAAGACCACCACCTGTATCAACCTCGCAGCATCCCTGGTCGCGACCAAGCGCCGGGTGCTGTTGATCGATCTCGATCCACAGGGCAACGCCACCATGGGTAGCGGTGTGGATAAGCATGGCCTGGAAAACTCCATCTACGACGTTCTGATCGGCGAATGCGATCTGGGCCAGGCCATGCACTTCTCCGAACACGGCGGTTATCAACTGCTGCCGGCCAACCGTGACCTGACGGCGGCCGAAGTGGTGCTGCTGGAAATGCAGATGAAGGAAAGCCGCCTGCGCAGCGCCTTGGCGCCGATCCGGGAAAATTACGACTACATCCTGATCGACTGCCCGCCGTCGCTGTCGATGCTGACCCTCAACGCCCTGGTGGCGGCCGATGGGGTGATTATCCCCATGCAGTGCGAATATTTCGCATTGGAAGGCTTGAGCGACCTTGTGGATAACATCAAGCGCATCGCCGAACTGCTGAACCCGGACCTGAAGGTCGAAGGCCTGCTGCGGACCATGTACGACCCGCGCCTGAGCCTGATGAACGATGTGTCGGCCCAGCTCAAGGAACACTTCGGCGAGCAGCTCTACGACACGGTCATCCCGCGGAACATCCGCCTGGCCGAAGCGCCCAGCTACGGCATGCCGGCCCTGGCCTACGACAAACAATCCCGTGGTGCGCTGGCCTACCTGGCCCTGGCGGGCGAGATGGTTCGCCGTCAGCGCCGTAACCCACACACCGCTGCAGCCCAGCCAACTTAAGGAAACCCCATGGCCGTCAAGAAACGAGGTCTCGGACGTGGACTGGATGCACTGCTCAGTGGTCCCACTGTCAGTTCGCTGGAAGAGCAGGCCGTACAGGTCGATCAACGCGAGTTGCAGCACCTGCCGCTGGACCTGATCCAGCGCGGCAAATACCAGCCGCGCCGGGACATGGATCCCCAGGCGCTGGAAGAACTGGCCCAGTCGATCAAGAGCCAGGGCGTGATGCAACCGATCGTGGTACGGCCTATCGCCAACGGGCGCTTCGAGATCATTGCCGGCGAACGTCGCTGGCGCGCCAGCCAGCAGGCCGGCCAGGAAACCATTCCGGCGATGGTCCGCGATGTGCCGGATGAAACCGCCATCGCCATGGCGCTGATCGAGAACATCCAGCGCGAAGACCTCAATCCGATTGAAGAAGCCGTGGCCCTGCAACGTTTGCAGCAGGAGTTCCAGCTGACCCAGCAACAAGTTGCCGAGGCCGTGGGCAAGTCTCGCGTGACCGTGGCCAATTTGCTGCGCCTGATCGCGTTGCCGGAAGTCATCAAGACCATGCTGTCCCATGGCGACCTGGAAATGGGCCATGCCCGTGCATTGCTCGGTTTGCCGGAAAATCAACAGGTTGAAGGGGCGCGACATGTTGTCGCACGCGGTCTGACTGTGCGCCAAACTGAAGCACTGGTTCGTCAGTGGCTCAGTGGCAAACCGGCCCCTGTCGAGGCACCCAAAACCGATCCGGATATCGCTCGCCTGGAACAGCGCCTGGCCGAGCGCCTGGGCTCTGCGGTGCAGATCCGCCACGGCAAGAAGGGCAAGGGGCAATTGGTGATTGGCTACAACTCCCTCGATGAGCTGCAAGGCGTCCTTGCACACATTCGCTGAAACAATTGCTCTTGTAGCGCGCAGTCGGAAATCACTACCTGACAGTTGAATAGGGGCAGAACCGCCCCTATACTCTGCGCGCATTTTGTCGGCACAAATTATGCCAAGTTATTGAATTATGGCGGCCGACTATTGGAGAGCAAAAGCGATGGAAACCCGCACGCCAAACCGCTTGCCGTTCCATCGTCTGGCAGTTTTCCCGGTTTTGATGGCCCAATTCGCCGTTGTATTGATCGCCGCACTGGCGCTCTGGCAATGGAAAGGAGTCGTCGCCGGATACTCAGGCCTTTGCGGAGGCCTGATAGCCTTGCTTCCCAATATTTACTTCGCTCACAGGGCCTTTCGGTTTTCCGGCGCCCGAGCAGCCCAGGCTATCGTCCGGTCTTTTTATGCCGGCGAGGCGGGGAAACTGATTTTGACGGCAATGCTGTTTGCATTGACGTTCGCAGGTGTGAAGCCACTGGCGCCGCTGGCTGTATTCAGCGTCTTCGTGCTGACCCAACTGGTTAGCTGGTTCGCTCCCCTGCTAATGAGAACAAGACTTTCGAGACCTTAGGGCGTTTGAGGCAACCATGGCAGAGACAACCGCTTCGGGCTATATCCAGCACCACTTGCAGAACCTGACCTTCGGTCAGCTACCCAACGGCGGCTGGGGCTTTGCCCACTCCGCAGCAGAAGCCAAGGAAATGGGCTTCTGGGCTTTCCACGTCGATACCCTCGGCTGGTCGGTCGCATTGGGCCTGATTTTCGTTTTTCTTTTCCGCATGGCGGCAAAGAAGGCGACTTCCGGTCAGCCTGGTGCACTGCAGAACTTCGTAGAGGTACTGGTCGAATTCGTCGATGGCAGCGTGAAAGACAGCTTCCATGGCCGTAGCCCGGTGATCGCACCGCTGGCACTGACCATCTTCGTCTGGGTGTTCCTGATGAACGCCGTCGACCTGGTACCGGTCGACTGGATTCCTCAGTTGGCCATCCTGATCTCCGGTGACCACCACATCCCATTCCGCGCCGTGTCGACCACCGACCCGAACGCGACCCTGGGCATGGCCTTCTCGGTCTTCGCACTGATCATTTTCTATAGCATCAAGGTCAAGGGCATCGGCGGCTTCATCGGCGAACTGACCCTGCACCCGTTCGGCAGCAAGAACATCCTGGTCCAAGCCCTGCTGATTCCGGTGAACTTCCTGCTCGAATTCGTGACCCTGATCGCCAAACCGATTTCTCTGGCACTGCGTCTGTTCGGCAACATGTATGCCGGCGAACTGGTGTTCATCCTGATCGCTGTGATGTTCGGCAGCGGCCTGCTGTGGCTCAGCGGCCTGGGTGTAGTCCTGCAATGGGCGTGGGCTGTGTTCCACATCCTGATCATCACCCTGCAGGCGTTCATCTTCATGATGCTGACCATCGTCTACCTGTCGATGGCGCACGAAGAAAACCATTAAGGCCAGTCTCGACTAGTCTGATGTCCTTCCCGGTCAAACGGGAAGGGGCCCGACCAGGGCATGAAACGATTTGTTTTACCGCTTTAATCTAAAAAACCTAAACCATACGACGTAAAAGTCGGGAGGAAAGATGGAAACTGTAGTTGGTCTAACCGCTATCGCTGTTGCACTGTTGATCGGCCTGGGCGCACTGGGTACCGCAATTGGTTTCGGCCTGCTGGGCGGCAAATTCCTGGAAGGCGCTGCGCGTCAGCCAGAAATGGTTCCAATGCTGCAAGTTAAAATGTTCATCGTGGCCGGTCTGCTCGACGCCGTGACCATGATCGGTGTTGGTATCGCTCTGTTCTTCACCTTTGCGAACCCGTTCGTTGGTCAAATCGCTGGCTAATTACTCGGATGTCTCGAGTAGATTGGTGTGATGGACAACGTAACTGCGAGGTGTTGGCGTGAACATTAATGCGACCCTGATTGGCCAGTCCGTTGCGTTCCTGATTTTTGTACTGTTCTGCATGAAGTTCGTATGGCCTCCGGTCATTGCGGCATTGCACGAACGTCAAAAGAAGATCGCTGATGGTCTGGACGCTGCCAGCCGTGCAGCTCGCGACCTGGAGTTGGCCCATGAGAAAGTGGGTCAGCAACTGCGCGAAGCGAAAGCTCAGGCAGCTGAAATCATCGAGCAAGCCAAGAAACGCGGTACCCAGATTGTCGACGAAGCCCGTGAACAGGCTCGCGTCGAAGCTGACCGTGTGAAGGCTCAGGCTCAAGCCGAGATCGAACAGGAACTCAACAGTGTCAAAGACGCGCTGCGTGCCCAAGTGGGTGCTCTGGCCGTTGGCGGTGCTTCGAAGATCCTGGGTGCCACAATCGATCAAAACGCGCACGCAGAGCTGGTTAACCAACTGGCTGCTGAAATCTAAGCGAGGGCGATCATGGCAGAACTGACCACGTTGGCCCGACCTTACGCTAAGGCGGCCTTCGAGCACGCTCAGGCCCACCAGCAACTGGCCAATTGGTCAGCCATGCTCGGCCTGGCTGCAGCGGTGTCGCAAGACGACACCATGCAGCGCGTGCTCAAGGCCCCGCGACTGACGAGCGCAGAAAAGGCCGCCACGTTCATTGACGTGTGCGGCGACAAGTTCGATGCCAAGGCACAGAATTTCATTCACGTCGTTGCCGAAAACGACCGTCTCCTGCTTCTGCCGGAGATCGCCACTCTTTTTGACCTGTACAAGGCCGAGCAAGAGAAGTCGGTAGACGTGGAAGTGACCAGTGCTTTCGCATTGAACCAAGAACAGCAAGACAAACTCGCCAAGGTTCTCAGTGCACGACTCAACCGGGAAGTGCGCCTGCAAGTCGAGGAAGACAAGTCCCTGATAGGGGGCGTTGTCATCCGCGCCGGCGACCTGGTTATCGATGGCTCGATTCGCGGCAAAATCGCGAAACTTGCCGAAGCATTGAAATCTTGAGTTTGAAGGGGCAGCAGAGCAATGCAGCAACTCAATCCTTCCGAAATAAGTGAAATTATCAAGGGCCGCATCGACAAGCTCGATGTGACCTCCCAAGCCCGTAACGAAGGCACTGTCGTCAGCGTATCTGACGGCATCGTGCGGATTCACGGTCTGGCCGACGTCATGTACGGCGAGATGATCGAGTTTCCGGGCGGCGTCTACGGTATGGCCCTCAACCTGGAGCAAGACTCTGTAGGTGCCGTGGTATTGGGCGCGTACACCTCTCTGGCTGAAGGCATGAGCGCCAAGTGCACCGGCCGCATCCTCGAAGTTCCGGTAGGTAAGGAACTGCTGGGTCGTGTTGTCGACGCACTGGGTAACCCTGTTGACGGCAAAGGTCCGCTGAACAACACCGAGACCGACGCGGTCGAGAAAGTTGCTCCTGGCGTGATCTGGCGTAAGTCGGTAGACCAGCCTGTACAGACTGGCTACAAGGCTGTCGATGCCATGATCCCTGTCGGCCGTGGCCAGCGTGAGCTGATCATCGGTGACCGTCAGATCGGTAAGACCGCTCTGGCGATCGACGCGATCATCAACCAGAAAAACAGCGGCATCTTCTGCGTCTATGTGGCAATCGGTCAGAAACAATCGACCATCGCCAACGTGGTTCGCAAGCTGGAAGAGAACGGTGCACTGGCTAACACCATCATCGTTGCCGCCAGTGCTTCCGAATCGGCCGCACTGCAGTTCCTGGCACCGTACTCCGGTTGCACCATGGGCGAATACTTCCGCGACCGCGGTGAAGACGCGCTGATCGTTTATGACGATCTGTCCAAGCAAGCAGTGGCCTACCGCCAGATTTCCCTGCTGCTGCGCCGTCCACCAGGCCGTGAAGCCTACCCAGGCGACGTGTTCTACCTCCACTCCCGTCTGCTGGAGCGCGCATCCCGCGTTTCGGAAGAGTACGTAGAGAAGTTCACCAACGGCGCAGTGACTGGCAAGACCGGTTCCCTGACCGCGCTGCCGATCATCGAAACCCAGGCTGGCGACGTTTCCGCGTTCGTTCCGACCAACGTGATTTCCATCACCGACGGTCAGATCTTCCTGGAATCGGCCATGTTCAACTCGGGCATCCGTCCTGCTGTGAACGCTGGTGTTTCGGTATCCCGTGTGGGTGGTGCCGCTCAGACCAAGATCATCAAGAAGCTGTCCGGTGGTATCCGTACCGCCCTGGCCCAGTACCGTGAACTGGCGGCATTCGCCCAGTTCGCTTCTGACCTGGACGAAGCGACCCGTAAGCAACTTGAGCATGGTCAGCGCGTTACCGAGCTGATGAAGCAGAAGCAATACGCACCAATGTCGATCGCTGACATGGCGCTGTCGCTGTATGCCGCTGAGCGTGGGTTCCTGACTGACATTGAAATCGCCAAGGTCGGCAGCTTCGAACAAGCGCTGATCGCTTTCTTCAACCGCGATCACGCCGATTTGATGGCCAAGATCAACGTTAAAGGTGACTTCAATGACGAAATCGACGCTGGCCTCAAGGCTGGTATCGAGAAGTTCAAGGCCACCCAAACCTGGTAAGCCGCAGCGGGAGCCGCAAGGCTCCCGCTTGCTAACCTGATAGGTGTTACATGGCAGGCGCAAAAGAGATTCGCAGTAAGATTGCGAGCATCAAAAGCACGCAAAAGATTACCAGCGCCATGGAAAAAGTGGCGGTCAGCAAAATGCGCAAGGCACAAATGCGCATGGCTGCTAGCCGTCCTTATGCGGAGCGCATCCGCCAGGTGATTGGTCATCTGGCCAACGCCAACCCGGAATACCGTCACCCGTTCATGATCGAACGCGCCGTCAAGCGCGTTGGTTACGTTGTGGTGAGCAGTGACCGTGGTCTGTGCGGTGGCTTGAACACCAACCTGTTCAAGGCCCTGGTCAAGGACATGGCGGTAAACCGCGAACAAGGCGTCGAGATCGATCTGTGCGTGGTCGGTAGCAAGGGTGCGGCTTTCTTCCGCAACTTCGGCGGCAACGTCGTCGCTGCTATCAGCCACCTGGGTGAAGAACCGTCGATCAATGACCTGATCGGCAGCGTCAAGGTGATGCTGGATGCTTACCTGGAAGGCCGGATCGACCGCCTGTCCGTGGTATCCAACAAGTTCATCAACACCATGACGCAACAGCCGACCGTGGAGCAGTTGATTCCACTGGTGGCGACCCCGGAACAGGAACTCAAGCACCACTGGGACTATCTCTACGAACCGGATGCCAAGGAGCTGCTCGACGGCTTGATGGTCCGCTACGTGGAGTCGCAGGTCTACCAGGCGGTGGTCGAGAACAACGCAGCTGAGCAAGCGGCGCGGATGATCGCGATGAAGAACGCTACCGACAACGCCGGTGATTTGATCAGCGATTTGCAGCTGATCTACAACAAGGCGCGTCAGGCTGCGATCACCCAAGAGATCTCGGAAATCGTCGGCGGCGCTGCCGCGGTTTAACGGTTCAAATATTCAGAGGATCCAGCTATGAGTAGCGGACGTATCGTTCAAATCATCGGCGCCGTTATCGACGTGGAATTCCCACGCGACAGCGTACCGAGCATCTACGACGCCTTGAAGGTTCAAGGCGCCGAAACCACCCTGGAAGTTCAGCAGCAGCTGGGCGATGGCGTGGTTCGTACCATTGCGATGGGCTCCACCGAGGGCTTGAAGCGCGGTCTGGACGTCAACAACACTGGCGCAGCCATCTCCGTACCGGTCGGTAAAGCGACCTTGGGCCGGATCATGGACGTACTGGGCAACCCGATCGACGAAGCTGGCCCGATCGGCGAAGAAGAGCGTTGGGGCATTCACCGTCCTGCGCCGTCCTTCGCTGAGCAGGCTGGCGGCAACGACCTGCTGGAAACCGGCATCAAGGTTATCGACCTGGTTTGCCCGTTCGCCAAGGGCGGTAAAGTCGGTCTGTTCGGTGGTGCCGGTGTAGGCAAGACCGTAAACATGATGGAACTGATCCGTAACATCGCCATCGAGCACAGCGGTTATTCCGTGTTCGCCGGTGTGGGTGAGCGTACTCGTGAGGGTAACGACTTCTACCACGAGATGAAGGATTCCAACGTTCTGGACAAAGTGGCACTGGTCTACGGCCAGATGAACGAGCCGCCGGGAAACCGTCTGCGCGTAGCCCTGACCGGCCTGACCATGGCCGAGAAATTCCGTGACGAAGGTAACGACGTTCTGCTGTTCGTCGACAACATCTACCGTTACACCTTGGCCGGTACCGAAGTATCCGCACTGCTGGGCCGTATGCCTTCGGCGGTAGGTTACCAGCCGACCCTGGCTGAAGAGATGGGCGTGCTGCAAGAGCGCATCACTTCCACCAAGCAAGGCTCGATCACCTCGATCCAAGCGGTATACGTACCAGCGGACGACTTGACCGACCCGTCGCCAGCGACCACCTTCGCCCACTTGGACGCCACCGTCGTACTGTCCCGTGACATCGCTTCCCTGGGTATCTACCCAGCGGTAGATCCACTGGACTCGACTTCCCGTCAGCTGGACCCGAACGTGATCGGCACCGAGCACTACGAGACCGCTCGTGGCGTTCAGTACGTGCTGCAGCGCTACAAGGAGCTGAAGGACATCATCGCGATCCTGGGTATGGACGAGCTGTCGGAAACCGACAAGCAGTTGGTAGCCCGTGCTCGTAAGATCCAGCGCTTCCTGTCGCAGCCGTTCTTCGTGGCTGAAGTCTTCACCGGTGCTTCGGGTAAATACGTTTCCCTGAAAGACACCATTGCTGGCTTCAAAGGCATCCTCAACGGTGACTACGACCACCTGCCAGAACAAGCGTTCTACATGGTCGGCGGCATCGAAGAAGCGATCGAGAAAGCCAAGAAACTGTAATCCCGGCGCCCGGTAACGGGCGCTAATTTAGGTTGAGGCAATCAGATGGCTATGACAGTCCATTGCGATATCGTCAGTGCGGAAGGGGAAATCTTCTCCGGTCTGGTCGAGTTTGTGGTTGCGCACGGTGAGCTGGGTGATCTTGGTATCGCCCTGGGTCACGCACCGCTGATCACCAGCTTGAAGCCAGGTCCGATTACTCTGACCAAGCAGGGCGGGGAAAGGGAGGTGTTCTACATCTCCGGTGGTTTCCTCGAGGTTCAGCCGAACATGGTCAAGGTCCTTGCCGACACCGTGCAACGTGCTGCCGACCTGGACGAAGCCTCCGCTCAGGAAGCCGTCAAGGCTGCCGAGAAGGCCCTGCACGAGCGAGGCGCGGAGTTCGATTACGGTTCTGCTGCTGCACGTCTGGCCGAGGCCGCAGCCCAGCTGCGCACCGTCCAGCAGATCCGCAAGAAGTTCGGCGGCTAAGCCGTCTGCTTTCTGTGCGATTGATTAAAAAGGGTAGCCTCGGCTACCCTTTTTTCTTTTCCCGACACTCATCATCTGGTCGCAGCCGCTGACCATCCAGGATTGGTAGCCAGTCATGTCTCTCGAAATCGTTATCCTCGCGGCCGGTCAAGGCACCCGCATGCGTTCGGCGCTGCCCAAGGTCTTGCACCCGGTAGCCGGCAATTCCATGCTCGGCCATGTTATCCACAGCGCCCGGCAACTTGATCCACAGCGCATTCACGTGGTGATTGGCCACGGTGCCGATGCAGTGCGCGAACGCCTGGCCGCCGATGACCTGAATTTCGTCTTGCAGGACAAACAACTGGGCACTGGCCATGCGGTGGCCCAGGCGGTGCCATTCATCACGGCGGATACGGTGCTGATTCTCTACGGCGATGTGCCGCTGATCGAAGTCGACACCTTGCAACGCCTGCTCAAGCATGTCGCACCACAACAGTTGGGCCTGTTGACCGTCGAGCTGGAGGACCCCACCGGTTATGGCCGCATCGTGCGTAACGTCGACGGCCAAGTGACCGCCATCGTCGAACAGAAGGACGCCAACGAAGCCCAGCGCGCGATCACTGAAGGCAACACTGGGATTCTGGCCGTGCCGGCTGAGCGCCTGGGTGACTGGATGAGTCGGCTGTCGAACAACAACGCCCAGGGCGAGTACTACCTGACCGACGTGATCGCCATGGCGGTCAGCGATGGGCTGGTGGTCGCCACCGAACAGCCGTTGGACGCCATGGAAGTACAGGGCGCCAATGATCGCCGGCAATTGGCCGAACTGGAGCGCCACTATCAATTGCGCGCCGCCCGCCGCCTGATGGCCCAAGGCGTGACCCTGCGCGATCCGGCCCGTTTCGACGTGCGCGGTGAAGTCAGCGTGGGTCGCGATGTGGTCATCGATATCAACGTCATCCTCGAAGGCAAGGTTGTCATCGAAGACGACGTGGTCATTGGCCCGAACTGCGTGATCAAGGATAGCACCCTGCGCAAAGGCGTGGTGATCAAGGCCAACAGCCATCTCGACGGTGCGGTCATGGGGGAGGGCAGCGATGCTGGCCCGTTTGCCCGCCTGCGTCCCGGTACCGTGCTGGACGCCCGGGCCCATGTGGGTAACTTTGTCGAGCTGAAGAACGCCCATATGGGCGAAGGAGCCAAGGCTGGCCACCTGACCTACCTGGGGGACGCTGAAGTCGGCGCCCGCACCAACATTGGCGCCGGGACCATCACCTGCAACTACGATGGCGCCAACAAGTGGAAAACCGTGTTGGGTGAGGACGTGTTCATCGGCTCCAACAACTCGCTGGTGGCGCCTGTGACCCTGGGTGATGGTTCAAGCACGGCCGCAGGTTCGACCATCAATCAGGATGTGGATAACGCTCAGCTCGCGGTGGCGCGCGCCCGGCAACGCAATATCGACGGCTGGAAGCGCCCGGTAAAAATCAAGAAAAGCTAAGTTATCCACAGATCCCTTTGTGGGAGCGAGCTTGCTCGCGATAGCGGTGTATCAGGTAAAGCAGCATTGCCTGACCTGGCCCCTTCGCGAGCAAGCTCGCTCCCACATTGATTTCATGATTTCTGAATTTTTCTTCTCTTGCCTTGACGAGATCCCTTCAATAGGTTTTGATTGCTTACGTTATCTTTCGAATCGAAACTTATCCCGCCATGTCGAAACGCAACACACCACAACGCCGTCACAACATTCTTGCCTTGCTCCAGGAGCAGGGAGAGGTCAGTGTGGATGAGTTGGCCAAGCGCTTCGAAACCTCTGAAGTTACGATTCGCAAGGATCTCGCCGCCCTGGAAACCAACGGCCTGCTGCTGCGTCGCTACGGTGGCGCGGTGCCGATGCCGCAGGAGTTGGTGGCCGATAACGGGCAAACCGTCTCCAGGTACAAACTGGCCATTGCCCGGGCCGCAGTGAAGCGGATCCGCGAACATGCGCGCATCATCATCGACAGCGGCAGCACCACGGCGGCCATGATTCCGCAACTCGGCCAACAGCCAGGCCTGGTGGTGATGACCAATTCCCTGCACGTCGCCAATGCTCTGAGCGAACTGGAGCACGAGCCGGTGCTGTTGATGACCGGCGGTACCTGGGACCCTCACTCCGAGTCGTTCCAGGGCCAGGTGGCCGAGCAGGTCCTGCGTTCCTATGACTTCGACCAACTGTTCATCGGCGCCGACGGCATCGATCTGGTTCGAGGTACCACCACCTTCAACGAACTGCTGGGCCTGAGCCGTGTGATGGCTGAGGTTGCCCGCGAAGTGATCGTGATGGTGGAGGCCGACAAGATCGGCCGGAAAATCCCCAACCTGGAACTGCCGTGGAGCAGCGTCCATACCCTCATTACCGATGATCGCCTGCCCGTAGAGGCCCGCGATCAGATTCAGGCGCGCGGCATTACTGTGATCTGCGCGCCTGTCAGCCAGGAGAAATAGCATGTGTGGAATTGTCGGTGCCGTTGCTGAACGCAACATCACAGCAATCTTGCTTGAGGGCCTCAAGCGCCTGGAGTACCGCGGTTATGACAGCGCCGGTGTGGCGGTGTTTACCAACGACGAGAAGCTCGAACGCATGCGTCGTCCGGGCAAGGTCAGCGAGCTGGAACAGGCGCTGGAAGCCGAACCGCTGCTCGGTCGCCTGGGCATCGCCCACACGCGTTGGGCCACTCATGGCGCGCCGTGCGAGCGTAACGCTCACCCGCATTTTTCCGGCGAGCTGGCGGTGGTGCACAACGGCATCATCGAAAACCACGAAGCCCTGCGTGAACAGCTCAAGGCGCTCGGCTATGTGTTCACCTCGGACACCGACACCGAAGTCATCGCCCATCTGCTCAACCACAAGCTCAAGGACCTGGTGGACCTGACCGTCGCCCTCAAGGCCACCGTCAAGGAACTGCACGGTGCCTATGGCCTGGCGGTCATCAGCACCAAACAACCTGACCGCCTGGTGGCGGCCCGCAGTGGCAGCCCATTGGTTATCGGCCTGGGCCTGGGGGAAAACTTCCTGGCGTCCGATCAGTTGGCGCTGCGCCAGGTCACCGACCGCTTCATGTACCTGGAAGAAGGCGATATCGCCGAAATTCGCCGCGACAGCGTGCAGATCTGGGACCTCGACGGCAAAGACGTGGTACGTGAAACCGTCCAGTACCGCGACGGTGCCGATGTCGCCGACAAGGGCGAGTTCCGCCACTTCATGCTCAAGGAAATCCACGAACAACCGGCCGTGGTCCAACGCACCCTGGAAGGCCGCATGAGCCAGAACCAGGTACTCGTCCAGGCGTTCGGTCCACAGGCGGCCGAGTTGTTCGCCAAGGTCCGCAACGTGCAGATCGTGGCCTGCGGCACCAGTTATCACGCCGGCATGGTCGCCCGTTACTGGCTGGAGGAACTGGCCGGTATTCCGTGCCAGGTCGAAGTGGCCAGCGAGTTCCGCTATCGCAAAGTGGTGGTGCAACCCGATTCGCTGTTCGTCACCATTTCCCAGTCCGGCGAAACCGCCGACACCCTGGCCGCCCTGCGCAACGCCAAGGAACTGGGTTTCCTCGCCAGCCTGGCGATCTGCAACGTCGGCATCAGCTCGCTGGTGCGCGAATCCGACCTGACCCTGCTGACCCAGGCTGGCCGCGAAATCGGTGTGGCGTCGACCAAGGCATTCACCACGCAGCTGGTGGGCCTGCTGTTGCTGACCCTCTCCCTGGGCCAGGTGCGCGGTACCCTGGGCAAAGGGGTCGAGGCAACCTTGGTGGAGGAGCTGCGCCGCCTGCCAGCCCGCCTGGGCGAAGCCTTGGCGATGGACAGCACGGTGGAAAAAATCGCCGAACTGTTCGCCGAGAAGAACCACACCCTGTTCCTCGGGCGTGGCGCGCAATTCCCGGTGGCGATGGAAGGGGCCTTGAAGCTCAAGGAAATCTCCTACATCCACGCCGAGGCCTACCCGGCCGGTGAACTCAAGCACGGCCCGCTGGCGCTTGTGGATAACGACATGCCGGTGGTCACCGTGGCGCCGAACAACGAGCTGCTGGAAAAGCTCAAGTCCAACCTGCAGGAAGTGCGCGCCCGGGGCGGCCAGTTGATTGTCTTCGCTGACGAAAAGGCTGGCATGACCAATGGCGAAGGCACCCACGTAGTGCACATGCCGCACATCCACGACATCCTGTCGCCGATCCTCTACACCATCCCGCTGCAACTGCTGTCGTACTACGTCGCGGTGCTCAAGGGCACTGATGTGGACCAGCCGCGTAACCTGGCCAAATCGGTAACGGTTGAGTAAGGACGTCGCGCGTAGGAACAGCCTCCCAGCTCGACGGTTTGTGGCTAGCTTCCTGGCCAAACTAACCCCCTGAATCCAGGGGGTTTTTTATGGGCGCAACTAAACGCTCTGGCGATTTGGATCAGCGCGCACGCTGGACCCGGCCGGGCTGATGCATCCTGGCAAGGTCTTTACTGCGGGCTGGAGTGACTGAAGGTATTTCTCGATTATTCCCGCAATTATGAAAAAGTACTTTCATATGATGATCTGACCGACATTCACCGAGAGCTGGAAAGCGCTAGAAAACAACAGCATTCATTGCAACTGGTGGCGGATGGCTGGCAGCGTTACCAGGCCTTGCAAGAGCAATTACATGAATGAAGCGACAGCGCTGCAAGTGTCAACAGCTTTAGAATCATAAAAGACTGGCGCTGGGCAGGTTCAGGGGGACTGATCTATAGTCGCTCTATAATTGGCTATAATTCCCAATGAGAAGCCGAAATAATTGGTCTATAGTCGCTCTATAATTTTCTATAAAATCCCGCCAGAGGTCCCCAATGGTCGAGATCGTTTATCACCGTCCCGTTTTGGCTGCCCGCCTTTCAAAACTGATCATGCAGGTTGCCATTGGTAGCGCTGCCAGTTCGGGCGTCTTTCTGGCTGCTCCTCGGCGTACGGGAAAGTCCACCTTCGCTCGAGAAGATTTGCGGCCAGCATTGGAGGCAGCGGGAGCGATCGTATTGTATGCCGATCTTTGGAAAGACCTGACGAAAGATCCTGGTTTGGTTATCGTAGAGGCTGTCCGAGAAGCCGTTGGCCAGAGCGAAGGATTCGTGACCCGTCTGGCGAAAAGTGCTGGCATGGAGAAGGTGACTGTCGGCGGCCTGAGTTTCAGTCTGGACAAGATTGGGCTGGGCAGGGATATCGACTTGACCACCGCGCTCGCGGCGCTTTCGGATGAGTCGAAGAAGATCATCGTCCTGATGATCGACGAAGCTCAACATGCGATCACCACGGATGAAGGCGTTGCGGCGCTTTTCGCACTGAAAGCGGCAAGGGACGAGTTAAACAGTTCGAAGCACCACGGTCTTCGCATCGTCTGCACCGGATCGAACCGGGACAAGCTCGCCATGCTCCGCAATAGTAAGGACCAAGCTTTCTTTGGGGCCTCCATGGTTCAATTTCCAACCCTGGATCAGGATTTCATAAACTGGTTCTGCGCGAATATCGATCTCGCCTATCCGCTCGATCCCTCTAATGTGTTCGAGTTGTTCAAGGAGAGTGGTTATCGCCCTGAGTTGCTAGGTGCCGCCGCCGATGAGATCAGGTTCGATTTTGCGCTGGATCCTGCAGCCATCCCCGAGCGATTCGCAACGTTGGTTCGGGCGCAAGCTGACGAGCTCAACGCAAACCTCAAGAAAGTTATTCATAGCCTGACCCCTGTCCAGTCCGCCGTTATCCGCGTCATGAGTGCCAAAGGCGATAACTATGCGCCCTTCGAGGCACCCACCATGGAGCTCTATGCGAAAGCGATGGAGCAGGCCGGTATCGCAGAGCACGATATAAAGGTCGAAGTGCCGGGTGTTCAGCAAGCGCTCATCGCCCTTCAGGAAAAGAAGCTGGTCTGGAAAGCCTCTCGTGGTGTCTACGCGGTTGACGAGCATGTCATCGTGGAGTTGCTGGGCGAAGCCGGATTGCTCGAAGGACTCTCCTAATCTGTTCTTTGATCTAGCAGAGACCCCATGGCCTTTGATATCGGGGCCAGGAAGGTGTGCTGGCCGTACGCACAAATCACTCCAGAAAACACCGATCAAAAAGATAAACGCTGGCCGGCTTGAGGTTTTCCACCGTGCGTTGCGGGCGGCCGCCGTCGCCGCTTTTCTTGCGGCCGGTTTCCTGCAAGTAGCCCGCCTCGGTCATCTTCAATAGACGCTGACGCATGCTGGTCTTGAGCACCGGGCGATCAAGTACCACGGAGAAAATGCCCACCGCTTCCGGCGCGCTGAATTCCGGGCCCAGGAACATCAGCGGCAGGCTGCTGTAGAGGGCTTTGGACAGCAACCGCTCCTGGACAGCGGCCACCAGGCTGTTGTGATCGAAAGGGAGCTTTATCGAGGCGTCAGCGACGTCCTTGAGCGGGAAAAAACCCTGGTGTTCGGCGAGCTGGACCGCCTCGCTGACAATCGCGAGATAAAAAGTCGACGACGACCAGCAGCGCGGATCGCGGAACGCGTCGCCGACGGTGCCGACCTGTTCGATCCAGGCCAGCGGCATGCCCACTTTGCTTGAGCTGCGCAGGCGCTCCACGGCGTCGTTCAGCGTGAGATCTTCGACGTCACCATTGACCACGATCCCGGGCAGCGCCCAGTGACCGGCGAACGGCTCGGCTTCCCGGCGGTTCAAGAGGATTTCAATCGCCTGGGTCTCCCGACACAAGCGCAGCACACAGAGGTCGATGGTGTGCAGGTAGTCGCGCGCGGGGGCTGTGCTAGTGGGCATGTCGATTTCCGTGGGTCGCATAAAGATCATAGTTTAACGGGTTCATGCCGGGAGCCATCCAGTCGGAGGGAAGCGATTCGCCCAACGCCAGTCGTTCGCGAACCACCGTGCTGCGCACGTGGATCTTTTCCTCCACGCAAAGAATGGAAAAACGCTCCAGCAATTCCTGGCCGCGGTAGAAGGTTGGCAGCCGATCCGCAACATCCCGGCCCACCACCAACGCAAGCCGCTTGCCGTCCAAGGCCAAGCTGTCGGCGAGGTGGGCGAGCAGGGTGTAGCTGTAGATCGCGCCTTCAACGCCACGGGCCACGACCTGTTCCACCCGGCTTGCACGCACTTCGGCGCAGCACAGTGGCTGCACCTTTTCGACGATCGATTCCAACCAGTTCAGGCGAACGTCATAGTCGACCATTTGTTTGCCGTAAGGATGCCGGAAGCTGGGGACCACCAGCACGCGTCTGGCCAGGCGTGAGGCCTCGATCATCACCTGGGCGTGACCGGCGTGCGGAGGATTGAAGGCGCCGCCATAAAGGGCAATCTCGAACATGGCACATTCTCTTTTGGTACATGACATGTACTCTATCAGCAAAATCTTTTTAGTGAAAACATGATTGGTGCTGGTCAATAGCAATTGTTAAGGATGGTTCATCAAAAATATTTTCTGTGAGTGGGTTGTTATGAAAGTACACCTTATGTACTCTCGTCGCCATGAAGAGGAGAAACCCAGCATGAACAGCCTGACCCGGAAAACCGCTTCCTTCGATGTCGATGCGCAAAAGAGCTTCACGCCGCTATGCCCCGATGAGCTTCCGGTGCCGGGCGGTGACCAGATTGCCGGTGAGCTGAATTTCATCGCGTCCCTGGCCAGCCTCCGTATCGGCAGCAAGGACGCCCATTCGCCCCTGGCTCCGTGGGTGGTCGCCGATCACGCACAGATGTTCGTGCCGACCGGCCTCGAGCATGCCGATATCACCTGGGTTAGCCACTGTGTTCCCGGCACCGAAGGTTTCGCCCTGCTGGATCAACTGCCGAGCCCCTATGACTACGACTATTTCGTCTGGAAGGGTGTCGAGCCGGATTTGCACCCCTACGGCGCCTGCTACCACGACCTGCACGGCAAGCTGTCCACCGGGGTGATCGAGTACCTGAACGGCCTGGGTGTGCAGCAGGTGATTGTTGGCGGGCTGGCGCTGGACTTCTGCGTCAAGACCACTGCCCTGCAACTGGCCGCCGCTGGCTTCAAGGTGATCATTCACCTCCCGGCCTGCCGGGCCATCAGTGAGGAGGGGGCCATCCAGGCCATCCAAGACATGCAGCAAGCGGGGATTTCGGTGGCCTTGACCCGCGAAGAAACCATCCGCCTGGCAAACGCATAAGGAAGAGCCATGGACAGCGCATTCGATTCAAACAGCGGCACCATCCAGAGTCTTCTGGATACCGACTACTACACCTTCACCATGATGCAGGCGGTCTTGCACCAGCACCCGAACGTCGAGGTGGAATACCAATTCATCGTCCGCTCCAAGGAGCGCCTCGGTCACCTGATCCCGGACATTCGCGTGGAGTTGGAGAAGCTTGCCGGGCTGCAGCTGCGTGAGGGAGAGCAGCGGTTTCTGTTCAACAAGCGTTTTCGTGAGTACCTGACACCGGACTTCGAACAGTTTCTCGGCCTGTTTCGCTTCAATTTGCGCTACATACACGTTTCGGAAGTCGACGGCCAACTGCACATCCGCGTCCGGGGGCCGATGCTGCACTGCATCATGTTCGAGCAACCGGTATTGGCGATGGTCAGCGAACTGCGCAACCGCGAAAAGTACCCCGAAGTTGAGCTGGCCGACGTCACCCGCAAGCTGTATCAGAAGTTCGAATGGCTGGAGAAAAACGCCAGCCGTGAAGAACTCGCTGAGTTTCGTGTTTCGGACTTCTCCACCCGTCGGCGGCTGTCGTTCAGGGCCCAGCGTGAAGTGGTGAATATTATGCGCAGCGATTTTCCGGGCGTCTTTGTCGGCACCAGTAACGCTCACTTGGCCTACGAGTTCGATCTCCCGCTGATTGGCACAATGGCTCACCAATGGCTGATGGTGCACCAGCAACTCGGGCGCTTGCGCGAGAGCCAGAACGCGGCGTTGGAAAACTGGGTGCGCGAGTATCGCGGCCGCCTCGGTATCGCACTGACGGACTGCATCAGCACCGACTTCTTCCTCAAGGATTTCGACCTGTACTTTGCCAAGCTCTATGACGGCCTGCGCCAGGATTCCGGTGACCCCATCGTCTGGGCGGACAAGGTGCTCAAGCGTTACCAGGAACTGGGCGTCGATCCGCGCACCAAGGACCTGATGTTTTCCGACGGCCTCAATTTCGAAAAATGCCTGCCGATCCTGCGCCATGTTCGTGGCAAGGCCAGATTCGGGTTTGGCATGGGCACCAGCCTGGCCTGCGATGTCGATGGCGTCGAACCACTGAGCATCGTCATGAAACTGGTGCGGGTCCACGGCGAGCCGGTGGTGAAGTTCTCCGACGACCCGATCAAGAACGTCTGCCAGGATGCCTCGTTTCTGCGGTACGCCGCCCAAGTGTTCAACGTCGCCCTGATCAATCCACAGCTGGGAGCCTGATATGACTACGCTTGTGCAAGAACGCATTGCCCGGGAACTGGGCATCGACCGTCAACTCACACGGGGTGGCGAAGCAACCGAGATTGCCCGCCGCATCGAATTCATCAAGCAGATCTTGCGCGAGTCCGGTTGCAAGTCCCTGGTCCTGGGGATCAGTGGCGGCGTCGACTCTCTCACCGCCGGCCGCCTATGCCAGTTGGCCGTGGAGCAATTGCGAGAGGAAGACTACGAGGCGCGGTTTATCGCAGTCCGGTTGCCCTACAAGGCTCAGGCAGATGAGCAAGACGCCCAGGCTTCCCTGGACTTCATCCGGCCGGACGTGATCACCACCAGCAATATCGCCGCGTGTGTCGACGGGCTGATGGGCAGTGTCGCCATCGATGGCTTGCACCCTAGCGCCGAGCTCATCGACTTTGCCAAGGGCAACGCCAAGGCCCGGGCCCGGATGCTGGCGCAATACGCCATCGCCAATCTGAGCAATGGGTTGGTGGTTGGCACCGATCATGGAGCGGAGGCGGTGATGGGGTTTTTCACCAAGTTTGGCGACGGCGCGTGTGACCTGGCCCCGCTGTCCGGGTTGACGAAGACTCAGGTGAGATTGTTGGCCGACGCGATGGGCGCCCCTGCGCACCTGGTGCGCAAGGCGCCGACTGCGGATCTGGAAGACCTGGCGCCCGGCAAATTGGATGAAGTGGCGTATGGCTGCAGCTACGAGGAAATTGATGGGTACCTGATGGGCGAAGAGGTATCGCCGCAGGCGCGACAGATCATTGAATGCGCCTACCTCAAGACGGCCCACAAACGAGCATTGCCCCGCGTCCCGCCCACCCGGTTGTGAACGAGCCTCAGATCTTGAAGGTGTTGACCATTTGTTGCAGGCGGCGTGACTGGTTTTCCAATTCTGTGCAGGCCTGCAAGGTGGACTGCAAATTGCCGACCATTTCCTGGTTCAGGTCATTGATGTGGCTGATGTCGCGATCCAGATTGTCCACCACCGAGGTTTGTTCTTCGGTGGCGGTGGCCACCGACAGGTTGATCTCGTCGATTTCGCCGATGCCCATCAGCACGCGATTGAGTCGCTCGCCTGCGAGCCTGGCGGTAGTGACGTTGTCGTCGCTGTGACGCTGGCTTTCGAGCATGGCGCTTACGGCGCTGCCGGCACCTGCTTGCAGTTCCTCGATCATGCTGTGGATTTCCTGAGCGGACTGTTGGGTGCGATGGGCGAGCGTACGGACTTCGTCCGAGACCACTGCAAAACCGCGCCCGGCATCTCCGGCGCGGGCGGCCTCGATGGCAGCGTTAAGGGCCAGCAAGTTGGTCTGGTCGGAAATGCCTTTGATGACGTCGAGAATACATCCGATCTTCAGCGTTTTCTCATTCAGGCTTTCGATGTCCTGGCGGGTATTGTCCACCTGCGATGAGAGTTGCGACATGGCGCTGATACTGCGCTGCACCACCGACTGGCCTTCCTGGGTCTGATCCCTGGTATCAGAGGCGCGGCTTGAAGCATGAGCGGCGCTGCGAGCGATTTCCTGGGCTGCGGCCCCAAGCTCATTGATAGCCGTGGCGACGTTATGGGTCAGCGCCGCTTGGGTGTCAGAGCTTTTCAGGGATGCGTTTGACGCCTGGCTGACCTGTGCCGCCAATTGGGTGAGCTGGACACTGGACGCCAGGACTTCCCGGATCGACTGCTGGATACGTTCGACGAAGCGGTTGAACCCCCCGGCCATCATGCCGAACTCGTCCCGGGAGAGGCTGTGCAGGCGCTGGGTCAGGTCGCCTTCGCCATCGGCTATGGATTGCATGGCCGAGCCCATGCTGCGTAATGGTCGCATCAGGGCATTGATCAACAGGCCGAGCAAACCGACGGTCACCAGCATGGCGATCAATGTGGCGACCAACGCCGAAGCGCGAAACGCGTGGAGTACGGCGTAGGCCTTGTCTTTATCTACTGAAAGTCCGATGGACCAATGCAGCGAGGGCAGGCCGTTGATGGGTGTAAAAGTGACGATCCGCGTTCGGCCGTTTTCCTGCACTTCATTCAAGGCGCTGTTGATGCTCGGCGGGCCTTCGGGGAACGCTTGGGCGAGTGTCTTGGTCACTCGTGTGTTGTCCGGGTGCACCAGGATCTTGCCGTCGTCGCTGACCAGGAAGGCGTAGCCTATGCCGTTGAGGTCCACGGCATTGATGATTTTGGCGAGTTGCTCCAGGCTCAGGCTCGCACCCAGCACACCCACGGCCTTGCCATCGACCTTGATCGGCGCCGCTTGGGTCATGATCAGGTAATCAGTACCGGCACCGATGTAGGGTTCGGTCAGCTCGGGTTCAAGGCTGCGAGCCGCGTCTTTGTACCAGGCGCGCTGGCGAACATCATACCCGTCGGGCATTACCCGCTCGGGATGGATAAAGAAACGACTGTCTTCAAGGCCGACGTAGCTGGCGATGAAGGTCTTTGTAATGATGTCCTGGGAGAGAATTGCGCTGATGGTCTGCGGGGTGGGATCGGCGGCGATGGTTTCGGCGGCACCTTCGATCAATAGGATGCGGCCGGCCAGCCAGCTGTCGAGGTTCGCGCCCAGCAACTGGCCGGTGGCCTGTAGGTTGCGGTGCAATGCTTCGCGGGTGCTGGCTTGCTGGCGATGGTCGTTGAACAACGAGAAAGACAGGAATACCGCCATCACGATGACGCAGGCACCCAGAAGAATCTTGTGGCCGAATTTCAGATTGATGCCCATGAGGAATTCTCGTCCGGTTTCTTTTTTATTGATGAAATCCCCGCAGGCTCAGGGCTGGTCGAAGATTTAATGAGCGGACAGATTTTGTCGAACTAGAAAAAACGATGGGCCATCGTGAGTTTTCTTGTGAGCATGCAAGAGGTGCGAATGGAGTTTTCAAAGGGGGCCGCGGGTCCCGAACGGAGTGGTCAAATGACACAGGCAATCGGCATCAAGGATCGCGTACGCATCAAGCACGTCGAAGTCCTCTCGGACGATTGGTACGTGCTGCGCAAGACTACCTACGACTACCTCGGTCGCAACGGCCAATGGCGCGAGCTGACGCGCGAGACCTACGACCGTGGCAACGGCGCCACCATCCTGCTGTACAGCAAGGCCAAGCAGACCGTGGTGTTGACCCGGCAATTCCGCTTCCCGGCCTTCGTCAACGGGCACGACGACTTGTTGATAGAAACTTGCGCCGGCCTGCTGGATAACGACGACCCGCACACCTGCATCCGCAAGGAAACCCAGGAAGAAACCGGCTATATCATCCAGGACGTGCGCAAAGTGTTCGACGCTTTCATGAGTCCGGGTTCGGTGACTGAGCGGGTGCATTTTTTCGTCGGCGAGTACTTCGATGAAGACAAGCAGCACGCAGGCGGCGGCCTGGAGGCCGAGGGTGAAGAGATCGAAGTGCTGGAAATGTCGCTCGATCAGGCCCTGGACATGATCGAGCGCGGTGAGATTTGCGACGGCAAGACCATCATGCTGTTGCAGTACGCCAAGTTGCATCGGTTGCTGGATTAGCCTTCAGGGCTGCCTGGGGACTGGCTTCACGTCTGCCAAACCGTTCACGGTAGGCGGAGGGCGGCAAACCCACAGCGTTGCGGAAGGCTGCGCGGAAACTTTCCACCGAGCGATACCCACAAGCCTGGGCAATGCTGGCTGTGTGCTGGTCGGTGCTTTCCAGCAGTTCCCGTGCCCGGTTGAGGCGCTCCTGTTGCAACCAGGCCTTGGGTGCAAGGCCTGTTGTCTCGATGAAGCGTCGCAGGAAGGTGCGCTCGCTCATGGCGACGCGGGCGGCCATGTCGCCCACGCTGGGGGATTGATCCAGGCTTTCGCGAATCCATTGCAAAACACCGCTCAGTTCATTGCGTGGCGACTTGCTCACGGGCGCGACGATGAATTGGGCCTGGCCGCCGGTGCGTTGTGGGGCCATGACCAGGCGCCGGGCCACCGAGTTGGCGACGTGGGTGCCGCAGTCGCGGGCAATCAGATGCAGGCAGGCGTCGATGCCCGCTGCGCTTCCGGCTGAAGTGATCAATTGCCCGGCGTCCACATACAACACGTTCGGGTCGACGTTGATCAGCGGGTAGTGTTCGGCAAGCTCTTGGGCAAATTGCCAATGGGTGGTTGCGGTTTCGCCGTCGAGCAGGCCGGTGGCTGCCAGGACGAATACTCCCGAACAGATCGATAGCAAGCGGGCGCCGCGGGCATGGGCTTTGCGCAGGGCCTGCAACAGGGCTTCGGGAGGCGGCTCCTGACGGCTGCGCCAACCGGGAACGATGATGGTGTGTGCGGTTTCGAGTGCCTCGAGCCCGGCGTCGACGCCAATCTGCAGGCCGCCGAACGCACGCATCGGCCCCTGATCGACGGCCACGACTTGATGGGTGTACCAGGGAATGTCCAGTTCCGGACGCGGCAGGCCGAATATCTCCAGGGCGATACCGAATTCGAATACGCAAAGGCCTTCGTAGGCGAGGATGGCCACTGTTCCTGGAGGTGTCAGCATTTGGCGTAAAGCTACCGTTTATTGTCGTCTGCCGCACTGTAGCGGACTGTCCCTCCCTCCTACAATCGCTGGCAACACCCAGGCTGGCTGCGCCTTGTGACGGTGACAGCAGCATGACCGATGTCGGCCCGGAACGGGTGGCTGCCAAGGCACGCCCTGTCAGTTTCCGTCGTTCCTCGGCTGCCGAACAACCGACAATCACGCGCATTCTTCTCCCCAATAGTTGTGGATAACGCTATGCGCGCTTTCAACACCGAGGTGGCCCATGACAGCCAGAAATGAATCCGGACAAGGCGTGGCTTTCGGGCTCGGCGCTACGCTGCTTTGGGGATCCTACCCGCTTTGGTACAAACCGCTGGCCGGGCTCGACGCGTACCATCTGCTGTCTTGGCGGGTGGTGTTTGCCGAGCTGTTTCTCGTTGCACTGGTCTTGCTGACCGCACGAGTCTCAACCTTGCGTTCCACGCTTAAGACGGTTCGCCCGGTCAACGTGCTGACGGTCTCTGCGGTATTAGGGCTGTGGTGGCTGATGTACATCTACGCAATCATGACGGGGCGAGTGCTGGAGGTTGCCTTCGGCTATTTCCTCAGCCCGATCATGAGCATGTTGGTGTCACGCCTGGTCTTCAAGGAACGCCTCAGCGTCTTGCAGACCTGGGCCATTTTCCTGGCCGTGGCGGGCGTGACGCTGATGGCGTTCGAGTTGCTGAACCTGCACTCCTTCCCCTGGATCGCCCTGGTCATCGGTTTTTGCTATTCCTTCTACGGTCTCTTCAAGAAGAAGGTCCCGGGCGACCCGGTGGTTATCCAGACGCTCGAGATCGCAGTCCTGCTTCCGTTTGCAGCGGTATTCCTGCTGCTGGCACAGGCCCACGGCGTGGGCCATCAATTCCTGCAGTCAGGCACTCGCGACCTGTTGCTGGTCGCCACGGGGCTGATCACGGTACTGCCGCTGTGGTGGTACAGCCTGGCCGCCAAGCAGCTGTCGATGATCGCGCTGGGCTTCCTGCAATTTGTGCCGCCCATTTGCAACTTCCTGTTGGCTGCGTTCGTTTATGGCGAGCCGGTTTCAGCATTGAAACTGGCGGCATTTTCGTTCATCTGGCTGGCGCTTGTGTTGTTTACCTGGAACTCCATCCGGGCCCAGCGTGCAGCGGCAGCCGCCAACGTGTCCGCGCAGTTGCGTACGGCATGACATACCCGCAGCGCTGTCACTTTCCGGGAATGGCGCAGGTTTTTCAGGATAAGGAATCGAAATGAAGAAAGTCGCCGTGGTGGGCTGCACCGGTGCAGTGGGCATGACCATGCTGCAATTGCTTGAAAATACCGATTATGAAGTGGTGTGCATGGCCTCTGGCCGTTCGGCGGGCAAGCGCCTGAAAGTGGGTCGGGTCGAGCACCTGATCGAAGCCTTTTCGGTCGAGGGTTGCGCCTCGTGCGATATCGTCTTCCTGTGTGTCTCCGGGGCCTTCGCCCTGGAGTATGGCGAGCGCCTGGCTGAAAACGCCTACGTCATCGATAACTCCTCGGCCTTCCGTTATCACCCGGCGATTCCGCTCCTGGTGCCGCCCATCAACGGTCAGCGTTACATGGGCGAAAAACTGATCGCCAACCCCAATTGCTCCTCGGCTATTGCGCTGATGGTGCTAGGGCCGCTGCATCAGGCCTTCGGGTTGGAGAGTGCGATCATTTCCACTTATCAGGCCGCCAGCGGTGCGGGGCAGCCGGCAATGCTGGAACTGCGGGAGAAGGCCAAGTCCTTCAGTGATTATGGCGACCGTGATGACAGCGAGCACTTCGCCCATAACCTGGCTTTCAACGTGATTCCCCAGGTCGATTCGTTCGAAGCCAATGGTTACACCCGTGAAGAAATGAAAGTGGTCTGGGAGCTGCGCAAGGTCCTGGACGAACCGGGGTTGGCTATCAGCACCACGGCTGTGCGGGTGCCGACCCTGCGTTCCCATGCCGAGAGCCTGAGCCTGCGCTTTAAAAAGCCCATCCAGTCATTGGCGCAGGTGCGTGAGTTGTTGCGCGCGGCGCCGGGGGTTGAAGTGGTGGATGAGCCCGAGTTCGGTGCTTATCCGATGCCCATGACCTCCACCTACAAGCATGCGGTGGAAGTCGGGCGGATTCGCTACAACCTGATCTACGGTGAGCACGGACTGGACCTGTTCATCAGCGGCGATCAGTTACTGCGGGGGGCGGCATTGAACGCATTCGAAATCATGCAATTGATCAAGTCTTGATCAAGCACGAACCGAATATTAGAACGCGCAGTCATGGCTGCGCGTTTTTTGTTCAACTGGATTGGGCCTCGCGCTCTTCCTGCATATCGTCCAGGTATTGCGGCTGGTCGGTCTGGTCCGGCAGTTCGGTCACGACGCTGAAGTCGCTGATCTCGATGGCACCGACGCCATGACCGAGCAGATGGAAGGAAAACGCCTTGCGCTGCTGCGGGTTGTCGAAACGGAGGTTCATCACCAGCGGCTGGTCGGGTGTCACCGCCACCTCGGTCGGCAGGTCCATAGGCACATCCTGCTCAAACTCCTTGGCCTTGAGGGAGATGTAGGCGGCATGGTCGGCCTCCACCGCGCGGATGGTCAGGCTGACGCGGGTCTGCGAACCCTTGGGCATTTCCAGGTATTGGGCACCGATCAGGTTGTCGGTCCAGTCGTTGGTGACCTGGGCCGGTAGCGGGATTTTATCGGCGCTGCCGAATTGATAGTGCTGGTTCAGGGGCGTGGGCAACAGGGTCTGGTCCAGGGCCGTGGCCCGGGCGCTGATCAATCGGGCGTGCTGGCCGCTGTATTGCCCGCCATAGGTGGCACGGTCGGCGATGAAGCCTTCGCTGCTGTAGTAACGGCAATGTTGGAGGAAATCGCATTCGGTGAATGTTCCCTTGCCGTCGTGGTAGCGCAGCTTGCCGTTGGTGAACGACATGATTTCCCGACCCGTCGGGTAGTCCCTGAACATCGAGCGACCGGATAACGACGTGGGCACCGTGAAGCCGAAGTAATCGAGGATCGAGGCGGTCAGGTCCACATGGCCGTAGGTGCCTGACTTGATCCGGGGCAACGGCTCCGGCGCCAGCGTCAGGTTGAATCCCCAGGACGAGGCCAGCCGCACGTCGTCGATGCCATGGGATTCGTCCGAGGTGATGACCACCAGGGTGTTGTCCAGGATGCCCTGGCGCTCCAGGCCCGCGAGGAAGTCTTCCAGGGCGTCGTCCAGGTAACCTACCGCGGCCTGCTTGGCGGTGTCGTAGCGTTGCAGGTAGTCATCCGGTGCCGAGTAGGGCTGGTGCGTGCCCACGGTCAGCAGGGTCAACATCCAGGGTTTATCCGCTTGTTGCAGTTGCCCGATGTAGTCCAACGCGCCTTCGAAGAAGGTCTTGTCGTCCATGCCCCAAGGAAATTCCAGGTAGGCGGGGCGAGTGAACCACTCCATGCCCAAGGTCGTGTCGAAGCCGATATGCGGCATGATCCGGTCCTTGGCCATGAACCGCAGGCCCGCGCCCTGCAGGAAGTGCGTGGAAAAGCCGTTCTGGCGCAACTGGGCCGGCAGGCAGGCCTGGTTGCGCTGGGTCTGGTTGAGCATTTCGACGCCTTTGGGCGTGCCGTTATCGAGCTTGTCGTAGTCGCCACACAGCATCGCGTAGAGGCCACGAATGGTCTGGTGGCTGTGCAGGACGTAATCGGGTGTGTTCATGCCGCGCTCGGCCCAGGCGCTGAGGTGCGGCATCAGGTTCTCCTGATAGCTGCTTTTCAAGGCCTGGCGGTTGGCGCCCACGTAGGCGCCGGGAATGCCCTCCAGGGCGATGACCAGGACGTTGCGCGCACGGCCCGGTTCGGCCAACAGTCTGTTGCCATCGAGGTCCAGGCGCGTCAGCCCCTCCATCGGTGGGGCCGGGTCCACCGCATCGCCGTCGAGCCATTGCCGGGCCTGGTCCTGCCCGGCGGCGATACCTGCGGTGACGAGTTGGTGAGGCAGGTTGAACACGTTCCATTGGTCCGCCTCGCTGGGGCGCCAGGCTTGCAGCGCGCCGTGGCCCAACAGGAGCAACACGGGCACGGCCCAGGCGTGGCGAGGCAAGCGTGGCGCCTGGCGTGGGCGGCTGGTCCATTGAGTAACCAACCAGAACACCAGCGCGGACAACTGGAGCGCGGCCAGCCAGGGATGGGCGAAGCCGCCGCTGGTGGAGTTTTCAACGAACTGCGGGTCGATCAGGTAATGAATGTCCGAAGGATTGGGCATCCTCCCGACCGCGCTGACCAGCTCGATGCTGGCCAGGGTCAACGCGCTCCAAGCCAGCAATACCGGGAACGCCAGCCACCCGGGACGGCGATGGAACAGCACGATCAGGAACCCGCCGATACCCAGGTCCGAGAGATAACCTAGCGGGTCGGACCAGCCCAGGGCGAGACGCAGGCCCATGGGAACGAGTAGTACGCAGCCAATCAGGGCGATGAGGGAGGCTCGGGGGTGGTTTAAAGCGCGGTAAAGAATATTCACAAGAAACAGGCCTTTCGTTGAAGCCAATCCATTGAACAACACACTCACCCTGTGGGAGCGAGCTTGCTCGCGATAGCGGTGTGCCAGTGTGTGACTGACGCCATCGCGAGCAAGCCCGCTCTCACAGGAGGTTTCTTCCTTCGGTCATGAAATTGTCATGGAAAGGGATGGTACCAAGGCAATTGCCCCTGGCCGAGCCAATGTCCCGCTGTCTGGCTGCGCTACGCTGTGGTTCACTGGCCCAGGCCTCTACAATGGCCGCGTAGCGCTGCTTTGAGACGCGCAGAAAACTTGTATCAGGATTTCTCATCGGGGGATGGATGGACAGGTTCCAGGAAATGCAGGTTTTCCTCGCCGTGGCCCAGGCGTCGGGTTTTTCGGCGGCAGCGCGGCGCTTGGGGCTGTCGGCGGCCAGCGTCACGCGGGCGGTGGCGGCGTTGGAGCAACGCATCGGCACGCCATTGCTGGTGCGCACCACCCGCAACGTGTACTTGAGCGAAGCCGGCCAGCGCTTTCTCGAGGACAGTCGCCGGATCCTGAGCGACTTGCAGGAAGCCGAGGATTCAGCGGCCGGCAGCCACGTCCAACCCCGGGGGCAGTTGACGATTACCGCGCCCGTGCTGTTCGGTCAGTCGTTCGTCACGCCGCTGCTGGTGGATTACTTGCATCGGTTCCCCGAGGTCTGCATCAACGCCTTGCTGTTGGACCGCACGGTGAGCCTGGTGGAGGAGGGCATCGATGTTGCCCTGCGCATTGGCGAACTGCCAGACAGCAACCTGCACGCCGTGCGAGTCGGTGAAGTGCGGCGCGTGGTGTGCGGCGCCCCTGATTTCTTCGCGCGCCAGGGGCGGCCCCGGCATCCGGAGGATTTGGAGCGAATGCCCGTGGTGGCGTCATCGGCCATTGGCCAGGTTAAAAGCTGGACCTTCATCGATTCAGGCCAACCGTTGGCCGTCCGGCCCGTGCCTCGGCTGGTGGTGACGGCCAACCAGGCCGCGATCACCGCCGCCTGCCAGGGGTTGGGGATGACGCGGGTCCTGTCTTACCAAGTGGCAGGCAACGTGGCGGCCGGGGAACTGGAAATCGTCCTGGCCGATTTTGAATTGCCGCCTCTGCCGATCCATGTGGTGTACCAGGGCGGGCGAAATGCGCCGGCACGGGTCCGCAGTTTTGTCGATTTCGTCGTCGGTGCACTGCGCGAACATCCGGCCTTGAGCGGTTGAAGCATTGTTTCGCCGGCTGAAACAATGGATTGCATTTCTGGGTGATTCTCTTGGTTTTGCCTGGAGCGGAAGATGACCCCATCGACGCCGTTGTGCTGATGGCGTCACTTCCTGCGGAGTCGACCATGAACCCTATCAAACACTATCACTTCCCGCTGTCCGGCCATTCCCATCGTGTTCAATTGATGCTTTCGTTGCTCGGGCTACCGGTCGAAGAGGTCTTCGTCGACTTGGCCAAGGGCGCGCACAAACAGGCGGACTTCCTGGCGCTCAATGCGTTTGGCCAGGTACCGGTCATTGACGATGACGGCGTGGTGCTGGCGGACTCCAACGCGATCCTGGTGTACCTGGCGCACAAATATGGCAAGGGCCGCTGGCTGCCGACCGATCCTGTTGGCGCCGCCCGGGTGCAGCGCTGGTTGTCGGCGGCGGCCGGGCCGATCCATGCGGGGCCGGCCACGGCGCGACTGATCACGGTGTTTGGCGCGGCCTACAACGCTGACGACGTGATTGCCCGTTCCCACAACGTGCTGAAAGTCATCGATCAAGAATTGAGCAATCGTGCTTATCTGGCGGGTGACGCTGCGACCGTCGCGGACATCGCCGGCTACAGCTACATCGCCCACGCACCGGAAGGCAATGTGTCGTTGGAGGACTATGCCCATGTGCGGGCCTGGTTGGCGCGGATCGAAGCCTTGCCCGGGTTCGTGGGCATGCCGCGTACGGTTGCCGGTCTGCAAAAGCATTCATGAGCCGTTGAATAGGCAACCCTGCCCAAACAGGGAGTCCATTGGAGGATCAGGCGTAGGAAAGCGCCTTTTCCTCCAGCAGTTCCTCGTATAGCCGCACCCACTTTTGGCCCATCTCTTCGGAGGTGAACAACTGTCGGTAGCGGGCTTCGGCTCGGGCGCCCATGGCCTGGGCTTGTGCCGGGTTTTCCCACAGGGTGCGCATCGCCTCGCGAAAAGCTTCGGGATTGCTCGGTGGCACCACCAGGCCGGTTTCTTCGTGGACATTGATGTAGCTGGTGCCGGTGCCGATTTCGCTGGAGATCATCGGCTTGCCGAACATCGCGCCTTCGAGCAGCGAGATGCCAAAGGCTTCGGAGCGCAAGTGCGAAGGGAACACGATGGCATAACTCAATTCCAGCAGCGCGACCTTGTCCTCGTCCCCCAGGCGTCCGAGGAAATGCAGGTTGCGCAGGCCCAATGCCGCCGCCTGGGCATGCAGTTGTTTTTCCAGCGGGCCGGCGCCCACGATGACCACGGGGTAATCCTCGCCTTTGAGGGCGTCGAGCAGAATGTGCAAGCCCTTGTAGTAACGCATCACCCCCACGAACAAAAAGAAACGCTCGCCCAGTTTTGCCTTCCACCCCGCCATGCGCTCGGCGTCAGGCTGTGGATAACTGGTCTTGTTCAGGCCGTAGGTGATGATCCGGGTCTTGGCGGGATATTCCTTGAGCACGTCGCTGGTATGAACGTAGTTCGGCGACGCCGCGACGATGCGCTGGGCGCCGTCCAGAAAGCGCCGCATCAAGGGGCGATAGAGCTTGAGCAGGTGCCGCTGGCGAACGATGTCCGAGTGGTAGGTCACGACGTAGGGTTTCTTCACGGCGGTGAAAAAATGCACCAGGTCCATGAACGGCCAGGGGAAGTGGTAGTTGATCACGTCCGCTTCGGCGGCCAGCTCACGGAATTTCTTGAACACGCTGTAGGAAAAGCCGGTGGACGCCAGTAGGAAGTCCAATCGCGCCTGATGAACGACATGCTGTCGGATCTTGATTGGCTCGGGCGTCGGCTGCCCGCTCAGGGCTAGCACGGTGTTATCGACACCCAACCGGTCAGTGCTGTCGCACAGCTGGAAAATGACCTGTTCGATGCCGCCCATGGAGTCTGGCAAATAGGTTTTGTAAAAGTGCAGGACTCGCATTCAACCTCCCAAGACCTGGCGATACGCTTGGGCGGTGACCTTCGCACAGCGTTCCCAGGAAAAAAGCGCCGCTTGTTGCAGCCCCGCTTCGCGACACGCTTGCCAGTGCTGGGGGTCTTCCATCAACCGGCCCATGGCTTCGCGCATGCCTTGCGGATCGTCCGGCTCGCAGTAATTGCCGGCTGGCCCCGCCACCTCGGGCATCGCCGAGCAGCGGGTGGTAATTACCGGTGTGCCACTGGCCATGGCTTCAAGCACCGGCAGGCCGAAGCCTTCGTAGTAGGACGGGAAAATCAATGCCCGTGCCCCCGCCAATAGCTGGGCGACCTGTTCGTCAGGCAGGTAACCCGCCAGACAAACATGACCGCCAGCCAGGGCGTCTTTCAACTCATCATTGAGCTGTGCCTGTTGCCATCCGCTCATTCCTACGATGAACAAAGGAAAGGTCTGACGTATGGATTCAGGAAGCCCGGCGTGGGCACGCAGGGCCAGTGACAGGTTCTTGCGCGGTTCCAGGGTGCCGACACATAGAAAGTAACGGCCGTGCTCCAGGCCATGGGCCTTGAGTACGGTGTCGATGGCTGCGGGTTCGCGCGGATGGAAACGCGCCGACACGCCCAGCGGCGCGACCCGCAGGCGCTCGGCGGGGAGGCCGAAATGCTGTTGCGCTTCATCGGCGATGAACTGCGAAACAGTCATGATCAACTGCGCCTGTTCCACCGCCCGGGCCAGCCGTCGCTCGATTTCTTTCAGGCGCGCGGGTGGTTGCGTCTCGGGATAACGCACATGCGTCAGATCATGCAGGGTCATCACCGTCGGGCCGTCAAAGGCCAGCGGCCACAGGCTGGGGTCGTGATACAAGTCGATGGCCTGGGGACGGCCCTGGTCGAAGCGCTTCTGTTCCAGCCAGCGTCGCGCCTGATAGGCGCCTGGCACCCGCCGCAGCAAGGGACTGAATCTCGAATAGCCAGGCGTGGGCGCTTGTGGCAGCTGCGAGTTCCACCCCCAGCCGTGGAACAGCGACAACTGCACATCAGGCTCACGGGCCAGGGCGGTGGCCAGTTCCGACACGTATTGGCCGATACCGGTGCGTGGCGCCTGGAGGATGCGTGCGTTGAGGGCTATCCGCATGCTGTTTCCCGGTCGACGATGACTTCGCTAACGTGGCTCTCGATCCGTTCTACCAGTTGCGCACTGGCTTGGCGCCAGCTCAGCCATTGCCAGTGATCCAGGTTGCGCCTGGCCGGGAATACCCCGGTATGTTCCATGTCGGTGACCAGGTCCGCCAGGCTTTGGGGTTCGTCGAGATCGAAATAGGCCATGAAATCACCGCCGATTTCCCGAAACACTTCAATGTCGCTGCCCATTGCCGGCAAGCCACGCTGCATGGCCTCCACCAGCGGCAGGCCGAAACCTTCCACATAGGACGGGAACACCAGCGCAGTGGCGTTTCGATAGGCGTGTTCCAGGCTTTGGTCCGAGAGGTTGTTGAACATGAACAAGCGGCTGTTGCGTTGTGGATGACGCTCGATACGTTCGATCAGCGCCTCGCACTTCCAGCCGATCTTCCCGACGATGCACAGCCGCGCCTGGGAACCGGCAGCCCAGGCCCGCTCGAATGCATTGAGCAGATAGGCGTGGTTTTTGCGCGGCTCGATGGTGCTGACCATCAGGAACACCGGCTCGGGGCGCTTGAACAACCGCAGCAACTTCGGGTCGACGGCGTGGGCGGCGTTAATCTGGTCCAGTTCGCTGCCCAGGTGGAAATAGTCGAACCAGCGTTCTTGTACCTGCTGCTCGCCAATGCGCCGGACCATTTCCTGGCGCAGCTGGTCACGGATAGTGGCGGAGATGGCGATGTAGCCGTCGGCGGTACGGGCAATCCAGTCGAACCAATGGTTGAACACCTTGACCAGCCCGGCATCGCAGAATTGTGGATGAGACAGGGGGATCAGGTCGTAGACCACCGAGATGATCCCGACGCCATCGCGCTTGAGCTGTTCGGCCAGGGGGAAGATATCCGAGTGCCAGGATGAATCGAGCAAGATCAGTTGATCGCCGGCCCGATGCTCCAGCGGTACGCAACGCTTGGGCAGCTCTTGGCCTTTGAGGGCGCGGTCGAACAAACGTATCGGTATGCTCAAGAAGCCGAAGGCGAACAGGCGGCAGCCAACGTACAGGAGGCGACGGGCCCACAATGATCGGCTGAAGGGCCACTGCCGTGCGAGCGTCCGATGCCAGAACCAGAACAGGTTGGCCATCTGTTCCCAGCGTATCCTCAGGCTGACCAGATCCAGTTTATCGATCGACAGCGGGGCCAGGCTCTTGGCTTCGTATAATTTGCCCTGCAGCATGACCACGGGAATGCATTCACGCTCGCCATCCTTGGCCGGCAGTTCGCGAATTACATTGCGCACGACGCGCTGAATGCCGGAATTGATTTCCGGGTGTTCGAATACGTAGGTGCATTCCACCAACAGGCGGCTCATGGCAACTCCTTTTGCGGTAACGCCTCGACAGCAGTCTGGCTCGAACGCTGGATGCAGGTCTGGGCCTGGAGCCAGGAACAGCCGACGAAATCTTCCTGGCGATTATTGATCACGTGAAACACCAACCCGTAGTCGCGCCATTCGAAATTGCCGTCCAGATGCGAATCCAGTCGCGACAGGCTCAGTGCTACGGAGTAATTGCCCTTGCCCAGACGCATGTCGAAGCTGAAGCGGTAGACAATCTGTTCACCCGCCTTGAGATCGGTCAGGGCCTTTTCCTGACGATGAGTATTGATGCCATACATTGGCTGACCAAGTCGGTCCTTGATCATGAAGCCCAGCACCAGCCGATCTATGTTCTGGCGCACTTCGACCCTGACCTGCAACACAACAGGCTGGCCGATCTCGGTTACTTCCACCGCCTGGCCCTTGGCGTTCAAGAGCTGTACATCAAGGATGGCGGCCTCACCGGTGCCGGAAATGGTGCGCACCTGGCCGCTGGCGAGCATTTCCTGGCGCACTATCTGCCCCTCGCGCTCGGCCAGCATGGCATTGTAGTAATCCATCACTTCTTCTGGCTTGCCGCGCATGGCCATGCGTCCGTGCTCCAGCAGGATGGCGGTGTCGCAGATCGACTGGATCGCCGAGCGGTCGTGGGACACGATCAGCAGCGTGGTGCCGGCCTTGCGGAAGCTGCGGATGCGCTCGAAGCTCTTGTGCTGGAAGTAGGCGTCGCCCACCGACAGCGCTTCGTCGACGATCAGGATGTCCGGACGCCGGGCGGTGGCGACGCTGAAGGCCAGGCGCATCTGCATGCCGCTGGAATAGGTGCGTACCGGTTGGTCGATGGCCTCGCCGATTTCGGCGAACCCTTCGATCTCGGGCATCAAGGCTTCGATTTCCTCCACCTGCATGCCCAGCAACTGACCGGCCATGAACGCGTTCTGGCGACCGGTGAAGTCCGGATGAAAGCCCATGCCCAGTTCCAGCAGCGCGGCGACACGACCTTGCAACTGGATGTGGCCGCAGGTGGGTTGCGTGGTACCGGTGATCATCTTGAGCAACGTGCTTTTGCCGGCACCGTTGACCCCGACGATGCCGACGGCTTCCCCGGGCTGGATCTCGAAATCCACGCCTTGCAGGATCCAGTGCAATTGATGACGCTGGCGGGAAAAGGGGATCAACCATTCGAACAGCCGGCTCCAGCGGTTCGGATACTGTTTGTAGGCCTTGCCCAGGCCACTGACGCGCAAATGTCCCATCAGAGTTCGTCCACCATTTCACCGCCGCGCCGACGAAACATGCGCAAGCCCAAGGTGCATAACAGCAGGCCGACCACCAGCAACGGCACCAGCGAGCTCCAGACCGGCCATTGGTTGTAGAGAAACAGGTTCTGGTAGCTCTGCATCAGGGCGGTCATGGGATTGAAGGCGAGCAGTTGCTGGATCGGCGGCGGCAGGATCGTCATGGGGTAAACGATCGGCGTGAGCCAGAACCAGAATTGCAGGCAAATGCCGAACAACTGCCCGACATCACGAAAAAACACATTGAGGATCCCCAACAGCATGCCCAGCCCGGCGGCGAACATCACTTGCAGGGCCAGCAGTGGCACCAGTGCCAGCAAGGTAATGCCCGGCCAGCGCCCGGTGATCAACAGGAAACCGAGGAACAGCCCGAGGATGATCGCGAAGTTGATCCCGGCGTTGAACAGCACGATCACCGGCAGGCAGATCCGGGGAAAGCTGATCTTCTTCAGCAGGTTGGCGTTTTCCAGGAACATGCCCTGGCTGCGGGTGGTGATTTCCGCGAACAACCCCCAGGTCAGCAGCCCGGCGCAGAGGTAGACGCTGTAGGCCATGCCGTCTTCCACCCCGGGCAGGCGGGCACGCATGATGTGGGAAAAAATCACCGTGTAGACGAGAATCATCGACAGCGGGTTAAGCACCGTCCACAACGCGCCGAACAGCGAGTTGCGATACCGCGCCTGGAATTCACGCTTGACGCTGCCAAGGATAAAACCGCGGTAACTCCATAATGAGTAGTGCAAGCTCAGCAACATGAGTCAGCCCTGCCATAGTGATCTTCAAAGCGAACGATGTCGTCTTCCCCCAGGTATTCGCCGCTTTGCACTTCGATAATCACCAGATCGATCACGCCGGGATTCTCCAGGCGATGCTTGTGGCCGGCGGGGATAAAAGTCGATTCGTTCTTGGCGACCAGATGCGAACCCGAGCCGTTGTTGGTGACCTTGGCCATGCCTTCGACCACCACCCAGTGTTCGTTGCGATGGTGGTGCATTTGCAGCGACAGCGATGCGCCAGGCTTGACCACGATGCGCTTGATCTTGAAGCGTGGACCCTCTTCGAGCACGGTATAGCTGCCCCATGGCCGGCTGACCGTACGGTGCAGGCGATAGGCTTCGTGATCCTTGTCCTTGAGTTGCCGGGCGACGCGACGAACATCCTGGGCGCGGTCGGCATGGGCCACCAGCACGGCATCGGCGGTGTCGATAATGATCAGGTGTTCCACGCCCAGGGTGGCTACCAGGCGGCTGTCGCTTTGGACGAAGTTGTTCTGGCTGTCTATAAACAGGGCCTCGCCGGTGGCGCGGTTGTTTTGCGCATCGGCGGGCACCAGGCCGGCGACGGCGCTCCAGGAGCCGATATCGCTCCAGTCGAATGCCGCGGGAATCACCACGACATTGGCGGAGCGTTCCATCAAGGCATAGTCGATGGAGATGTCTGGCATTTCGGCGAAATGCGCCGCGGACAATTCCTGCTGTACACACCCTGAGGTTTCCACCGCCGTACTGGCGGTGACACAGGCGCGTGCCTGTTCCAGCAGCTCGGGGGCGTGGGCTTGCAGCTCCGCCAGCAGGGTCTTGACCGAGAAGCAGAACATCCCCGAATTCCACAGGAAGCGGCCACTTTCCAGATATTGCGTGGCGGTCTGCAGGTCGGGTTTTTCGACGAAGCGCACAACCTTGGCCGCGCCCTTGGTGTCCAGGGGCTTGCCCCGTTCGATATAGCCGAAGCCGGTTTCCGGCGCCGAGGGCAGTACACCAAAGGTCACCAGGTGGCCGTTTTTGGCCAGTTCCACGGCGTGCGCCACGGAGACCTGGAAAGCGGTCTCGTCCTGGATCAGGTGGTCGGCAGGCATGACCACCAGGATCGCGTCGTCACCGTGCAGCGCCTGCACCGCGAGCGCGGCGGTAGCAATGGCCGGCGCGGTGTTGCGACCTGTCGGTTCGAGCACGAAGTGACCGCGATGACGCTCCAGATGGGCGCTTTGATAGTGGTCGCGGCTCTGGAAGTAGTACTCGCGATTGGTGACGGTGACGATGTCGCCCCGGCCGTCGAACAACCCCGCGGCACGCCGATAGGTCTTGCCCAGCAGCGACTGGCCATCGGGTAGGAGCATGAAGGGTTTGGGGTGGCCTTCGCGGGACACCGGCCACAACCTCGTCCCGGCCCCGCCGGAGAGAATCACTGGAATGAGCATGGCCTACTCCTTGGCGACGCGTTTCATGTCCGCATCCATCATCATGCGGATCAGGGTGTCGAGGTCGGTCCTGGGTTTCCAGCCCAGGACGCGTTGTGCCTTGGCCGGGTTGCCGAGTAGCGCTTCGACTTCGGCCGGGCGGAAAAACGCCGGGTCGATCTTGACGAAGTCACGGTAGTCCAGGCCCACGTGTTCGAAGGCAATCCTGCACATCTCGCGCACAGTGGTGGTGACGCCGGTAGCCACTACGTAATCGTCGGGGGTGTCCTGTTGCAACATCAGCCACATGGCCTCGACGTAATCGCCGGCAAAGCCCCAGTCGCGCTTTGCGTCGATATTGCCCAGGCGCAGTTCCTGCTGCTTGCCCTGTTTGATGCGTGCAGCGGCGTCGGTGACCTTGCGGGTGACGAACTCGATGCCGCGCAGCGGTGATTCGTGGTTGAACAGGATGCCGCTGCTGGCATGCAGGCCGAAGCTTTCCCGGTAGTTGACGGTGATCCAGTGGCCGTACAGTTTCGCCACGCCATAGGGGCTGCGTGGGTAAAACGGGGTGTGCTCGTCCTGCTGTTCGGCCTGGATCAGGCCGAACATTTCGCTGGTGGACGCTTGGTAGAAGCGCGTATGCACGCTGAACTGGCGAATGGCTTCGAGCAGGTGGGTGACCCCCAGCCCGTCGACGATGCCGGTGGTCACCGGCTGATCCCAGGAGGCCGCGACGAAACTTTGTGCGGCCAGGTTGTACACCTCGTCCGGCGCCGACTTGGTCACGGCCCGTTGCACGGAGCAGGCATCGGCCATGTCACCGTCCAGGTAAACGATGTCCTGTTCGATGCCCATTTCTCGCAGTCGCCAGCGTGAGTCGCTGCTTCGTCGCGCCACCAGGCCGTGGACCTTGTAACCCTTGTCGAGCAGCAACTTGGCCAGATACGCGCCGTCTTGACCGGTGATCCCTGTGATCAATGCACTTTTCATTCTTGTTGTACCCGTATCTCCCAGTCGGACAGGATCGCCCGCAAGGATTGTTGTGTTGTTGTTTCAGGCGTCCATCCGGTGGTCTGTCGTAGCTTGGCTGGGCTACCACAGACGCGACGCTGTTCTGCGCGGCGAAGACGCGCAGGGTCCTGGATCAGTTGCACGTCGACCTGGGCGATATCGCCCAGTTGTTCGATCAGGCTGCGAATGCTCTGCTCGCGGCCCGAGCAGATGTTGTAGACCTGTCCCGGGGCGCCTTTGTCCAGCAGGGCCAGGTAGGCCGAAATCACATCGCCGACATCGAGGAAGTCGCGGGTCACGTCGATATCGCCCACTTGCAGCCGAGCCGGTTGCAGGCCCAGCTTGATCCGGCTGATTTGCCGGGCGGCGCTGGCAATGACGAAGCTGTCCTTCTGCCCGGGACCGATGTGATTGAACGGACGGGCCACCAGCACCGGCCACCCTTCGCTCATGCCCCATTGCAGGCTCAGCAGTTCGGCCGACAGCTTGCTCACGGCATACGGGTTGCGCGGGGAGGGCAGTTGCAGTTCGGTAATCGGCAGGTGGTCTTCGCTGATCTGGCCATAGACATCACCGGAGCTGACATACAGGAATGTCCCGGTGAAACCCCGGGCCTTGAGGGCCTGGAGCAGATTCAAGGTGCCCAGCAGGTTGATGTGCAGGGTGCGTGCCGGATCGCGGAAGGCTTCGGGGACGAAGGTCTGTCCCGCCAGGTGGATCACGGCGTCGGGAATCTCGGGCCAGAGGCCTTCCAGGGTCTTGGCATCCGTCAGGTCGTAGCGGGCAGCGACAGGCATCACCTGCCACGCCGAATCATGACCGTTCAGTCGAGATTTGAGGTGACGTCCAACGAAACCGCTGAGGCCCGTAACGAACAGACGTTTTTTCAAGCACCAGCCCCCTTCGACGGCTGCTTCGTCTAGAGCGAACTGAGTGGGAAATTTCCGTAAGATCGGGGAAAAATCACTCAACGATCGACCTGGAGAAGCGTTTGTTGTAGTTGTTTGGTTGCCAATCTGTGCCAATTTCGAAGTAATTTCAACAGCGCAAACCGTGACCGGTCAGTTCTCATATTTATAGCGGGTTTATTCTCGCCGAGCGGTTCACGAACCCTTGGTGGATGTGTTTAGAATGCCCTCGTCACGACGCCCACCGAACCTGATTTTCAGGCCGGACCGCAGGCCAATGACTGACTAAAAACAAGAACGAGACGGGTAACAAGACGATGGGTGGGCGTGGCCCCGGGCCGGTTCGATCCATGACTTGACCGTCCTGAATTGGGATCGCCGGGATGGCGATTCCATGATGGGGTACCATGAACTTCATTCTTTACTCGGATGTTAACGATCTCTCCGTCAGCCAGGCCCTCGACTGCGTTGAGAGCAGCCATTACCTTTTGCTCACGGCCTATCGTCCCATGCTGGAAAGCCTGGGACGGGTGCACGTGGTGTCCTCAGTGGCCGAGGTCGATCCGCTTTACCAGAGATTTCAAGAGGCAGGCCAGGATTGCCTGTTTCTCTCATTTTCACCCCCTCACAACACGCCCACGGATCTGCTATGCCCGATGGTCTGTGTGGTCGCCTGGGCGTTCGACTCGATCCCGACCGAGCCTTTTGGCGACGACCCTGGGCGGGACTGGCGTCGTACTTTGAGCCGCCATGGCCGGGTGATTGCGCTGTCAGGCCACGCAGCCGAGGCTATTCGCCGTGCGTTGGGCGAGGATTTCCCCGTGTTGGTCCTGCCCGCTCCGTTGTGGGAGCGTTTCGCGGTGGTTCGTGAGCAATATCCAAGCAGGCCGGTCAATCCGGGCATGGCCCTGCATATCAAGGGCTGCATCATCGACAGTCGCTTTCTTGGGTTGTCGGCCGATGGTTTGATTGCACCTCTCATTGAAGAGAGGCCGGAGCAGGTGTTCGCGGCTCCCGAGGTGGTCATCGAGCCTGTCATCGAGCCGCCGGTCCCGACCTGGCGACGTCGTGGGTTCATTAGCCGACATTACCTGAGGGAAATTTTCAGAGCTTTCAACAGTGATGGCGAGCAGGGGACGTTGTGGCTGATCAAGCACAACCTGCTGTGCTGGTATCGCGAAGCGGTCCGGGACCTGATGCCTGTTTTTGCGCGAGTGTTGCTCAGTAGAGTCCTTCGAGGAACCCCAGCGCCGCCGGTTACCGTGGTGGTCGAGCCATTGCCAGAGCCTGTCCGGGAACCTGTCCCGCCGGAGCATCCCCAGGCCGTTTTGCCGGATACCAGCCAGACGGCAGAGACTGAAGTCAGCGGTGTCGTCTATGTCAGTGTACTTGACCCGCTGGATGGGCAAAAAAACTGGCTTCACCTGATAACGGCTTTCTGCTGGGCCCTGCGTGATGTCGAGGATGCCACGTTGTTGCTGAAAATCACGCAGAAGGACTTGTCGGCCTACTACGTCGAGTTGCTGACTCTGCTATCTCAGCTATCGCCATTCAATTGCCGGGTGGTGGTGTTACACGGCGACCTGGCGGATGAGCAGCTTATCCGTTTGTATGGTGCGGCGACTTATTACGTCAATGCGTCCCGCTGTGAAGGGGTGTGTCTGCCGCTGATGGAATACATGTCTTGTGCACGTCCGGCGATTGCGCCGGACCATACTGCAATGCGTGATTACATCGACGCCGAGGTGGCTTTTGTCGTCAAGTCCAGCCGTGAGCCTACGCCCTGGCCGCAAGACACGCGTCTGCTGTATCGCACCCTGAGCTATCGGCCTGACTGGGGCTCATTGAAGCAGGCCTATCAACAAAGCTATGCCATGGCCCGGCATCAGCCGAATGCCTACCAGGCCATGGCGTCGGCGGCGAGCGAGCGCATGCGTCGCCATTGCGATTTCGCTCCGGCTGAGCAACGGCTGGCGGCTTTTCTCGCGGGACCAAGTCGCGATGAAACGCCGGCGTTCATAGTCCAGCCAGGGTCCGTATCATGCTGATCATTATTTATTCAGAAACCAACCAGACCAATATCCTGGAAAATCTCGGCAAACCCGAATACAGCTACTACTTCGTACTCAAGGAATTCCGTCCGGTGTTGGAGCGTTTGGGGCGGGTCATTGAAGTGTCCCGGCCGGATGAAGAAGTCGATCAGCTGTATGCCGATTGCCTCACTCGTGGTGAGGACTGCGTGTTTTTTTCGTTTTCCCCACCCCATCGCACCGCGATCCACTACGCCTGCCCTACGATTCCCGTGTTTGCCTGGGAGTTCAGCACCATTCCCACTGAAAGCTGGCAAGGTGAACCTCGTCACGACTGGCGCATGGTACTCGGCGCGACCGGCATGGCGATTACCCATTCCAGTTTTACCGTCAATGCCGTGCGTGACGTGATGGGGGCGGATTTTCCGATTGCCGCTATCGCTGCCCCGGTGTGGGACCGCTTTGCCGCTCGCGGTACGGTGTTGGCGCAAAGGCCGACAGTGGATCAAATGCACCTGCAGTTGCGGGGTCTGTTGATCGACAGTCGCACCGCCGACCTGCGGCCCTATGGTCCGCCGGAGCATCTGCCCGGTGCCCCCGTGGTTTTTGAAACTGCGGCCCAGGACTGCGAGTTGGTACTTGACGGTGTGATCTATACGTCGGTGTTCAATCCTTATGATGGGCGCAAGAACTGGCAGGATATGATCAGCGCGTTCTGTGCCACATTCCGTGATATTGCCGACGCGACCCTGGTGCTCAAGCTGACCCATCATGATATTGCCGGCGCGCTCACCCACATGCTGCACCATCTTTACCGGAGCCAGCCGTACCGCTGTCGCATCGTATTGATTCATGGCTACCTGGCGGACGCGGATTACGAGCGACTGGTGGGCGCTACCCGGTATGTGGTCAACAGCTCCTACGGCGAAGGGCAGTGCTTGCCGCTGATGGAGTTCATGTCCTGCGGGCGACCGGCCATTGCACCTCTGAACACGGCGATGGCCGATTATATCGACCACGATAATGCCTTTGTGGTGGACTCCTGTGAGGAGTCGACGGCCTGGCCACACGATCCACGTTCGGCATACCGTACCTTGCGTTATGTCACGGATTGGGACTCATTGTGCTCTGCCTATCGCGCTAGCTATGACGTAGCCAAAAACGACCCAGAACGTTATCGCCGGATGTCGGCCCATGCTGTGCGCAAGCTTGAGATGTATTGCAGCCAGGCCAATGCCGAACGGCAGGTGCGCACGTTCTTGGCGGATATGTACGAGCGACGCCGGAACGCGGGTCAACCGCGGCCCGGACCTTCGACTGAACCTGTGTTGCCATCGGAAGGAGGCGTTTCGCCCCGTAACGTTGGATTCAGCGATGCAATTCTTGATGGCTGGTTTGCTAATGAAACCGGTGAGCTGCTTAAAGGCTTTGCCATAAAAGCCGGCGACACATTCCTGGATGTCGGCTGCGGTGAGGGCTGGGCGACGTCCTTCGCACTGCGCCAGGGGGCATCTCTGATCTTTACCGACAGTGAGCATGACAAGGTGCGGGACCTGGCGCGTCAGGTCGAGACCCAGACGAGCGCGCCCTTCCTGGGGCTGGTGAGCAATAGCCTGCCGCTGCCTCTGGCCGATGGTTGTGCGAACAAAATTGCGTGTATGGAAGTGCTCGAGCATGTCGACCACCCGGAATTATTCATGGCTGAACTTGTGCGCATGGGTCAACCCGGGGCGCAGTATCTGCTCAGCGTGCCCGCGTCGGTGGGCGAGCATTTGCAGAAAGGTATTGCGCCACCTGGCTACTTTCAAACACCCAACCATGTGCGGATTTTTAGTGCCGACCGGTTTGCCGCTTTAGTGGAGGACGCCGGACTGGTCATTGAGCATCGCCAGGCCAGCGGATTCTTCTGGGTCATGGGCATGATTTTCTTCTGGGCTAGCGAAAAGGCGGCGGGGCGGGACCTCAAGGGCGCCGTGCATGATCGTATCCGGGCGCCGTACCCGCCGCTAATGGAACGTTGGGCCAGCCTCTGGCAGGACTTGCTGGCGCAACCCGACGGCCTGGCTATCAAACAGATACTCGACCAATTCATGCCCAAGAGCCAGGTCATCATCGCTCGCAAACCCAATCCTTCGTGTGGGAACGCATCATGAGCAGCAAGCGAATCATGGATATCGAATTGCTGCGCGCCATTGCGGTAATCGGCGTGCTGTTCCATCACATACAAAGCATGCCGCTACCGGGTGGGATGCCACGTCTGGCAGCCACGGCCGATATTTTTCAGCTGTGGTGGGGGGTGGATCTGTTTTTCGCTATTTCCGGATTCGTCATTGGTCGCAACCTGATTCCTCAGTTACGCCGCTGCGATACGCCTCGACAATTCTGGGCCACTACCCGTGAATTCTGGATTCGCCGGGCGTTTCGCCTGTTGCCCTCGGCCTGGCTCTGGTTGTTACTGGTGTTGTTCGCGGTGTTTTTCTTCAATCGCTCTGGCGCGTTTGGCAGTATCGAGGCCAACCTGCAGGCGACGCTGGCCGGATTCCTGCAATTTGCCAACGTACGCTTTGGCGATGCCTTCATGCGTTATGAATACGGCGCGAGCTTCGTGTACTGGACGCTGTCGCTGGAAGAGCAGTTCTATTTGATTTTGCCTTTGCTGGTGTTCGTCACGCGCCGTTACCTGGTCTGGGTGTTGCTGGCGGTGGTGCTGTTGCAGTTTTTCACCATGAGAGGCTTGTGGCTGATGGTTTTTCGTACCGACGCCCTGGCCCTTGGTGTGCTGCTCTCGGTCTGGAGCCTGCGGTCGGATTACGAGCGGTTCGAACCAAAATGGTTACGCCGGTCGGGCCTGGGTGCTCTGTTGATAATGGGGCTCGGTGGCGTAATGGCTGTGATCGCGACTGAGCATTTCAATTTTTCGTTCTATCGCATAGGGGTCATAGCGCTACTCAGTGCCGTGTTAGTCTGGGTGGCTTCCTACGACCGAGATTACCTGCTGCCGCCCAGTCCGGTGAAAACAGCGTTGACCTGGGTCGGCAGCCGATCCTATGGCATCTATCTAATTCATATTCCGGTGTTTTTCCTGCTACGTGAGCTGTGGTTCCGTTTCTCACCGCTGGGATCGCCTGACATGGCGAGCCACCCCTGGCTGGCGTTGGCCTGCGGGTTGTCGTTGATTGGGCTGCTGAGCGAGCTCAACTATCGTCTGGTGGAAATGCCCTTGCGCGCTCGTGGTGCTCAACTGGTGCAACGCTTGTCCGCCAACCGAACCGTCCTTCCTGCCTCTGGAGCCCCGTCATGCTGAGCCTTTTGAAGAAACTCACCATGGGCACGCCCGCGCCCGCTGAGCCGGTCGCCGACAAGGTCGACCCGTACATGCTCGGGTTGCATGATGCGGTGCTCAGCGGCTGGTTCAACCAGCAAACTGACGAGCTGTTCACCGGTTTCCCGGTGAGCCCTGGAGATACGCTGCTGGACGTGGGATGCGGCGATGGCGGTAACGTGCATTTTTGTGCGATGCGCGGGGCGAAGATCATCATCGCCGACATCGACGCGGCCAAGGTCGAGGCCACTCGCCAACGCTTGAGCGACACCCCTGCGCGCGAAGTCGAGTGCCACGTGACCGACTGCAACCCGCTGCCGATTGCCGATGCCACGGCCACGCGGGTGGTGTCCACCGAAGTCATCGAGCATGTCGACGACCCGGCGCAGTTCCTTGCCGAACTGGTACGGGTCGGCCAGCCTGGTGCGCTGTACCTGTTGAGCGTGCCGCACCCCAGCTCCGAAGACCTGCAGAAGGACATTGCCGCGCCGGAGTACTTCCGCAAGCCCAACCACATTCGCATCATCAGCGAAGAGCAGTTCAAGGCGATGGTCAGCGATGCCGGGCTTACGGTGTTGAGCCACAGCCAATACGGTTTCTACTGGTCGATATGGATGCTGTTGTTCTGGGAGGCCAAGGTCGATCTCAGCAACGCCGACCACCCGTTGCTCAATCATTGGGCCGACACCTGGCAAGCGGTGCTGAACTCACCGCGTGGGGCGCAGATCAAGCAGGCGCTGGACGCGGTGGTGGCCAAGAGTCAGGTGATTATTGCGCGTAAGCCGGGCGGGCTTTCATAGCTCCCTCTCCACAGGTGTTCGCCGGGATCCGGGTGGCGTAATCTGCCGGGCTTTATGGGTGGAAGGCTTCATGACTGTTTTTTTCCGGCTCTCCCTGGCCCTTGCCGTGTTGCTTTTGGGCGGGTGCGAACAACCTCCGGCCCCGGCCCTCGATCAACAGCTCTACATCTGGCAACGCCAATGGATCCCGGCCCACGCGCTGGCGCTGCGCCAAAGCCGGGGAGATTTTTCCACGCTGCGGGTGCTGGCGTTGCAGGCTTTTCCCGGGGCGGGCTGGAGCCGTGCGCGGATCGATCCGGCCTTGCTCAAGGCTGATGGCCGTCCGCTGATCGCTGTGATTCGCCTGGACGGTCAGCTCAAGGCTTTGGACCAGGACGAGGTGATCGCGCAGATCCAGCAGGTGCTGGGCGATTGGCAAGCCCAAGGCCTGACCCCGGCAGGGGTAGAAATCGACCACGATGCGGGCAACGCACGGTTGCCGGCTTATGGACAGTTTCTCGGCCAACTGCGGCATGTCCTGCCGGTCAACGTGCGGCTGAGTATTACCGCGCTACCGGCCTGGCTCGACAGCCCGGCATTGCCTGGGTTGTTGGAAACGGTGGACAGCAGCGTGCTGCAGGTCCACGCGGTGAGTGACCCGAGGCAGGGATTGTTCGAGCCGAAACAGGCCCGGCACTGGGCGCAACGCTGGAGCGACATCACCACACGGCCGTTTTATCTGGCCCTGCCGGCATACGGCGTGGCGCTGCTGACCCAGGAAAGTGGCGCGCCGGTGGTGGAAAGCGAAGTGCCGATCGATCGCGGTGGCGAGCGGCGGGAGTTGCTGGCCGATCCGCAACAAGTGGCCGGGCTTGCGGCAGATTTGCGTGCCGATCCGCCGAAACACCTCGCTGGATTGATCTGGTTTCGCCTGCCGCTGGCCGGCGACCGACGGGCGTGGAGCCTGACCACGCTCGGCGCCGTCGCCCGGGGAGATAACCTGGACAGTCGCTTGGCGTTGCAGTGGGGGGAGCAGGGTGGTTTGTACGATATCCGCCTGGTTAACCAGGGCAATCTCGACAGCCCCTGGCCCCAGCGCCTGACGCTGGCTGTCGGCGCGTGTGACGGCGTCGATGCCTTGGCCGGTTATACGTTGCAACAAACCCCCGGACTGCTTACCTTCACCCGCATTCAGGAAGGCCGCTTGGCGGCTGGCAGCCAGCGGGCAATCGGTTGGGCGCGCTGTACGAAAATTGACCAAGGAGGTTTCAATGTTTACCCGTAAGTGGCCTCGTCACCTGCTGTGCCTGAGCCTTTGCCTGCCGCTGGGCCCGGCGCTGGCCTGTGGGCCGGATTTCCCGATGCGCCTGCTGGATAACCGCGCCCAGTCGCTGGCCGAATTACCCGAAGGCAGCTTTCGCTTCGAGGTCAGCCGTCTCGGCCAGGCGATTGCCGGGCTCAAGCCGGCCACCGAGGCGACACGCAACCCGGACTACAGCTATGACGACCCGCCTTCCTACGTTGAACAACGCAACCAGGCCGAGCAGATCGGCCTGACCCCGCCGCAGCAAGCGGTGGTGGAGCGCCTGCGGGCCCTGACCGATGTTGACCAGGTGGCAGCCGAAGCGGCCAACCTGCCTGATGAGCTGCGCTTGTATGCGATTGGCGCGGCGGCTTTCAACATCGGTGAGCATCAGCGCGCTGTGGAGGCGTTCCAGCAATTGCTGGCGTTACCGGCAGACCAACGTCGGTTGCGCAGCACCTGGGCCGCATACTCCCTCGGCCGGGCGTTGTTCGCCGTGAGCACCGAGGCCGGCAGCGGCGACCCTGTGGTCTTGCAGGACCAGGCGCGAGCGGCGTTTCGCCTGGCCCGCGAGTTGAGCATTGCCGGCTTCAGCGATCCGCTGGAATTGGGCGTCGCCAGCCTTGGCGAAGAAGCCCGGGTGGCCTACACCGCTGATGATTGGGACAGTGCCATCGGGCTGTATGCGATCCAGCACCTGCAAGGGTCTCCGGTCGGCTACAGCTCGTTGCTGCAATTGGCCGGTGATTTGAGCGTCCAGCCGGATGAGCGCTTGAGCGAACTGCTCAAGACCCCGTTGGTGCAGCGATTGGTCACCGCCTACCTGCTCAGCCGCGTCGGCTGGTGGGACGGTGAAGAACCCTCGGGCGAGAAAAGGCTGTTCGAACTGTTGCAAGCCAACGCCCGGGACAATCTGGGCGATGCCGACCGTTTGGCGGCGGTGAGTTACCAGCACGGCGATTACGCCAGTGCCCAGGCTTTTGTGCAAAAGGCTGCCGACACCGGCCTGGCCTGGTGGGTGCGTGCCAAGCTGGCCTTGCGCGACGGCGACAAAGTGGCCGCGGCGGCGGCTTATGCCAAGGCTGCCCAGGCTTTCCCGAACGATGAATCCTGGGGCAGCCGGCGGACACCGGATTGGAACTTCGAGTCGGTGCAGCCCAAGTGCCGGGTCGAAGGTGAAAGCGCGATCCTGGCCTTGCAGCGCGGTGATTACCTGCAAGCCTTCGATCAGCTCTATCGCGGCCAGAGCAACTATTGGTACGACGCTGCCGCAGTTGCCGAGCGTGTGCTGACGGTGGATGAGCTCAAGCAGTACGTCGACGCCCAAGTTCCGGCGCCACCGGCGTTGAGTCAGGAGGATCGGGACAACTACGTGCCGCTGCCGGTGGCTGCGAGCCTGCGCAATCTGCTGGGTCGTCGCTTGCTGAGGGAAGGGCGCTTTGATGAGGCACCGGCTTATTTCGATAACGCAGACTTGCAGAACAAGGCCCGCGTCTATGGGCAATTGCGCCAGGACGCGGAGTCCAAATGGTGGCCAACCCGACGGGCCGAGGCCTATTTCAATGCGTCCTGGATGGCGCGTAAATGGGGCATGGAGTTGCTTGGCTATGAGATGGCGCCGGATTACGCCAGCCTGGGCGGTAGCTACAGCCTGGAACCGGTTGAGCTGAAGGTCGGGCCGCTGGTGGCCGAAGGCGAAGTGCAACGCCAGCAGGCCAGCGCCGCGCAGCCGGATGTGCGTTATCACTATCGGTTCGTCGCCACGGCGCTGGCGAGCCAGGCGGCGGATCATTTGCCGCATACCAGCCAGGCGTTTGCGGCGGTGCTGTGCAAAGCGGTGGGGTACAACTCCAGCCTTGAGGAGCAAAGCGCGCTGTATCAACGCTATGTGAAGGAAGGTCCGTATGTGGATTGGGCCGGGGATTTCGGTCATCAATGCCAGGAACCGGACTTCAGCAAGGCGAACAAACGCTACGTGACCCAGGCCTTGGACCCGATGCGTTCGGCGCTGCGACCTTACAAGGCTTGGCTGGAAGTGGGCGGGGCCGTGCTGGTGGTGGCCGTGGCGTTGGGATTGATCAGTCGGCGCCGGCGCAAGGCGCGGATGTCGGCCAGCTAACGGGCGAACACCGATTGTGGCGAGGGAGCAAGCTCCCTCGCCACAGGTGTTCATTCCCGGTTTGCGTTGTGCCTACATCTGCGTCGCCATCCCCTCCACATTCATGGCCGCCTGGCGCAACGCCTCCGAGCGGGTAGGGTGTGGGTGGCAGGTCAGGGCGATGTCCTCGGCTGAGGCGCTGAACTCCATGGCCACGCAGTATTCACCGATCATCTCACTGACGCTCGGGCCTACCAGGTGCACGCCAAGGATCTCATCGGTGCGTTCATCGGCCAGGACCTTGGCGAACCCTTCGGTCTCATGGTTGATCTTGGCTCGGCTGTTGGCGGTGAAGGGGAACTTGCCGACCTTGTAGGCACGGCCTTCGGCCTTGAGTTGTTCCTCGGTCTTGCCGACGCTGGCCAGTTCCGGACGGGTGTAGATGACGCTGGGAATCAGCGCATAGTTGACCTCGGCGGCCTTACCGGAGATCTGTTCGATGCAGGCCATGGCTTCGTCTTCGGCCTTGTGGGCCAGCATCGGTCCGGACGTCACATCACCGATGACCCAGACGCCGGGCGCTTCGGTCCGGTGATTCTGGTTGGCGAGCATGCCGCGCTGGTCAGGGCTCAGCCCGACGTTCTCCAGCCCCAGTCCTTGCGTGTAAGGCCGACGACCGATGGCGACCAGCACGTAATCGGCATCCAGGGGCTGTGCTTCGCCGCCCGCTGCCGGTTCGATCTGCAATTGCACGCCGCTGGCCGAGGTCGTGGCGCCGGTGACCTTCGAACTCAACTTGAACTGGATACCTTGTTTAGCCAAGGCCCGCTGCAAGGTCTTGCCGGCCTCGCCGTCCACGCCCGGGCAGATGCGATCGAGGTATTCCACCACGGTCACCTGGGCACCCAGGCGCCGCCAGACCGAACCCAGTTCAAGGCCGATGACGCCAGCGCCGATCACCACCAGATGCCGGGGCACCTCACCCAGGGACAAGGCGCCGGTGGAATCGAGGATGCGTTGATTGTCGATGGTCACGCCTGGCAGCGGCATGGGTTCCGAGCCGGTGGCGATGACGATGTCCTTGGCGCTGAGTTCGGTCTTGGCGCCATCGTCGCCGGTAACGATCACCTTGCCCGGCCCGTCGATGTGGCCCCAGCCTTTGATCCAGTCGACCTTGTTCTTGCGAAACAGGAACTCGATGCCCTTGGTCAGGCCGGCCACGCTTTCGTCTTTCTGCTTCATCATCTGCGCAAGGTTGAGGGTGGGGCTGACTTCAATGCCCAGGTTGGCGAATTCCGCTCCCGTGGCGGCTTCGTACAGTTCCGAGGCATGCAGCAAGGCCTTGGAGGGCATGCAGCCGACATTCAGGCACGTGCCGCCCAGGGTGGCTCGGCCTTCGACACAGGCGGCTTTCAACCCCAACTGCCCAGCCCGAATTGCCGCGTTATACCCGCCGGGTCCGCCGCCCAGAATGATCACGTCGTAGTTGCTCATCGCTGCTCTCCTGCTTGGCCTGATAGAAAATTATGCTCGTAATATGAGCGTTTCCGCAGATTTCGGTCAAGGCTTAAGTCAAGAGGCCTGCGTTGGCCTTGTCATGAAGAATTCAAAACGGAAATTTCACAGGAATCGTTATAAGGTAACGGCTTATAACGCAGCCTCAGTGGCATTTGTCCACGGGCCGGATTTTGATCGCCACGAGTGTTGGGGTGGTATGCAAGTCGATCTTGATATCGAAGGGGCACAGGTGGCCGAATGGCCGCGTTTTCAGCAAGCGTCATTCCAAGGGCGCCGCTTGAAGCAGATCGCCTTCGCCCTGGGAAGCGTGGCGGGTTTGGGGCTGGTACTGGCATTTTTTATCGGGGTGTTTTCGCCGCAATCGCTGTGGCCGGTTCTGCTGGTCAGCCAAGGTGCGGGACTCTGGGTGTTGGTGGCGGGTTTACAATCGGCCTGGTGGGTGACGCAATGGCGTAGCAGGGCGCTGCTGCCAGCTGTGGATAACCTGCCTGTGGAAAACGAACCTGTTGATAACCTGGGTTGGTATGAGCGGCTGCTGGAGCGAATCGGCGCCCGCGGGGTCGGTCTGCTGAAACAGATCGGTGCGCCTGCGTTGTGGCTGGCCGGTTGGTCAGTGCTGGTATTGCTGGGTCTGGAGCAAGCCTGGAATTTGCAACTGCCGGCCGCCGCCCTCGGTGTCTCCGCCAGTGTGGGGGCGGTGTTGTCGTTGTTGTTGGCATTCGGGCTATTAGTGTTCGAGCGGCAATTGGCCCAGCAATCTCCCGTGGAGTGGCCGGAAGCGCTGCCGCTGGCGCAACTGACGCGGGTGGCGATCATCGTGCTGGTGCTCGGCGCTTTGTGTTTGTTGTTCGTCGCAGAAACGTCCATCTGGCCGCTGCGCCTGGCCGTGCTGATGGGGCTGTTGCCGGGCGTGGTGGCGGCGGAGTTTTTGCTGCGGGCTGTGCTGTCGTTATTCATTCCGCGCCGGGACGCCCTGGAACCGACGCTGCTGGGCCGCAGTGTCATCGCCGATCTGCTGCGCTGGCCGCCGCAACCGTTGCTGGCCTTGCAACATGAACTGCACAACCGTTTTGGCATCGACTTGCGCCAGATCTGGGCCTTCAGCTACATGCGCCGGGCTTTTTTGCCGGTGGTGGCGCTGGTGGCGCTGGTGGGCTGGTTGTTGACTGGCGTGCACGAAGTGCCGCTGCAGGGGCGTGGCATCTATGAGCGCTTTGGCAAACCGGTAGAGGTGTTCGGCCCGGGCTTGCATGTCGCGTTGCCTTGGCCGTGGGGCAGGGTGCTCAACGTCGAGAATGGCGTTGTGCATGAACTGGCGACCAGCGTCGCGGAGAATCGGGCAATGGTCGAGGCTGAACCGGCGGAGGGACCGGCGCCGGCAATCGCCAATCGGTTGTGGGACGCCAGCCATGTGAATGACAAGTCCCAGGTCATTGCCAGTCGTCGTGCCGACCAGCAGAGCTTCCAGATCGTCAACATGGACGTGCGCTTTGTCTACCGCATCGGCCTGACGGACGCCGCGGCCTTGGCGGCGACCTACAACAGCGCCGATGTGCCGACGCTGATCCGCAGCACCGCCAGCCGCATCCTGGTGCATGAGTTTGCATCGCGCACGCTGGATGGTTTGCTGGGGGCTGACCGTGTCAGCCTCGCCGATGAAATCGGTCGCGCGGTCCAGGCTGATTTGCAATCGCTCGATAGCGGTGTGGAAATCCTGGCGACGGTTGTGGAGGCGATTCATCCACCGGCTGGTGCGGCCAATGCCTACCACGGCGTGCAGGCGGCGCAGATCGGCGCACAGGCATTGATCGCCCGAGAGCGCGGCGCGGCGGCCGAACAGACCAACCAGGCACAACTGCAAGCCAGCGTCGCCCATGACCAAGCCACGGCTACCGCCCGGGAAATCAACGCAACCGCCCAGGCCGCCGACCTGCGCTTCAGTGCCGACCGCAAAGCCTACGCCACCGCGGGACACGCTTTTGTGCTGGAGCATTACCTGGGCCAACTCAGCCAGGGCCTCGCCAATGCCCGGTTGCTGATTCTCGACCATCGCCTGGGCGGCAGCGGCAACGCGCCGACCATCGACTTGCGTACCTTCACGCTGCCGGCAGACCCTGCGTCGCCGCGTAACCCTGTCCCGCCAGGAGCTGCCCATTGAGCCAGTCCTCTTCACACGATCACCACGACCACGCTGGTCACGATCACGGCCATGCCGGTCATCAACATGGTCATCACCACCACCATCATGGCGATCCGCAGCAGGCCGGTCCGTTCCCGTGGCGGCGCATGGGTTGGGCGGCGTTGCTGGTGGCGTTTGCCATTGCGGCCGCAAGCCTGGTGCAAGTGCGCTCGGGGGAGGCCACGGTCATCACCCGTTTCGGTAATCCGGCGCGGGTGCTGCTGCAACCTGGCTTGGGTTGGCGCTGGCCGGCACCGTTCGAGGCGGCGATTCCGGTGGACCTGCGGTTGCGCACTACGTCCAGCGGTTTGCAGGATGTCGGCACTCGTGATGGGCTGCGGATCATCGTCCAGGCCTACGTGGCTTGGCAGGTGCAGGGTGACCCGGAAAACGTGCAGCGTTTCATGCGCGCGGTGCAGAACCAACCGGACGAAGCCGCACGGCAGATCCGCACCTTCGTCGGCTCGGCGCTGGAAACCACCGCCGCCAGTTTTGACCTGGCGAACCTGGTTAACACCGATGCCAGCCAGGTGCGCATCGCAGATTTCGAAGCTCAGCTGCGTCAGCAGATTGATCAGCAGTTGCTCACCACTTATGGCGTGCGCGTATTGCAAGTCGGCGTTGAGCGCCTGACCTTGCCCTCGGTGACGCTGACGGCGACGGTGGATCGCATGCGCGCCGAGCGTGAAACCATCGCCACCGAACGCACCGCCATCGGCAAGCGCGAAGCGGCGCAGATTCGCTCCGCCGCAGAACGTGATGCGCGAGTCTTGCAAGCCGATGCCACGGTGAAAGCCGCGGATATCGAAGCGCAGTCGCGAGTAGAAGCGGCTGAGATCTATGGTCGGGCATACGCCGGCTCCCCGCAGCTCTACAATCTGCTCCGTTCGTTGGACACCTTGGGCACCATTGTCAGTCCCGGGACGAAGCTGATTTTGCGCACCGATGCGGCGCCATTCCGTGTCCTGGTGGACGGTCCGGTTTCCGTGGACAGCAAAGGTGGAACACAACCATGAGTTTGGTTCCACGTGGAACAAACGAGTTATCCAGCCCGTGGATCCAGGCTGGACGCCTGGCATTTCTTGCGCTTTACGCCGTCACGGTATTGGCGGCGTTAGCCTGGCTCTTTTCCAACGTGCGGCAGATCGATCCGCAGAATCGCGCGGTGGTGCTGCACTTTGGCGCCTTGGACCGCATCCAGAATGCCGGTCTTTTGTTGGCGTGGCCTCGTCCTGTGGAACAAGTCGTCTTGCTGCCCGCTGCGGATCGGGTGCTTGAGCGGCGGGTGGAGAATCTGCTGCGCTCGGATGCGGCCCTGCAGGCTGATCGTGTTGCCAGTTTTGCCACGCCGGTTAGCGATGCTTTGGCCGGTTCTGGTTATTTATTGACCGGTGATGCCGGCGTGGTGCAACTCGATGTACGAGTGTTCTACAAAGTCACCGACCCTTATGCCTTCGTCTTGCAAGGTGAACATGTCCTGCCGGCACTGGACCGATTGGCGACCCGCAGTGCCGTGGCCCTGACCGCAGCCCGGGACTTGGACACCATTCTGGTGGCTCGCCCCGAACTGATGGGCAGCGACAACCAGGCGGCCGAACGCCGTGAACGCTTGCGTGGCGATCTGGTGCAGGGGCTTAACCGACGCTTGGCTGACTTGGCAGCGACGGGGCAGGGGTTGGGCATCGAAGTGGTGCGGGTCGATGTGCAATCGAGTTTGCCGGGGCCGGCGGTGAGTGCCTTCAACGCAGTGCTGACGGCCGGCCAGCAGGCCGATAAAGCCGTGGCCAACGCGCGCACCGAAGCCGAAAAGCTCTCCCAGGCCGCCCGCCAAGACGCCGACCGTGCCGTGCAAGTTGCCCATGCCCAGGCCAGCGAACGACTCGCCAAGGCTTCGGCCGACACGGCCACGGTGCTGGGCCTGGCGAAGACCCAAGGCAGCGATCCGCAAATGCTGCTGCGCCTGTATCGCGAACGCATGCCTGCCATCCTTCGCCAGGCCGGTTCAGTGACGACGATCGACCCGAAAGACGATGCCCGTCTGATCATCCAGGGAGCCGGACAATGACCGCCCAAACCAGCGCCGCACCGATGTTGTCCTCGACGGAACAACGCATCGCCGCTCGGCAACTGACCTTGGCGATGCTCGCCCTCGGCTTGCTCGCATTGGGACTGGTATGGCGCGGCTGGTCGCCAGAGCAGAGCGGTGTCAGCCAACTGCTATTGGGGTTCGCCTCGCTATTGGTGGCGGTGCCGGTGATGCGTTCGGCCTGGTACAGCTTGCGTTACCCAAGCCTGCACGGGATTACCGACCAACTCATCGCCCTGGCGATGCTCGGTGCCTGGGCCACTGGCGACCTGCTGACGGCGGCGTTGTTGCCGATCATCATGATCTTCGGACATGTGCTGGAAGAGCGCAGCGTCATTGGCTCCCAGGAGGCGATCCATGCCCTTGGCCAACTGACCCGCAGTCAAGGTCGCAAGGTGCAGGCCGACGGTTCGATCATCGATGTCGACAACGCGACACTCCAGCCCGGCGATGTCGTGGAGGTGCGCGCTGGCGATCGAGTACCGGCCGATGGTCGGGTGTTAACCGGCCAGGCCAGCCTCGACACCGCACCCATCACGGGTGAGTCGGTGCCGTTGGAGGCTGTGGTCGGTACAGAAGTCTTTGGTGGCGCGATCAATCTGGATGGCCTGTTGCGCCTGGAAGTGACCCGGACCGGCGAAGAATCAACCCTGGGCAAAGTCATCGCCCTGATGCAAAGCGCCGAACGCTCCAAGCCACCCATCACTCGCTTGCTGGAACGCTACGCCGGCAGTTACCTGGTGCTGGTGTTGCTGCTGGCGGCGGTGACCTGGTTCGTGACCAACGATGCCCAGGCGATGCTGGCGGTATTGGTCGCCGCCTGTCCTTGTGCGTTGGTGCTTTCGGCACCGGCCACCGCCATTGCCGGGATCGCGGTGGCGGCGCGCCACGGGATCCTGATCCGCAGCTCGGCCTTCCTGGAAGAACTGGCGGACCTGACGTCGTTGGTTGTCGATAAGACCGGTACTTTGACCTACGGCGTCCTGCGCCTGCAATCCATTGAACATGCCCAGGATGCTCCTTCATCGTTGCTGTTGCCTTTGGCTGCCAGCCTCGGTTCGGCCAGCAGTCATCCGGTCAGTCGGGCGTTGGCAGGGCTGGCGGAACAGGAAGACTGCCTGGCGCTGACGGACATCCATGAGCGCCAGGGGTTGGGGGTGGTCGCGATGACCGCCCAGGGCGAAGCGGCGCTCGGGCGACCGGAGTTGTTTGCACAACTGGGCATTCAAACGTCAGCGGTCCCGGAGCATGACGGCCCGATTGCCGGCCTGGCCCTGGACGGGCAATTCCTCGCCTGGCTATTGCTGGCCGACAGCGTCAAGCCGGAGGCGCGGGTTGCCATGGCCGAGCTGCGCGAGCTGGGCCTGGGACGTCAGTTGCTACTGACCGGCGACCGCCAGAGCGTGGCCACGACCCTGGCCCGGGATGTCGGCATCGGCGACCTGCAAGCCCAGGCCCTCCCTGAAGACAAACTCAAACGGGTCATGGCCGAAATCGACCATGGGTTCCGCCCCATGGTGGTGGGCGATGGCATCAACGATTCCCTGGCGCTCAAGGCTGGAGTGGTGGGTGTCGCAATGGGCGCAGGCGGTGCTGACATCGCTCTGGCGTCGGCAGACATCGTGCTGATCGGCAGCGACTTGCGCCGCCTCGGCACCTGCGTGCGACTGAGCCGCCAATGCAGGCGCACGTTGCAGGTCAACGTGATCATTGGCTTGGGCTGGACATTGGCAATCGTCGCCTTTGCCGCCTTCGGCTGGCTCGGTGCGGCGGGGGCGATGATCGCCGCGCTGCTGCATAATCTCAGTACCCTGCTAGTGCTAGGTAATGCGGGGCGATTGCTGCGGTTCCAGGAGCCGCTCCTGAAAATCCAAGCGAAGGGAGCCGTTGGATAACCCTTGGCGAACTGTGCGTCACCCTTGCAGTCTCTGTTGGAGAGGGCGTACCCATACTGGCGTTACCCGGCACAAGGAGTGAATTTGGGACAGTGATAGAGAAAGGCTATAAATTCGATAGCCTGCTATTTTTCTATGATGGTCTACCCTCATTTCAGACGTCTGAAACAAGGGGGGATTATTCATGCTCGCGCAACTTCCACCGGCCTTACAGAATCTGCATCTACCGCTTCGGTTGCGGCTGTGGGATGGCCATGAGTTTTCACTGGGTGACGACCCCAGTGTCACGATCGTGGTCAAGGACCCACAAATGGTCGCGCAATTCACCCATCCCAGCCTGGATGCGCTAGGAGCGGCATTCGTCGAAGGCAAACTGGAACTCGAAGGTTCGATTCACGAAGTCATTCGTGTCTGCGATGAGTTGAGCCAGGCCTTGGTCGAGGATGACACCGACAATCCGCCTGTGCGATCGCTCCACGACAAGGAAACCGACGCCAAGGCCATCTCCTATCACTACGATCTTTCAAACGCGTTCTATCAGCTATGGCTCGACAGTGACATGGCCTATTCCTGTGCCTATTTCGAGACGGGCGGTGAAACCCTCGAACAGGCCCAACAAGCCAAATTCCGCCACTTGTGCCGCAAACTGCGATTACAGCCGGGTGACTACCTGCTGGATGTCGGTTGTGGGTGGGGCGGCCTGGCCCGTTACGCGGCACGCGAGTTCGGTGCCAAAGTCTTCGGGATTACCCTGAGCAAGGCGCAGTTGGCACTGGCTCGGGAACGGGTCAAGGCAGAAGGCCTGGAGGATTCGGTCGAGTTGCAATTGCTGGATTACCGCGACCTGCCTCAGGACGGTCGTTTCGACAAAGTGGTCAGCGTCGGTATGTTCGAGCATGTTGGCCACGCTAACCTCGAGCAGTATTGCAAGACGCTGTTCGGCGCGGTGCGTGAGGGCGGGTTGGTGATGAACCATGGCATCACCGCCAAGCACACCGACGGCCGTCCGGTCGGTCGGGGTGCCGGTGAATTCATCGAGAAGTATGTATTCCCCAACGGCGAGCTGCCGCACCTGTCGATGATCTCTGCCGAGATCAGCGAAGCGGGGCTGGAGATCGTCGACGTGGAAAGCCTGCGCCTGCATTACGCGCGCACGCTTGATCATTGGAGTGAACGCCTGGAGGACAATCTCGAGGCCGCCGCGAAGGAAGTGCCGGAACAGGCGTTGCGGATCTGGCGTCTGTACCTGGCCGGCTGCGCCTATGCGTTCGCCAAGGGCTGGATCAATCTGCACCAGATCCTGGCGGTGAAGGCCCACGCCGACGGTAGCCATGAGTTGCCCTGGACCCGCGACGATATCTACACCCCTTAGAGAATCGGGGAAATAAGCCGGGCGATCCGCATGCCGATCTTTTGCAGGCGGTGGGTCTCCCGGCTTTCCTGTTTGTCGATTTCCACGGCTTGGGCGAAGTCCTGCTCAAGCATCTGCTCGACCTCGGTGGCGAACGGAATATCCACCGTGAGCAGCATGACTTCGAAATTCAAGCGGAACGAACGGTTGTCCAGGTTCGCACTGCCGATGGCGCTGATTTCACTGTCGATCAGCACCACTTTCTGATGCAGGAAGCCCGGCGCGTAACGGAACATCCGCACACCGGCCCGCACCGCCTCAAACGCATACAGGCTCGACGCGGCGTAGACGATCTTGTGGTCTGGCCGCGAGGGTAGCAGGATGCGCACGTCCACCCCGCGCAGCACCGCCAGGCGCAAGGCCGCGAACACCGCTTCGTCGGGGATGAAGTAAGGCGTTGTGATCCAGACTCGCTCGCTGGCCGCATGGATAGCCTCGACGAAAAACAGCGAACAGGTTTCGTAGGCATCGGCCGGGCCGCTGGTCAGCAGTTGGCAGAGCACACCGTCGTCCGGGTAGGTGTCTGGCAGGATCAGCGGCGGCAGCGAACGGGCCGCCCAGAACCAGTCCTCGGCAAACGACTCTTGCATACTCCCCACCACCGGGCCGCAGACTTCGACATGGGTGTCGCGCCAAGGCGCCAGGGGCGGCTTTTCGCCCATGTATTCATCGCCCACGTTGTGCCCGCCAACGAAGCCTAGAACGCCATCCACCGCCACTATCTTGCGGTGGTTGCGAAAGTTGACCTGGAACCGATTGAGCCAGCCGCTGCGGGTGGCGAAGGCTTTCACGTGGACGCCACCGTCGCGCAACGCCTGGACGTAGCGGTGGGGCAGGGAGTGGCTGCCAATGCGGTCATAAAGCAGATACACCGCCACGCCTTCGGCGGCTTTTTTCAGAAGCAGTGTCTGCAGGCGCAGGCCGAGGCGGTCGTCGTGGATGATGAAAAATTGAATCAGCACGGCCTGCCGCGCGTTATCGATGGCCTGGAAGATTGCCTCGAACGTGGCCTGCCCATTGACGAGCAAGCGCACCTGATTGTTCGCCAGGCACGGTGTGCGCCCCAGCTTGGGCATGGCCCGTAGCGAGTCGTAGGCCTGGGAGGCTCGGGCGGTCAAAGCCTCTTCAACCCACGGCCGCCAGTTCAGCTCGGAGATCGCCTTGCGCATCTCTTCGTTGGCTTGTCGGCGCGCCTTGATGTAGCCATCAAAAGTGCTGCGCCCGAAAACCAGGTAAGGGATCAACGTCAGGTAGGGAATAAACAGCAGCGACAGGGCCCAGGCAATCGAGCCTTGGGCCGTGCGCACCGTCAATACGGCGTGGACGGCGGCAATGAAGCCCAGGGTGTGAAGCAGCGCGATCAGGTAACCGAGAACATGCGGGCCGAAATAATCCATGGGGCATTCTTGCTCCGGAAGTTTCAATGCTTAACAGACCATGTTCCATGGCGAATGTCGCTATTTAATTCACTCGGCCCGGGCCTGAACCGAAGGCTGTGGGCGGCGTCTAACGGCCACTTGTCCTCTGGAGTTTATGCAATGAATGTTCGTCTGCTGGGTGTGGCCTTGGTGATGGGGTTGTCGGTTCCGATGGCGGCTCAGGCGCAGATGCTCCAGTCGGGGTTATGGGAGCTGACTACCAGCAACATGAAGGTCGATAACCAGAACCTTCCGGACTTGCAATTGATCCTGGGCCAGGTGCAGAACCAGATGACTCCGGAGCAACGGGCGATGCTGGAAAAGCAGGGCATTACCATGGGCGGTAAAGGCATCCGCGTCTGCCTGACCCCGGCGCAGGTACAAACCAATGACATTCCGCTGCAAGACCCGCAATCGGGTTGCAAGCAGCAGATCACCGAACGTACCGGCAATCAGTGGAAGTTTCGCTTCAGTTGCCCGAAAGCCCAGGGGAACGGCGTCGCGACGTTCCAGAGCGATCGTGAGTTCACCACCAAGGTCAACGGCACGTTCAATGCCACCGGCATCCAGCAGAACGGTAGCCTCGACACTCGCGCGGTATGGCTGGGGCAGGATTGCGGGACGGTCAAGCCGAGGGCTTGACCGTTTCAGGCGTAGAGGACTTTGTGGCGAGGGAGCTTGCTCCCGCTGGGCTGCGCAGCAGCCCCAATGCTCCTCACCCTTTACACCGTCAGATCAAGGCCGACTCAACGCCTCATACAACGTATTGAGGTTGTATTCGAAAAGACCAGTAAAGGTGCTGGCCGGTCCATGGGTCGCGAGTGCATCGGAGTACAGCGTACCGCCGATGTGCGCGCCGCTCTCGTCGGCGATCTGCTTGAGCAGGCGTGCGTCCTTGATGTTTTCCATGAACACCGCTTTGACCTTCGTCTGGCGGATCTGGGTAATCAGTGCCGCGACTTCTGTCGCCGACGGTTCACGCTCTGTGGATAAACCCTGGGGCGCCATGAACTCGATGCCATAGGCCTGGCCCAGGTAACCGAATGCGTCGTGGGAAGTCACGATCTTGCGATTGCCGGCAGGCAATGCACCGAGCTTGGCCTTGGCTTCGGCGAGCAGGGCATAGATTTTCTTCAGGTACGCCTGGCTGTTGCGTTCGTAGTCGGCCTTGTTGGCCGGGTCGGCTGCTTCCAATGCCTTGGTGATGTTGCTGACATACAGCTCGGCGTTCGCCAGGTTGTGCCACGCGTGCGGGTCGGGGATGGTCTCGCCATCCTCATCCAGTGAGCGCGGGATGACGCCGCGACTGGCGCTGACCACCGGGGCTGTGGTTTCAGTGCTGGTCACCAGGCGATCCAACCATGGCTCGAAGCCCAGTCCGTTCTTGATGATCAGTTTTGCCTTGAGCAATGCCTTGGCGTCGTCTGGCGTGGGTTCGTAGGTGTGTGCATCGGCGTCCGGCCCGACCATGTTGGTGATGTGGATATGCTCACCGCCGACCTGTCGGGTCATGTCGGCGAGGATGCTGAAGCTCGTCACCACCTGAAGCTTTTCGGCGGCGGACAGGGACATGGACAGCATCAGACTGAATAGCACGAGCAGAACGCGCATCGGGAAACACCTCATTGGGATGTGAGCAAAGGCGGGCGGCGCAGCAAACCGTGCACCGGCCCGAATACCACCGACAGTAGATACAACGCGCCCGCCACCAGTACGATGGACGGCCCGCTGGGCAGTGAGTAGTAGAAGGACAACAACAGGCCAAGCCACACCGAGAGGCAACCGAGCAGCGCCGCGATCAACATCAGCAGTGGCAGGCGACGGCTCCAGAATCGCGACGCGGCGGCCGGCAGCATCATAAGGCCCACCACCATCAGTGCACCGATGGCTTGGAAGCCGATCACCAGGTTCAACACCACCAGGGTCAGGAACACGCCATGGGCCAACGGGCCGAGACGACTGACGGTTTGCAAAAACAATGGGTCCAGCGTATCGAGCAGCAACGGTCGATAAATCAACGCCATCGCCAACAGGCTGGCTCCAGAAACCCACAGCATGCCGGTGAGCGTCGGGCCATCTACCGCCAATGCCGAGCCGAACAGCAAGTGAAGCAAGTCCAGGCGTTTACCGGCCATGCCGAGGATTAACACGCCGGCTGCCAGGGAAATGGGATAAATCGCCGCGAGGCTGGCATCTTCCCTTAGACCGGTACGCCGGGTAATCCAGGCGGCCAGCCCGGCCATGCTCAGGCCCGCGCCCAGGCCGCCGATGGTCAAGGCTGGCAGGCTCAGCCCGGCGAACCAGAAACCCAGGGCGGCGCCAGGCAGAATGCCGTGCGCTACGGCATCACCAATCAAGCTCATGCGCCGAAGAATCAGGAACACACCCAACGGCGCCGTGCTGCACGCCAGCACCAGGCCGCCAAGCAAGGCCCGGCGCATGAAGACAAACTCTTGAAACGGTTGCCAGAGATGTGTGGCCGCAAGCATCAGGCCACCCACGTGTGGGGTTGTTGAGCGATCAAGTCGACGCTGCGGCCCAGCACGCAGCCGGTGTTGCTGATCAGCAGCGCATGGGGGATATGTTGGCGGACCGCTGCCAGGTCATGGCACACCACCACGACGGTTCGGCCCTGGGCATGCCAGTGATGGAGGTGTTTCCACAGCAGCGCCTGGCCCTGTTCGTCGAGGGCGGCGTGGGGTTCGTCGAGCAATAGCAATGGCGCTTCGGCCAGGCTCAGGCGAGCGAGCAGGGCGCGTTGCAACTCGCCTCCAGACAGCGCCATTAGCGGACGATGTTCGAGTCCGGTCAGCGCCCAGTCGGCCAGCACGGTCTGGAGCAATTGCCTTCGCTTCGCTGGCGTGTGTCGATTACCCCAGGAACCGGCCGCCACCAACGATTGCAAACTGATGGGAAATTGCCGATCCAGATGTTGCTGCTGCGGCATGAACGAAACTCCACCACGGCGTGGAACATCCAAGGTGACTTTGCCGGAGAGCGGTTTTTGCATCCCCGCGAGCACTTTCAACAGGCTGCTTTTGCCCGAGCCGTTGGCTCCGATGATGGCGGTAAGGCTGCCAGCCGGTCGCTGCATCGTGAGCGGCGGTGTGAGAGGTTGTCTGGGGGCGCCCCAGCGCAGCGCTTGGCAGTTGATCATGATGCCTCCCGGGTCCAGCGGCTTTGCGCCACGGCGTCATGGGCGTGCAGGCTTTCGGCGTGAACGACGCGTACATTCAGCGCAACAATGTCGGGTGACCGGCTCAGGGCGATGCTTAATCGCCGCGCGGCGTCTTCGCAGAACATCAGGTTTTGGCCGTTGGCCAGGGCGAAGGCCTGTTCATCGGCGCGCTTGACGGCGGTTTGCACAGCGGTGCCGAGGGCTGCTTCGGCTTCGTTGATGAAAGACTGTAGCGGCAAATCGTCGGCATCGGCGTTCAGGCGCAAACTCAAGAACGCCGTACTGCGTTGGCTATGAGGGGTGGCAACAATGCCGTTCGATGAACCTAGCCAGGCCAGGATCTCGGCGTGTTCAAGTTTCTTGTTAGCGAAGTCGTCGACGAATTGCTGTTGGATCAATTGCCGGGCAAGAGCGGCCGAACAAGGGCAGGTGGAGGAATAGGGAATCTGGATGTTCAGTTCCACGTGGAACATTGCGTTTTTCAAGTGGGCTTCGATGCTCACGGGGTAACGTTTCCAACCCATCAGCGGGCTGATGAGTGCCGGACGCTTGAGCAGCAGGTCGGTATGCACACTGAGCGATGCCGCGTGGGACAAGCCTTCGTGGCTGTCGAGAAATTGCTGGAGGATTCGGCGCAATAACGCTGGCGAAAGCGCAGCCTCTTCGAGCAGCTCCAGCGCCAGGTATAAACGTGACATGTGAATGCCGCGCGCTTCACCGTCGTCAAGGCTGACACCTGCGTCGGCCATTGCGCTAAGACGCTGGCCGTCAATCAACACCGGTGTTGCGATGCCACACATACCCACCCAATCAAGGGGTAGGGCTTGACGTGAAGCCTGCGCAGCGATGTCGGGCAGGGTTAACGCGTTCATGGTCAAGGTCCATCGAAGGTTCAAAGCTACATGTTATAGTATAACGTGTGATTTAAAGGAACCTTTTCCATGAAAGGATTTTCATTTCCCCAAACGTTCACGTTCCACGTGAAACATCAGCGCGATGAATCCTGGCAGCCGTTCATACGTCCGCATACAAATGCACCCGCACTGCCACCAGAGCTTGAGAAACGATTGAGCGTCGTCCAGCCCACACGCCGGCTGTATCCGACCCAACTTTCTCCATCCGATGCCAAACCAGTAAAGAAGGTGAGCTGACCGTAACGGCTGTTTGTTTGCGCCCAATAACGACGACTGGCGGCTTCAAAACCCCGCAAATAAATGGTGTTTCCCGCCGTTGCGACGCTGTAGGCATTGCCCTGAATGTCCACGCACGCCAGCAGATTCGCACTGCGGGTGCAGTTCGCCAGGAGTGGAGTTTGGGCCGAAGCGCATAACACCCACAGCAATAACGGGCTCGCCAATACGAATTTCAGATGACTGCGCATGGAATGATCTCCAACCAATGCGGGACGGCGGGGTGGTTGAATTGTGTTGTTATACTATAACATAAAAAGCGAACCCCTGAACCTGGTCAAACCCTGGAAACGAGCCGTAGTCGAAGCGGCCGCCCGATGAGGATATACATGATGCCCAATCGTCTTCCCGTAACCGTGCTTTCCGGATTCCTCGGTGCCGGTAAAAGCACACTGCTCAACCACGTTTTGCGTAATCGCGACAATCTACGAGTTGCGGTGATCGTCAACGATATGAGCGAGATCAACATCGATGGCAGCGAAGTCCAGCGAGATGTCACCCTGAGTCGTTCCGAAGAAAAACTGGTGGAAATGAGCAACGGCTGCATCTGCTGCACGTTGCGCGAGGACTTGCTCAAAGAAGTCGGGCAACTCGCCAGGGAAGGGCGTTTCGATTACCTGCTGATCGAATCCACTGGTATTTCCGAACCGTTGCCAGTGGCGGAAACCTTCACGTTTCGTGATGAAGAAGGCCGAAGCCTGGCCGATGTGGCGCGACTCGACACCCTGGTCACGGTGGTCGATGGGGTGAATTTCCTGCTGGATTACCAGGCCGCCGAAAGCCTGGCGTCACGGGGCGAAACCCTGGGTGAGGAGGATGAGCGTTCGATCACAGACCTGCTGATCGAACAAATCGAGTTCGCCGACGTGATTCTGATCAGCAAGATCGACCTGATCAGTCAGCATGAGCGGGAAGAGTTGACTGCGATTCTGCAGCGTCTCAACGCCCAGGCGCAGATCATTCCGATGGTCATGGGGCAGGTGCCCCTGGGCAGAATCCTCGACACAGGCCTTTTCGACTTCGAACGCGCCGCCCAGGCACCTGGCTGGCTACAGGAACTGCGTGGCGAGCACGTGCCAGAAACCGAGGAATATGGCATCGCCTCGACCGCCTACCGAGCACGCCGGCCATTTCATCCCGAGCGGTTCTTCAATTTTATCGACCGTCCGTGGCCCAATGGCAAACTCCTGCGCTCCAAGGGGTTCTTCTGGCTGGCCAGCAAACCTGAGGAAGCGGGCAGTTGGTCCCAGGCTGGCGGCTTGATGCGACATGGCTTCGCCGGGCGCTGGTGGCGGTTCGTGCCGAAAAACCAATGGCCCCAGGATGAAGAGAGCACAGCGGCGATCATGAAAAACTGGATGGCTGCCACAGGCGATTGCCGTCAGGAGCTGGTCTTCATTGGTCAGGACATTGATTTTGGCCAACTCGCCGCTGAATTGGACGCTTGCTTGCTCACCGATGCGGAAATGGCCCTCGGGGTCGAAAACTGGCGGCTGTTGCCGGATCCGTTCGGCCCGTGGCATGACGAGGTCGCGGCGTGATGCTGGCGCCCAGTCTGAAAAAGGCTACGCAGGCACGACAGGTCCAAGGTGATACGCCAGGGGTATTCGCGCAGATCCTGGACGACGGTACCAACCTGGCGATCTGGCAGCGTCAGCTTCCTGCGCATATCAGCGATTTTGCGGTCATGGTGTTGGCGATGGACCAGTCCCTGGCCGAATCACGCGTGCTTGAGTTGCCGGAAGAGGATTCGCAGCCGGCGTTGCAGGGCCTGGCTGCAGGTTTCAGCGACCTGCAAGGCTATGAAGGCTTTATCGCCGATGTCTCCTGGCTCGTCAGTGCATTTGCCTGCCTATTAGGTGCCCAACGTGTCGGCCTGCGCTTGCGCACGTTGGACAAGGCGATGTGCCCACGCTTCCACGTTGACCACGTACCGGTGCGGCTGCTGACCACCTATGCGGGCGTCGGCAGCCAGTGGCTCAAGGAAGAGGCCATGGATCGACGGCGCCTGGGGCAACCTGAGGCAGAGCCGGTGGATCCGCGCATGATCCAGCAGTTTGGCTGCGGTGATGTAGGCTTGCTTAAAGGTGAGAAATGGCACGGCAACGAGGGGTTTGGCCTGATCCATCGCTCGCCGGAGCCCGCGTCGGGAGAGCGTCGCCTGATTCTCACGCTGGATTGGCTGGCTTAAGGCTTGAGCCAGGTGCCTTGGCTTTGCCCTTCGCAAAATGGCTGCAGGTACGCGGCATCGGTCGCCACGCCGTAATAGTGAATATCCTGGCGGTAAGGCATATTGGCGACCTGGGCGTTGCTGCAAACGCCGAACGCGCCGCCAGGGCATTGATCGACGTATTGCACCTCGACCTTCTGGCCGGCAAGGTTTGGCTGGCAGAAGCCATCGGCAAACAGTTTCTGCGGAATGCTGCGGTTCTGTTGGCAGACTTTCACATCGAGTCGCTCCGCCTGGCTGTGAACCACGCAGGCCTGGGCCAGCGCCTGGTCCGACGTCAGTGCCAGTAACAACCAGCCGATCAATCGCATATTCACCTCCATCGAAAGCCGTCGATTATGTTGCAGTACATTCCCACCCATGTCATTGCTGGCCCGTTGGGCGCCGGCAAGACCAGTCTGATCAGGCATCTGCTGGCCCAGCGACCGGCCAATGAACGCTGGGCGGTGCTGATCAACGAGTTCGGCCAGATCGGCCTGGATGCCGCGCTGCTGACCCAGGCTGGCGATGGTATCGCACTGGGCGAAGTGGCCGGCGGCTGCTTGTGCTGCGTCAACGGCGCGCCGTTTCAGATCGGTCTTGGGCGTTTGCTGCGCAAGGCCCGGCCGGATCGGCTGTTCATCGAACCCTCGGGCCTGGGTCATCCGGCACAGTTGATGCGACAACTGAATGAAGCCCCATGGCTCGGCGTGCTCGCGGTACAACCCTGTGTGCTGGTGTTGGATGCCCGGGCAATGGCGGACGGCAAACCCTTGCCCGATGCGCAGCGACAAACCCTGACGGATGCCGGACTGCTGGTGCTGAACAAATCCGAGAGCGTCACGCAGGCCGATCGCGAACGGGTGACGGCACAACTGTCAGGGTCTGCGTTGTACTGGACGCAACACGCGGCATTACCGATTGATCGATTGCCAGGCCTTGCGGCTCAGGGCAGCGGGTCTGTGGATAACGTGAACCTGCCCAAGAGTCTGGGGCAGATCCCGGCGATCTGGACCGATCCGACGCAACCCATCTGCCTGTATCAGCAGCAGGATGGAGGCTGGAGTATCGGCTGGCGCTGGCATCCAAGCCAACGATTCGACGCAGCGGCGCTGTCGCGATGGCTACAAGACCAGGGCTGGAAACGGGCGAAGATGGTTATCCACAGCCGCGACGGTTGGGTTTCAGCCAATGCGTTGGAGGGGGCGGCGCTGGGTTGGCAAGCCAGCGAGTGGCGCCAGGATTCTCGGATCGAGCTGATTTTCGATCAGCCGCAAGACGTCGATAGCCTCAAAGCCGGTCTGGTGAGTTGTCGTTGTTCCTGAATCAGCCCTGTTTCAAGGCTTCCACTTGTTGTGTTCCTGGCGCCACTGGCTCAATTCGATGACTTCAGCCCTGGGCCTGGTCCGGACCGGTTCGATGGGCGCTGGCGGTGTTTCTTCGAAGGGCATCGGGTAGGGCGCCAGCTCTATGTGTGCGCTGTGGGCCCCAAATTGGGTGATGGTGCCCGAATGGCGGCTTTCGCCGGTGACGGTGAACTCGAAGGTGTAGACGCGAGCCAGGCGTCGTCGACCATTGGCGTCCTTCACGAAGCCGATTTTTTTCAGCGCCACGTTGCCGTCCAGCAGCTCGATCTTGAGGTTGGCGCAATGCTGCATGACCCTCGCCAACGCCCGTTCGCGCAAGCCATGGTTGTGCCACAGCCAGGCGCCGCCGGTAGCCAGCAGCATCAGCACGAAGATGTTTCCAAGGGTCAGCATGAACGAAGTGCTCCAACAAGTTGCTGTCAGCTTAACTGTCTCGCCGGTCTGTCGTACAGGCTGGGTTTAGTCGCATACTGCGCGGCTTGAATTTCAATCGTTTTACGGAAACTTCCCGCATGAAACGTACGCCTCATCTGCTTGCCATTCAGTCCCACGTGGTGTTCGGTCACGCTGGCAATAGCGCCGCAGTGTTTCCGATGCAGCGGGTCGGCGTGAACGTCTGGCCGCTCAATACCGTGCAGTTTTCCAATCACACCCAGTACGGCCAATGGACCGGTGAAGTGCTGGCCCCGGAGCAGATACCGGCATTGGTAGAGGGCATTGCCGCTATCGGTGAGCTGGGGCATTGCGATGCGGTGTTATCCGGTTACCTGGGCAGCGCGGCCCAGGGGCGGGCGATTCTGAAGGGCGTGGCGCGGATCAAGGTCGCCAATCCCAAGGCGCTGTACCTGTGCGACCCGGTCATGGGTCACCCTGAGAAGGGCTGCATCGTGGCGCCCGAGGTGAGCCAATTTCTCCTGGAAGAAGCCGCTGCCGTGGCGGACCTCATGTGCCCCAACCAATTGGAGCTGGACAGTTTTTCGGGGCGCAAGGCGCAGTCGTTGCTGGACTGCCTGGCCATGGCCCGCGCGTTGCTGGCCCGTGGGCCGAAGGCGGTGCTGGTCAAGCATCTGGCCTACCCCGGCAAACCCGATGACAGTTTCGAAATGCTTCTGGTGACCGCCAATGACAGCTGGCACCTGCGTCGTCCGCTGCTGGCTTTCCCGCGCCAGCCGGTGGGCGTGGGTGACCTGACGTCGGGGTTGTTCCTGGCGCGGATTCTGCTGGGGGACAGTTTGGTCGCGGCGTTCGAATTCACCGCAGCGGCGGTGCACGAAGTGCTGCTGGAGACCCAGGCCTGCACCAGCTATGAGCTGGAACTGGTCCGCGCCCAGGACCGGATCGCCCATCCACGGGTGCGGTTCGAGGCTGTGCCAATCAGCCTCTGATCGCCCCCGTGCAAATGCTGAAAATCCCTGTGGGAGCGAGCTTGTTCGCGATGAGGCCATCACATTCAACATCGATGCTGGCTGTGACATCGCCATCGCGAGCAAGCTCGCTCCCACCGCCGCTTAAGGCCCGTCCGCCTTGATCTCCTGGTAGCGCCTCTCCAGTTCCTGGCGGATCTGCCGGCGTTGCTGGGCTTGTTCGTAGCGGCGTTTTTCTTCGCTGTTTTGCGGCTGCAAGGGCGGCACGGCTGCGGGTTTACGCAGGTCATCCACCGCAACCATGGTGAAGAAGCAACTGTTGGTGTGGCGCACCGAGCGTTCGCGAATATTTTCGGTCACGACTTTGATGCCCACTTCCATCGACGTGTTGCCGGTGTAGTTCACCGACGCCAGGAAGGTCACCAGTTCGCCGACATGAATCGGCTCACGAAAGATGACCTGGTCAACCGACAGGGTCACCACGTAGCGCCCGGCGTAGCGGCTGGCGCAGGCGTAGGCGACTTCGTCGAGGTATTTGAGCAAGGTGCCGCCATGGACATTGCCAGAGAAGTTGGCCATATCGGGGGTCATCAACACCGTCATCGACAGCTGGGCGTTTCCAGGTTCCATAACGTACTCACGGTTCAAGGCAGCAATTCGGGAGTGCACCTCTGCGGGTGCTGGTGGGTGGCCTGCAACAGGTCACCAGGTTTTAAAAACCACCGATATCGGGACGCTGCGCCTGTGGTTGCCGTCACGCGCCGATGGATCTGTTTCCATATATTGCACCGTCTTTTTGTCGGAAGTCGCGGTGTTACCCTTCAAAAGCCCATTGCGAGGGCAATTCCTACAGAGGAAATGGATTTCTCCAGCTCTGCAGTGCGTCATTCGAACAGGGAGCCCCGACATGCATGCCATCAGTTTCATTCAAGACTTGGCGATCATCATGATGGCTGCGGGACTGGTGACCGTACTCTTTCATCGTTTCAAGCAACCGGTGGTACTGGGCTACATCGTGGCCGGCTTCATCATCGGCCCGCATACGCCGCCGTTCGGTTTTATCCACGACGCAGACACGATCAAGACCCTGGCCGAGCTCGGGGTGATCTTCCTGATGTTTTGCCTGGGCCTGGAGTTCAGCCTGCGCAAACTGTTCAAGGTCGGGGCCACCGCCTTCATCGCGGCGTTCCTCGAAATCGTGCTGATGATCTGGATCGGTTATGAAATCGGCCGCTGGTTCGAGTGGAGCACCATGGACTCGCTGTTCCTCGGCGCGATCCTGGCCATTTCCTCCACCACCATCATCGTCAAGGCCCTCAACGACCTGAAGATGAAGAACGAGCGCTTCGCGCAGCTGATTTTCGGGGTGTTGATCGTTGAGGACATCCTGGGCATTGGCATCATCGCCCTACTGTCGAGCATTGCCGTCAGCGGCACCGTGAGTTCCGGCGAGGTGTTTTCCACCGTGGGCAAGTTGTCGTTGTTCATGATCGTCGCGTTGGTCATCGGCATTCTGCTGGTGCCAAGGGTGCTGGCCTACGTGGCGAAGTTCGACAGCAACGAAATGTTGCTGATTACCGTGCTGGGCCTGTGTTTCGGCTTCTGCCTGCTGGTGGTGAAGCTGGAATACAGCATGGTGCTCGGGGCGTTCCTGATCGGTGCGATCATGGCTGAGTCCCGGCAACTGCTGAAAATCGAGCGGCTGGTGGAACCGGTGCGCGATCTGTTCAGCGCGATCTTCTTCGTCGCCATCGGGCTGATGCTCGACCCGGCGATATTGCTGCAATACGCCTGGCCGATTGCGGTGATCACGGGTGCAGTGGTGCTCGGCAAGATGCTGTCCTGCGGCCTCGGTGCCTTTATCGCCGGCAACGACGGACGCACCTCGCTGCGCGTTGGGATGGGCCTTTCGCAGATCGGCGAATTCTCCTTCATCATCGCGTCGTTGGGGATGACCCTGCAGGTCACCAGCGATTTTCTCTATCCGGTTGCGGTCGCCGTCTCGGTGTTGACCACACTGCTGACGCCATACCTGATCCGGGCCGCCGACCCGCTGTCCGTCAAGTTGGCGACGGTCATGCCGCAACGGTTGGCGCGGGTGCTGGGGATGTATGGCGAATGGCTGCGCAGCATCCAGCCCCACGGCGAAGGGGCGATGGTGGCGTCGATGATCAGGCGGATTTTGCTGCAGGTTGGAGTCAACCTGGCGCTGGTCATCGCGATTTTTGTCTCGAGCGGTTATTTCGCCGAGCGAATATCGGTTTACCTGCAAGCATGGATCAGCGACCCGAGCTGGCACAAGGCATTGATCTGGGGCGGGGCACTGCTGGTGTCGCTACCGTTCCTGATCGCCGCCTATCGCAAGCTCAAGGCGTTGTCGATGCTGCTGGCGGAGATGGGCGTGAAGACGGAGATGGCTGGCCGCCATACCCAGCGCGTGCGTCGGGTGATCGCCGAAGTGATCCCGATTCTCTCGTTGCTGGTGATTTTCCTGCTATTGGCAGCCTTGTCGGCCAGCATTTTGCCGACCAACAAGTTACTCGTACTGATTGCCGTGGTGGCGACTGCCGTGGCGGCACTGCTCTGGCGCTGGTTCATCCGCCTGCATACGCGGATGCAGGTGGCCTTGCTTGAAACCCTGGACAATCACAAGGAATCGTCCGGGCATTGACCGGCCGTGGGGCTCAGCTTTCCAGCCAGACGTCTCGCGCCCAGTGCCAGACCGATTCCCAGGTTTCTTCGGCGATCAGCTCTTCTTCGGCCTGCCACAACACCACAGTGCCGTCTTCTTCGACGCAATAGTAATCGTCGCCGTCCTGGCAGATCGGGATCAGGCTGCGGTCGACACCGGCATCCCAGGCGTTGGCGGCCACATCCGGCAGGTAGGTGTGGGATTGTGGGTCGGTGACGGTCACCGGCTCCAGGCTGCCATAGACGACATCGCTGACGGTCAGCAAAAACTCCCTGAAGACGAACGGAATATCGATGAACAACTGCTCTTCGATCTCTACCAGCAAGTCTTCGTCGGGCAACTCCAGCGGGACCGGTACGGGCTCGTTGGCTTCACGCAATTGTTCGATGATTTCTTCCACGTCCGGGGATCCTCTTTCTCGATGGCGCGGTTTTATATGAAGCGGTTTATACAGTAGCTCGCTATAGATGCAACCGCGAAATAGAAAACCCCGGCCTGAGCCGGGGTTCTTTTATTTCAACATGCAAAACGGGCAAAGGTTCAACCGTTCTGGCGGATACCGGCCACCAGCCAAGGCTGGTCATCGCCCTGTGCACGTTCCATGTTCCAGCTTTCGCTGAACGCTTCGCCCTTGTCGAAGCGAGAGTCCTTCGACACACCGCTGAAGGTCAGGGTGGCGATGGTCTTGTCGGCGCGATCGTCGACGCCGTCCAGCTGTACGTGCAGATTGTCGATGTAGGTGGACTGGAAGCCATCACCCAGTTCGGCCCGCTCGCGCTTGAGGAACTCCAGCAGTTGCGGGGTCACGAACTCGGAGATCTTGTCCATTTCGTTCGCGTCCCAATGCTGCTGCAGGGCCATGAAGTGGCTGCGCGCGGCTTCGATGAAGCGTTGCTCGTTGAACCAGGCCGGCGCATTGATGACCGGGCGAGCGGCCACAGGCGCTGCCGAACCGCCGAAGATCGAACCGCTGGCGGGTTGCTGGTTGAACACTTCACGTTGCATCGGCGCATGGCCGGCTGGAGCGAATTGCTCCTGCTGCTTGCGACGACGGGCGGCAATGAAGCGGAAGACCAGGAAGGCGATGACTGCCATGATCAGGATGTCGAAGATCTGCATGCCCTGGAAGCCGTCGCCCATGAACATGGAGGCGAGCAGGCCACCGGCGGCGATGCCGGCCAAGGGGCCGAGCCAGCGCGAAGCACCGCTGGCCTTGGTGGCAGCGCCCGCGGCACCGGCAGCGCCTGCGGTGGCAGCGGTAGAGCCGGCGGCAGAGGACGGTGCCATCTGGCTGGTTTGGTGAGTCGGGGCAGCGCCCGAGCTTTTACCACCGCCAAAGCGCTTGGCGGCATTGGCGTCGATGGCCATCGTCAGGCCAATGCACAGCGCCATGGCGATGCTAAGAAAACGTTTCATATAAAGGCATTCCCATTTGTGGATAGCACGCGGGCCATGTTGCACAGGTGAAGTGTTGCTGGCTAGCGGCAGAGTGTTTCGGGCTTTTGCGTAACAGCTGAGGTTCAGCTTCAGCCGTGCAAGAAGGCTTGTTCGCTTTGGGCTGTAGGAAAGGGGGATGAGTTCTATCGGAAAACTATTTGGCCTCTGGAAGGCCAACCTGTGGGAGCGAGCAAGCTCCCGCAGGTTTCTATGCAAATCTTTAGATCGCTTCCAGCTTGGCATACCCCAGCATCAGCCACTTGCTGCCTTCGCTGAAGTTCACCTGCACCCGCGCCTGGGCGCCGGCACCCTCGAAGTTGAGGATTACGCCGTCGCCGAATACCGAATGCCGTACGGTCTGGCCGAGGCTGAAGCCGGTTTCCGGGATGTCGCTGCCGCCGAACAGGCTGCTGGTGCTTTGCTGCTGGCCGCCACCGAACGGACGGCTGACACTGTTGGACAGCCGCACTTCCTGGATCAGGCCCTTCGGTACTTCACGTACGAAGCGCGACACCTTGTTGTAGGTCTCGCTGCCATACAAACGTCGGGTTTCGGCGTAGGTCAGTACCAGATTCTGCATGGCGCGGGTGATACCGACATAGGCCAGGCGCCGTTCCTCTTCCAGGCGTCCCGGTTCTTCCAGGCTCATCTTGTGGGGGAACAGGCCTTCTTCCATACCCACGAGGAACACGTAGGGGAATTCCAGGCCTTTGGCGCTGTGCAGGGTCATCAGCTGGATGCTGTCTTCATGTTCGTCGGCCTGGGTGTCGCCGGCCTCCAGGGAGGCGTGACCCAGGAAGGCCGACAGCGGTGTCAGGTCTTTGTCTTCTTCGGTACTTTCGAAGTTGCGCGCGGCGCTGACCAGTTCCTCAAGGTTTTCCACCCGGGCCTGGCCTTTCTCGCCTTTTTCCGCTTCGTGGTAGGCGATCAGGCCGGACTGCTCGATGACGGTCTGGGTCATCAAGTGCAGAGGCATTTCCCCGCACTTGGCGGCCAGGTCCTCGATCAGGTCCATGAAGGCCTTCAGGGCGCCAGCGGCGCGACCGGTCATGCCTTTGTTGACGACCAGTTGGTGCATGGCTTCCCACATGGACACATGGCTGTGGCGCGCGTGATCGCGAATCGCTTCAACGGTTTTTTCACCGATGCCCCGTGTTGGCACGTTGATCACCCGTTCCAGGGCTGCGTCGTTGCCGCGTCCTTCGATCAGGCGCAGGTAGGCCATGGCGTTCTTGATTTCAGCACGCTCGAAGAAGCGCTGGCCGCCGTAGATGCGGTACGGGATCCGTTCGCGCAACAAGGCTTCTTCCAATACCCGCGACTGGGCGTTGGAACGGTACAGGATGGCGATGTCGCTGCGGGCCAGGCCGGTTTTCAGCGCGCTTTCGATGGTTTCCACCACGTAGCGGGCTTCATCGTGTTCGTTGAAGGCGGCGTAGAGATTGATCGCTTCGCCTTCGCCGCCATCGGTCCACAACTCCTTGCCCAGACGCCCTGTATTGTTGGCGATCAGGGCGTTGGCGGCCTTGAGGATGCCGGCGGTGGAGCGGTAGTTCTGTTCCAGGCGGATGACTTCGGCGTCCGGGAAGTCCGCCGAGTACTGGTGAATGTTTTCGATCTTGGCGCCGCGCCAGCCGTAGATCGACTGGTCATCGTCACCCACCACCATCAGGCTGTCGCCGCCCTTGGCGAGCAGGCGCAACCAGGCGTATTGCACGGCGTTGGTGTCCTGGAACTCGTCCACCAAGACATGCCGGAAGCGCTTCTGATAGTGAGCCAGCAGGCCTGGGTGGTCGCGCCACAGGTCCAGCGCCCGTAGCAGCAGCTCGGAAAAGTCGATCACCCCGGCACGCTGGCACGCCGCCTCGTAGGCTTCGTAGATGCTGCGCATGGTCGCCAGGAACAGATCACCGCTGGCTTGGATGTGCTGCGGGCGCAGGCCTTCGTCTTTCTGGCCGTTGATGAACCACTGGGCCTGACGGGCCGGCCAGCGCTGCTCGTCCAGGCCCAGTTCGCGGATTACCCGCTTGACCAGGCGTTGCTGGTCGTCGCTGTCCAGGATCTGGAAGGTCTGGCTCAGCCCGGCCTCCTGCCAATGCGCCCGCAACAAGCGGTGTGCCAGGCCGTGGAAGGTGCCGACCCACATGCCGGCAGGGTTTATGCCCATCAACTGCTCGATGCGATGGCGCATCTCGGCAGCGGCCTTGTTGGTGAACGTCACCGACAGGATCGAATGGGGCGAGGCGTTCTCGACCTGGATCAACCAGGCGATACGGTGCACCAGCACTCGGGTTTTACCGGAGCCGGCACCGGCCAGGACCAACTGACGACCCACGGAGGCAGCTACGGCCTGACGTTGGGCATCGTTGAGGGAGTTCAGCAGAAGGGAGAGATCATCGCGCATCGGGGCATTCTAGGGGGCGGCGTCATCCCGGGCAAACCGTGCTTTGCATCAGCCGATAAAAGACCGCTTGATGATGACCGGTGGGTCATGGGCTACAGGCGTTGGCGGGACTCGCTCGAAAGGGTCGCCACCCAATGAAACAGCGACTTTTTTCCGTGTTTTTATGAGCTGGGGCAGTGTGGGATGCCCCGTGGCTTGTGTATGCTCGGTGCTTGTTTCGGGTTCTCCACGCTCCACTGAATAAGAACAAAAACAGTGCCAATGACCCTCAATTCCGATCCGGCGGGCCCCTGTGTGGAGCCGCGGGTCATCTGCAAGCAGTACGCCATGGAGATGGCGGTCGAGCGCACACGTCTGTTGTATCAAGGCTCGCTGCTGCCTACGCTGTTCATGCTGCTCAATGGTCTGGTCTGTGCCGCGCTGTTATGGGAGCCGCGGCGCTATTTCCTGGTCAGCGTCTGGCTCGTCTGGTTGTTGTCGCTGGTGGCTTTACGGGTGATCCAGGTGGCGGCTTTCGATTCGGCGATGCCGAGCCGCCAGGCACACCCGATCTGGTTGCGTATGTTTTTGCTGGGCTCGGCGATGACCGGCCTGACGCTGGCTGGGGCCGGTATCGCGCTGGTGCCGGCTGACAGTTTCCAGCAGCAGGCCTGGGTGTTCGGCCTGATTGGCGCGGCCGCCCTGTCGGCCAGCGTGGCCTACGCGGTGAGCCTTCCCGCATTCCTGTCCTTTACCTTGCCCTGCCTGTTACCGGCCATCGGCTACCTCTTCTGGGGCGGCGACGAGCAGCAACGCGGGTGGGGCTGGCTTGGGCTGATTGTGCTGGTCTCGCTGAGCGTGGTCGCCTGGCAAGTCAACCGCTTGATCCAAAGCGGCTTGTTGCGGCGCTTCCAGAACCAGGCGCTGATCGAGCATCTGCAGCAAGCACAAACCCGCAGCGCCCAGCTCAACGATGCGCTGGCCCGGGAGGTCGAGCAACGCCGTTCTGCGGAGGAAAAACTGCGGGCGGCCCAGGTTGGCCTGGAGGCGCGAGTCGCGCAACGCAGCCTTGAACTGGAGGCCGCCAGCCAGGCCCTGAGCAAGAGCGAGGCGCGTCTGGCCCTGGCGCTCAAGGCCAGTGAGTTGGGGTTGTGGGATTGGAACCTGCAGACTGACGAAGTCCATCACACTCAGCTCAAGGAACTCTTCGGCCTGGAGCCCGAATACATCACGGCGATGCTCACTCACCTCACTCCGCGCCTGCACCCTCAGGACCTGCCGGCGCTCAAGCGGGCCTTGGTCGAACATCTCAAGGGCCGCAGCGAGGATTACCAGATCGAATACCGCGTGCGTCACGGCGATGGCCACTGGGTCTGGATCGAAGACCGCGGTCGGGCTGTGGAGCGCAGCGTCAGCGGACGGGTGCTGCGTATGGTCGGTACCCGGCGAGACATCAGCACCAGCAAGGAACTCGAGCAGCAACGGCAACTGGCGGCCACGGTGTTCGAAGCCGCCAGCGAAGGTATCGTGATTTTCGACCCCCACTACGTACTACTCGCTGCCAATCAGGCGTTCACGCGGGTCACCGGTTTCAATATCGATGACATGCTCGGGCGCAACGTGGTGGACCTGCCGTGCAGTCGCGACGCGCGCCGGCATTACCCCATCATTCGCCAAGCGCTCAAGCAGCACGGCACCTGGCAGGGTGAGTTGGTGGAGGCGCGGGCCAACGGCGAGTTGTATCCGCAATGGCTGCAACTGAACGTCGTGCGCAATGCTCGGGGAAATGTCAGCCATATCGTGGGCTTCTTCGCCGATCTTTCGGCGCGACGCGAATCCGAAGAGCGGATGCGCTACCTGACCCATTACGACGAATTGACCGGGCTGGCCAATCGCTCGCTGTTTCGTGAGCGCCTGCACGAAGCTCATCAGCGTGTGCGCCAGGGCGGACGGCGCAGCCTGGCGTTGCTGCATATCAACCTGGACCGTTTCAAGTTGCTCAACGACAGCCTCGGCCATGACATCGCCGACCAGTTGCTGCAGAAAATGGCACGACGCTTGATCAATGCGCTGCCCGAGGCGGATACCATCGCCCGGCTATCGGGGGATGAGTTTGCGGTGCTGTTCGATGCCTATGGCAACCTTTCGAGCCTGGCGCGGGTGGCGACTCGGCTGGCCGCCAAGCTGCGTGTGCCACTGACCATAGAAGGCCATGAGCTGGTGCTCAGTGCCTCGATCGGCATCAGCCTGTTGCCCGACAACACGCGGGAAGTTGCCATGCTGGTCAGCCAGGCGAACATGGCCATGCAACATGCCAAGCATTTGGGCGGCAACAATTTCCAGTTCTACACCGACAGCCTCCAGGCCAGCACGCTGGAGCGCCTGCAACTGGAGAATCAGCTGCGCAAGGCCTTGGAAGAGCAGCAACTGAAGGTTTTTTATCAGCCAAAACTGTGCCTGGCGACCGGACGCCTGAACGCCGCCGAGGCGTTGGTGCGTTGGGATCATCCGGCCATGGGTCGGGTACCGCCGGGAGATTTCATTGGCCTGGCCGAAGAGACCGGGTTGATCGGGCCGATCGGCGAATTCGTATTGCGCCAGGCTTGTTGGCAGGCATGCGAATGGCAGCGCCAGGGGCTCGCGCCGATCAGGGTGTCCGTCAATCTGTCGGTGCATCAATTGCGCCAGGGCAAGCTGGTCAGCCTGGTGCGACAGGTACTGGAGGAAACCGGTCTGGCCCCTCAATACCTGGAACTGGAGCTGACCGAGAGCCAGTTGCTCGACAGCGTTGAACACATCATTGCCACGTTCCAGCAATTGCGTGACCTTGGGGTCAAGCTGGCGATCGACGATTTCGGCACCGGCTACTCATCCCTGAGTTATCTCAAGCGCATCCCGGTGGATTACGTGAAGATCGACCAGGCGTTCATTCGCGGGCTAGGTGAGGGCAGCGTGGATGCGGCAATTACCCGGGCAATCATTGCAATGGCCCATGGGTTGTCGCTCAAGGTCGTGGCCGAAGGCGTTGAGCGGCAGGAGCAGCTCGAATTCCTCAGGAGTGAACGTTGCGATGAGGTTCAAGGGTATCTGGTCAGCCGGCCGGTGGAGGCTGAAGGGTTGGCTGGGTTGTTGCGTGCGCAACACCTGGTTGAATGAGCCTGAGCTACGACGATAACTTTCCGTCAGCCAATGAAATCGTCTGACGGAAAGTTATCGGTTCTACGCTTAGTTAGTTACTAGCACTTCATCGATGTGGTGCAGTAACTGGCCGTCGAAAAAGATACTGACGCCAGTGACATTGGAGTCGCCCAGCTCTTTATATTCAACGAACTTGTCTGTCAGTACCGGCAGTGAAACTCCGTCGGAATGTTCAAGTTTCAATTCCAGTCGCAGGTCAAAGGACTTGTCCTGTAGATCGCTGCGTACCAGCGTCGGGGTAACGCCGCTATTGGCTACAGTGACGGTGCCAAAGGTGCGGAAAGATGCCGCACCTGGCATGCGGTCGATTTGTGCGGTCCAATCTTTAGTCGTGATTTTCATAGTAACTCCTGTAGTTAAGTTGATTGCGTCCTGCGGGAGCCAATATATCTACTTTGCCTGGATAGTGTCTGCTCAACTTGTAAGGAGAAATGAGTTATCGATCACTTACTTGGTTCTCTCTTAAGGTCTACTGTCTATAGTTGCAGGGATATATTGTTGAAGGGGGGGCAAGTTATTGGGTGGTTGGCTAATGACCAATAGACGATTTCCCCCGCGTTGCAAGCTCAGGACGGACCTGGAAACCAGCGGATCGGCAGCGTTGAAAGTTTGCTATGCGGCACAAGCTGCTACATCGAGGGATCCTCGGCCAAAACCAAGGGGCAGCGAGGCAATCCAGTTACGTTTTGGACGGGCAAAAAGCCGATTCTTGTAGTATAACTACAAGCTTGCTACATCCCGGCACCTGCCCATAACAAGAGTCCAGCCCCTTGAACCTGTTGCAACACATCGCCCAGTCACGCCACTTGCTGCGCAAGTCGGAGCTGAAAGTCGCCGATCACGTACTGCTTGATCCGGCGGCCGTGATGCATAGCTCCATGGCCGATCTTGCCCACAGCGTCGGCATCAGCGAACCGACCATCGTGCGTTTCTGCCGGGCCATCGGTTGTTCGGGTTTCCAGGACCTGAAACTCAAGCTGGCGCAAAGCCTGGCCGCCGGCGCGAGCTTCGGTCAGTTTGCGATCCACGAAGACGATTCAGTGGCGGACTACAGCCTGAAAATCTTCGACACGACCCTGCATACGCTGATGGAGGTTCGCGAGAAGCTCGACCCGGTGGCGTTGCAAAAAGCCGTCACGGCCATGTCCCAGGCCCAGCGTGTCGAGTTTTATGGCTTCGGCGCCTCGGGCGCGGTGGCGGCCGATGCCCAGCACAAGTTCTTCCGGTTGCTGCTGACGGCTGCGGCCTATTCCGACCCGCACATGCAGGCCATGTCAGCGGTGACCTTGAAACCCACCGATGTGGCGATCTGCATTTCCCAGTCGGGGCGTTCCAAGGACCTGCTGATCACCGCCAACCTGGTGCGCGAAAGCGGCGCCTCACTGATCACCTTGTGCCCGAGCCAGACGCCATTGGCGGAACTGTCCACGGTGAACCTGGCCATCGACGTGCATGAAGACACCGAGATCTACACGCCGCTGACCTCGCGCATCGCCCACCTGGTGGTGATTGACGTATTGGCGATGGGCGTCGCCATGGCTCGTGGTCCAAGCCTGGTCAACCACCTCAAGAGTGTGAAGCGCAGCCTTCGCAGCTTGCGGCTATCGCCCAAGTCGGTGAAGGCGCTGGATGACTAAATCCCAAGTCAGTAGGGCAAGCGCTCTTGTGGCGAGGGGATTTATCCCCGTTGGACTGCGCAGCAGTCCTAAGCTGTCCTCAGGGGGATCTATTGAAGTGGGGGCTTCTCGGGAGGACTGCTTCAGCCCAACGGGGATAAATCCCCTCGCCACAGGCTTACCCTCCAAAAGATCCCATCGCCCGAATTCATCGTTCTGTCACGCACGCGCCGCCAAACCGTCATCCCGCGCCGTCATCGTAAAGCTCCCGTATACGTCTTGGGAGTCTCGACATGACCCAGTCCTACGAAGAACGCAGCGCCGTCAAAACCCGTCGTCAGCAGGAAGACCAGCGCCGCATGGCGTTCCGTCGTGCCATCGAAGACCGCTATGAACAGCGCCAGCTCCTGGCCGAAATCAGTGAATTTCCTGACGCGGCAGAGTTCAATTACTGGCAGGCAACGCCGGCGGCTTCCCGTCGAAACGCTCAACCAGGCCGATGATCTGAGCGCGCTCACCGCGAACGAACGCCAGGAACGCGTGAGCCACCGGTGACAGGCGTTTGGCCCGGGCCTGCACCAGGCACCAGCTGCGATACAGCGGCAACTCCTCCACCGGCAGCTCGATGAGTGCGCCGGACGACAATTCCCGGCTCACGGCGTGGCGCGTCAACAGTGCCACGCCCAGCCCGGCCACCACGCACTCGCGCTGGGCCTCCGCCGACGCCACTTCCAGTGTCTGGGTGAAATGCACCCGTTTCTCCTTGAAATACTCCTCGCAAGCCAGCCGCGTGCCTGATCCCGGCTCACGCAACAGTAGCGTATAAGGCTCCAGGTCCTGTAAGCGCAGCGGGCCCATATGGCACAGCGGATGATCCGGCGGTGCCACGGCCACGATTGGATTGTTGAGGAACGGTAGGAATTCCAACCCCATGTCCTGAGGCACCATGGACATGATCACCAAGTCGTCACGGTTGTCCGAGAGCCGACGGATGACCTGGCCGCGATTGACCACCGTGAGGTTCAGGTTGACCTCTGGATGCTGGCGCTTGAACGCGGCGAACAGGTGCGGGACGAAGTACTTGGCGCTGGACTCCACCGCCAGCTTCAATTGGCCTTGCAGTGAGCCCTGCATGTCCGAGAGTTGCATGTCGAGGTTTTCCAGGCGCCCGAAGATGTCCCGGCTGGCGCGTTGCAGTGCTTCAGCGGCCTCGGTCATGTAGAGTTTTTTGCCTACATACTCAAACAGTGGCTGGCCAATCAGCTCTTCGAGGGATCGAATCTGTAGGCTAACGGCCGGTTGTGTGAGAGACATTTCATCAGCTGCACGGCTGTAGGACCTCAGGTCGCACACCTCGTTGAAAATCTGCAATTGACGCAATGTCATACGCATCAATGACTTACGCATTTTCTAAGCACTCTCGACCGGGACGATTAGCGCAACTATAAGTCTTTGCTTATGCATGACCCAATAAATATTCATTTTTGTTAATCAACAGCCAGGACTAGTGTGGGGCTGCGACCAATTGTTACATCTGGTCACGCGTCGGCCTGGACCCCAGGCCGTGGTATCACCGGCTCAAGGGAACCTCCAATTGATAACAAAGATCCTGATCGCCAACCGTGGTGAAATTGCCGTTCGAATCGTGCGCGCCTGCGCCGAGATGGGCATTCGCTCGGTCGCGGTCTACTCCGACGCGGACCGCCATGCGTTGCATGTCAAGCGTGCGGACGAGGCCCACAGTATCGGCGCCGATCCGCTGGCCGGCTATCTGAACCCGCGCAAGCTGGTGAACCTGGCAGTGGAAACCGGCTGTGATGCCTTGCACCCCGGCTACGGTTTTCTCTCGGAAAACGCCGAACTGGCAGACATCTGCGCTGAACGCGGAATCAAATTCATTGGTCCGTCGGCAGAAGTCATTCGCCGCATGGGCGACAAGACCGAAGCGCGCCGCAGCATGATCAAGGCCGGTGTGCCGGTCACGCCTGGCACCGAAGGCAACGTATCGGGCATTGAAGAAGCGCTGAGCGAAGGTGATCGGATCGGTTACCCGGTGATGCTCAAGGCCACGTCCGGCGGCGGCGGGCGTGGTATCCGTCGCTGCAACAGCCGCGAAGAACTCGAACAGGCCTTCCCGCGGGTCATTTCCGAAGCCACCAAGGCATTCGGTTCGGCAGAAGTGTTCCTGGAAAAATGCATCGTCAACCCCAAGCATATCGAAGCGCAGATCCTGGGGGACAGTTTCGGCAACGTGGTGCACCTGTTCGAGCGTGATTGCTCGATCCAGCGCCGCAACCAGAAGCTGATCGAAATCGCCCCGAGCCCGCAGTTGACTCCCGAGCAGCGCGCCTACATCGGCGACCTGTCGGTGCGTGCCGCCAAGGCCGTGGGCTACGAGAATGCCGGCACCGTGGAGTTCCTGCTCGCCGAGGGCGAGGTGTACTTCATGGAGATGAACACTCGGGTGCAGGTGGAACACACCATCACCGAAGAAATCACCGGTATCGACATCGTTCGCGAACAGATCCGTATCGCCTCCGGGTTGCCGCTGTCGGTCAAGCAAGAAGACATCGTGCACCGGGGTTTTGCGTTGCAGTTCCGTATCAACGCCGAAGACCCGAAAAACAACTTCCTGCCCAGCTTCGGCAAGATCACCCGCTACTACGCCCCTGGCGGCCCGGGTGTGCGCACCGACACGGCGATCTATACCGGCTACACCATTCCGCCGTTCTACGATTCGATGTGCCTGAAACTGGTGGTCTGGGCGTTGACCTGGGAAGAAGCGATGGACCGTGGCCTGCGAGCCCTGGATGACATGCGCCTGCAGGGGGTCAAGACCACCGCCGCGTATTACCAGGAGATCCTGCGTAATCCGGAATTCCGCAGCGGCCAGTTCAATACCAGCTTCGTGGAAAGCCACCCCGAACTGACCAACTACTCGATCAAGCGCAAACCCGAAGAGCTGGCCCTGGCCATCGCCGCCGCCATTGCCGCCCACGCAGGCCTGTAAGGAATCATGACCATGTCCAAGAAGATCTTTGTTACCGACACAATCCTGCGCGACGCCCACCAATCGCTGCTTGCCACCCGCATGCGCACCGAAGACATGCTGCCGATCTGCGACAAGCTCGACAAAGTCGGCTATTGGTCGCTGGAAGTGTGGGGCGGCGCGACATTCGACGCCTGCGTGCGCTTCCTCAAGGAAGATCCGTGGGAGCGCCTGCGCCAACTGCGCGCGGCACTGCCCAACACCCGCCTGCAAATGCTGCTGCGCGGCCAGAACCTGTTGGGCTATCGCCACTACAGCGATGACGTGGTCAGGGCGTTCGTGGCAAAAGCCGCGGTCAATGGCATCGACGTGTTCCGTATTTTCGATGCGATGAACGACGTGCGTAACCTGAAGGTCGCCATCGAAGCGGTGAAGGCTGCCGGCAAGCACGCCCAGGGCACCATCGCCTACACCACCAGTCCGGTGCACACCATCGAGGCGTTCGTGGCCCAGGCCAAACAAATGGAAGCCATGGGTTGCGACTCGGTGGCGATCAAGGACATGGCCGGTCTGCTGACCCCGTATGCCACTGGCGAGCTGGTCAAGGCGCTGAAGAGCGAGCAGTCGCTGCCAGTCTTCATCCACTCCCACGACACCGCCGGCCTGGCTGCGATGTGTCAGCTCAAGGCGATCGAAAACGGTGCCGATCACATCGACACCGCGATCTCCAGTTTCGCCTGGGGCACCAGCCATCCCGGTACCGAGTCGATGGTTGCGGCCCTTAAAGGCAGTGAGTTCGACACCGGCCTGGACCTGGAACTGTTGCAGGAAATCGGCCTGTACTTCTACGCGGTGCGCAAGAAATACCACCAGTTCGAAAGCGAGTTCACCGCGGTGGACACCCGCGTCCAGGTCAACCAGGTACCGGGCGGGATGATCTCCAACCTCGCCAACCAGTTGAAAGAGCAGGGCGCGCTGAACCGGATGAATGAAGTGCTGGCGGAAATCCCGCGGGTGCGCGAAGACCTCGGCTTCCCGCCGCTGGTGACCCCGACCTCGCAGATCGTCGGTACCCAGGCGTTCTTCAACGTGTTGGCCGGTGAGCGCTACAAGACCATCACCAACGAAGTGAAGCTCTATCTGCAGGGCGGTTACGGCAAGGCGCCAGGTTCGGTGAACGAGAAATTGCGTCGCCAGGCCATCGGCAGCGAAGACGTGATCGATGTACGTCCAGCCGATTTGCTCAAGCCGGAAATGACCAAGCTGCGCGGTGAAATCGGTGCGCTGGCCAAGTCCGAAGAGGACGTGCTGACCTACGCCATGTTCCCGGACATCGGTCGCAAGTTCCTTGAAGAGCGCGAAGCCGGCACCTTGACCCCGGAAGTGCTCTTGCCGATCCCTGAGGCGGGTAGCGTGAGCTCGGTGGGCGGTGAAGGTGTGCCGACCGAGTTCGTCATCGACGTTCACGGCGAAACCTACCGCGTCGACATTACCGGGGTGGGCGTCAAGGCCGAAGGCAAGCGTCACTTCTACCTGTCCATCGATGGCATGCCCGAAGAGGTCGTGTTCGAACCGCTCAATGAATTTGTCGGCGGCGGCAGCAGCAAGCGCAAGCAAGCCACTGCGCCGGGCCACGTCAGCACCACCATGCCGGGCAACATCGTCGACGTGCTGGTCAAGGAGGGCGATGTGGTGAAGGCCGGTCAGGCCGTACTGATCACCGAAGCCATGAAGATGGAAACCGAAGTGCAGGCGGCCATCGCCGGCAAGGTCACCGCGATTCATGTGGTCAAGGGCGACCGGGTCAATCCGGGCGAGATCCTGATCGAGATCGAAGGCTGATTTAACAGTCTCGATACAACGTTTAACCTCGGGGGGGCATGTGCTCCCCTTTTTTTTGCCTGTCAGAACATCATCCGCCACTGCCCCATCAGCGCACCGTTGCGGTTGTCCTGGCCGGTTTCACCCTTGTAGCTCACCCCCAATGTGTGTCGTGGCGAAACAGCCAGGTCCAGCCCTGTTTCAAAGAGCAGGCTGTCACGGTCCAGTTCGACGCCTTCGACGGTATACGTGTTGCCTGCGCCGGCCAGGCGCTGGCGAGACGTGCCCCGGGTCTTGCCGTATAGGTGTTTCCAACCGAGATTCAAGCGGGGAGTCAGTTGCATACCTTGATCAAGAGGGAAGGCCCGGTCGAGGCGTAGGCCCACGTTGCTGTTGTAGTTGTCCTGGGTTTGGCCATTGAATCGCAGCGCCGCGTCGCCACCTTTCTCTGTGTAGCGATCACGTTGGTAGCGTTGGTAGCCCAGTTGGAGATAAGGCTCGATATCGACATGACCGACGTCCAGGTTGTAGCCGATTTGCCCAAAGACCTGCTGCGTGTTGGCATCGTACCGCCCCTTGAGGCGATCGCTGAAACCGTTAAAGGCCACCTGGCGCTTGGTACTGCCGTCATGATTGCCGTGAACGGCGCCCAGGCGCAGCGCCAGCGGTCCGTCCTGGCGCACGGCGTAGGCGCCCACATGCCAACTGTCGAGTCGGCCATCGAAGCGGTGACTGTCCAGCCGTGTCTCGCTCTTGGCGCCGATGATCCCCAGGCGCCAAGTCGGGTTGATCGCCCAGTCGGTTCCCAACAGCAAACCTGTTGTCGAATGCTTTAGCGCGTAATCGTCCAGATGCTTACCGACGCGGCCACTGTTGCCGATGGCCTGGACCCAGACCTGCCCATTGCCATGGGCGCCCTGCGGAGTGTTCTGGCCCATGGCCGCGAGCATGCCGGTGCTGATGGGCGCGACACTGCTCAGGGTAGCGTTGCCCAGGTCGGCGGTGTCGTAGCCGCTCAACTGGTCGAGGGCATCGGCGGCAGTTACCAGGTTGCTGCCGAGCAGGGCGTTGATGGCGGCGTTGGGTTTGGGGGCCGGTTGGGTGGTTTGCGCTTGGGCTGCGGTCGTTGGTGCGGCGCTAGTGAGCTTTGAAGGTTCGGCGGTCGTCGGTGCGGCGCTAGCGATCTTGGATGATTCTGCGGTCGTTGTTACGGCGTTAGCGATCTTGGATGGTTCGGCGGGATTGGGTGTGGTGCTGGCGATTTCGGATGGTTCGGGGGGTGTTGGTGTGGCGCTGGCAATCCTTGATGGTTCGACTGACTTGGGTGTGGCGCGGGCAATTTCGGATGGTTCGGCAGGCTTTAGTGTGGGGCGATGCGGTTGCGGATTGGCGGCAGGCGGTAGTGCGGCTGCAACAGCGACGGGTTCTGGCGCCGACGGTTTGTGCGGTTGCGGCTCCAGGACACTGGCTCCAAAGACCTTGCCGTTCTCAGTGGTGGCGACATCCTCAAGCGGGATGTTGTTGCGTGTGTAGATCAGGCCAACCTGTTTTCCTGTGGTGTAGTCCACTGTAGCCGTCATGTACGCAAGGTCATTGACGATCTTCCCGAATTCCCCCTCGATCTTGTCCGCGTCGATCACGATGTGTCTGCTCGTGTCGATGTATTCGCCCGGTACGGCTGCGATTTTCAAGATGGCATTGTCCAGGGTGGCGGTGCCGCCGACCTTGATCGTGGCGCTGCCTTTCTTTGCGTCGACGCCATAGACCAGCGTCGCACCCTTGGAAAACCTGAGGTCGTTGGCCACTGAAGGGGCGCCCATGTCAGGGCCGACTTCCATCGAGCCCGCCACGTCCAGCGCGTCGACCGTTCCGCTGCCGCTGAACCTCGCTTTTTTCCCCACGAAGACCGGCCCGACGACGGAGCCCTGGTTAGCGAACTCACCCAGAACGTGAACCGAGCCACCGATACGGCCGGTGTTGATCAATTTGGCGTTCGAATCAATCAGGTTGCGGCTGTCGAAATCCTTGTCGTTTGACCATTCGCCTCGCTTCAAATACACATCCTGGATGTTGCGTATTTCGCCTAACTCGCCTCCCTTGGCGATCTCCAGTTGCAAGACATTGGCACCGCCGCCACCGTCGGTGAGCCCGATGAGTTCGCCTTGCCTGCTGACAAGCACCAGATCATTGCTGTCGTCCTTCGACAGGGGCGTTTCCCGGGCTTTGATGACTTTATCGATCTTTGTATCCGGCGCAGCCGCGAACGCCTTGAGGCGAGCCTGCATCTCGGCGGTTGTTTCGAAGGGGCGGGTTTGTTCGGTAACTGACTGTGCCATCGAAACCTCGACACAGCCAAGTGCCAAGGCTATGGCCAGCGCGAGGTGTTGGGGCAGGAACAGATGTTGGGTAGGCATCGAATGCGACCTCTCGTGAATGAGGTCGAACTTTAAAAATCTTACTCAGGGCGACGATGCCAGCCTTCTTCTCTCCGAGGACAAGATTCGGCGGATGGAATTTGTAGGCTGCTCGTGCTGCGATCAGCGTGTCGTCTTGTTGACTTTCACGGTTCTAGGCTTTGCCCTACAGCGCGTACGGACCTTTCAATATTTGTCGGGTATCAACCGCTCGATACAGATTGGGTTCGTGATGGTAGGCTTTCGGCCGATCAAAATTGAGCTTTGTAGACCCATTCCGTGTTTCGCGTAGGATGGGTCCGAGATACAGAAACTCGACGTTGTATCGCCGGGGCCTCGCCTATAGTTCTCTCGTCATCGACAAATCGGTGATCGATCTTAGCCGGTCGAACAAGAGTGCACGAGCGCCCCCAATGGCGGCGCTTTTTGCTGCCTATGTTTTTACATTTATGGCGGCTGTGCGGGGGACATCTTCGGGTGTGCCGGATTCTCTTGTCCGGTCGGCTAACCCGCGTACAGCTGCCACCTACATTCGTTTAGCCGCGAACGGTGGTAGCTCCTAACTCAAGAGAGCAACCCGATGATCAAGTTCCACCCCCTTCAAGCAAATACCAGCGCTGGAGCCACACTGTTTATCGACACGGAAGCTGGTGCTTCCGATCTTTTGGAAACGGCTGCACATCGCATCAAAGCCGCTCGAGACTTACTCAACAGCGTTTCCTGCCTATGCCTGAAAAACGCCGAAGGTTATGACTTGGAACACTTCGCCAACGCCGCGCATTTGCTGTTGCAGGACGGTTGCGATGCGTTGGAGGTGTTGGGGTGGCGTGTTGATGGAGAGGGTGATGTCCAGGCGCAAGCTAGTAGCAATCCGCCTTCAAGCCAGACAGGTTCTGTCAGCTCAACCGTTTAGCCGATGAATTAGCATTGCTACGATAAGGCTGTATATTCATACAGCTTTATCGATTTTTGAGCTGATGGCTGAGTTTGCCGAGCCGATTGCTAATTGTTGATTACCTTTTTTTAACGCAACATCGCGTAAGGGCGATAGCCGGGGCGTCTAGACCTTCAAAGCAAGGTAGAATCGCGACCCGCTATGGGGGGTGTATGGCAAAAGAGGCGCAAATGACATTTGCTGAGCTGGACGTTCCATTCGCTATTGAGGCACCGGTTCAGTCGTTGGTTACTGCCAGGGCTACGGCTCGTGCATTGGCTGCTGGGTTCCCTATAGACAAACAGTTGAGCTTGGCAAGAGCATTTGGCGTTCGGCTAATTGAAGCTTGGTGGCGCGGCCTCAACCAGAATGAAATCGCTCCTCAGGAGCTTCGTGCACCGATTGCCGAATTTGAAACTTCCACACTTTCAGACGCCGCCAGCTTGCTTGCCGAGCAGATCGGTACAGCAGCCGCAGAATTCGACGCTGAGACGGCTGCCTATCAGATAGGTCTTACTTACACCAGTATGCTGCCCGTGGAGCATCGAGGAGAGTATGGGATTTTCTATACGCCTCCAGCTTTAACCGCGCGGCTTATCGATCAGGCCACGTCAGCGAATGTTGATTGGGCGAAATGTCGTGTTCTGGATCCGGCGTGTGGAGGTGGTGCGTTTCTCGCACCCATTGCGCAGCGAATTATGAAGGAGCTTGCACAATGCAGCCCGAGACTGCTGCTGCAAAGTATCGGTAACCGGCTGCACGGCTTTGAGATAGATCCGTTTGGAGCCTGGCTCAGCCAAGTTACTTTGGACGCAGTATTGCTGCCCATCAGTCGCCCGTCGGGTCTGCGCTTACCTGTCATGATCACCGTTTGTGATTCGTTGCGGAATAATCCGCCTAAAGACGGATTCGATTTGGTCATCGGTAATCCGCCGTATGGCAAAGCCAAGCTCGATGTCGAAACGCGCGAGTTGTATAAGCGCTCTCTATACGGTCATGCCAATCTTTACGGACTGTTTACTGACTTCGCCATTCGCCAAACCAAACCGGGTGGGCTGATCGCTTTTGTGACCCCTACTTCTTTTTTGGCGGGGGGGTATTTCAAAAATCTGCGTGCGCTGATTGGCCAAGAAGCACCTCCGATTTCCATAGATTTCGTTGCGGCCCGTAAAGGCGTTTTTGATGATGTTCTTCAAGAAATGGCTCTCACCACTTACCGTAAGGCTGGCGAAGCCGTTCCGGTTGTGGTCTCTGAAATAATATCTGCGGACGGTGTGACTGAAATTAGAGAGACGGGGTCAATCGTCCTGCCAAAAGACTGCACTTTGCCTTGGCTGCTACCTCGGAATCCCAACCAAACGAAACTTGTGGGAAGGCTTTCTGAGATGCCCCATCGTCTTGTTGACTGGGGATACAGAGTCAGTACGGGGCCGTTGGTCTGGAACCGTCATAAATCGCAACTGACCTACCAAGCTGGTAGCAGTCGGCTACCGCTTATTTGGGCTGAAGCAATTACAGCTGACGGGGAGTTTGTTTTTCGAGCGGAGAAAAAAAACCATGCTCCCTATTTCGAGCTGGCGCCCTCTGATCAATGGCTGGTGACGACTCAGCCCTGTGTGCTTTTACAGCGCACCACTGCCAAAGAGCAGAGCCGTCGTCTTATCGCAGCCGCGTTACCAATAGATTTTCTTCAGGCCCATGGGGGAGTGGTGATAGAGAACCATATCAACATGGTCAGACCCATCACAGACGTTCCCAAAGTCAATACCGCCGTGCTTGCTGCTTTTTTGAATAGCGGGGCGGCTGACCGTGCGTTTCGTTGCGTCAGTGGTTCTGTAGCAGTTTCAGCCTACGAGCTTGAGTCCTTGCCTTTACCCGATCCGGCGGCCTTGAAGGAGCTAGCAAGGTTGGTTGAATCTGATGCTTCAAAAGAGTCCATCGAAGCAGCTTGTTCCAAACTTTTCTAAGGAAGAAATGTGCTACCACCTTATGTCTCACGATCGTTAATATCCGAAAGGTTGCCTCTGATTTTTCCAGAGGGAACGCCTAACCGTTCCTATTGCACACGTGAGCTGGCGGCAAGCACCATTTTTGCGATGCTTTATATCGGGGCAGTCGAAGGTGCGGATGTCTGGCTGGGGCCGGTGCATGTTTATCGGATGACAGATGCACAGGCGGAAGATTGCTGCGAGATAGCTCGTTTAAGTTACCGGACCAATTTGCGGAAGAAGGCCTTTCAGGTACCTGGCGTCCGTTGGTATGCGGACAACACTCGTGAACCTATTCGCGACGAAACCTTGAGAGAGGGTTTACTGGTGGTCGGGGCTGTGCTCGAGCGACCTGACGTACCGACAACATCTGGTGCTCCTCGTTATGCACTTAAGGAGGACCTTGCTGCTCTTTTCGACCCTGATCTTGTCGCCGAGGATTTGTTGGCAGCCATACTGGCATGGCAGGAAAAACATCTATCCCGCAGTGCGCGAGCACGTGTGTCCCTTATGCGAGCAGGTACGACGGGAAAGGATGGGGTCCTGGTTTCTTTTCCGAACGGAGACACTCGCCGGCTCGTTCCGGGACCTAGCTCAGACATATCGAAAGCCGTAGTGGAGGTTTTCGCCGTCAAGTTTTTGGAAAGGCCAGGTGTAATTTGGCTGAGTGAGTCGGGTAACAAGGTTGCTCATCCTGACCTTCAGCTCGCTTCAGTTATCGGGCTTGATATAGAGGCTCAGAAAAATCTTCCGGACTTGATTCTGGTGGATCTTGGTCCGGCCGAGCCGTTGATCGTATTTGTTGAGGTTGTCGCCACCGACGGCGCAATTACACCTCGTAGGCAGGAAGCGTTGTACGCGATAACAGACAATGGTGGCTTCAGTCGCTCGCAAGTCGCTTTTGTAACGGCTTACGCAGACAGGGAGGCAGCCGGATTCAAGAAAACTATAACGGGTCTGGCTTGGGGCACCTTTGCATGGTTTATGTCTGAGCCTGACAATCTCGTGCTTCTTCAAAACGGTGTGAACCGACTCGCAAACCTCAACGTGCTTATTGAGGCGAAAGCCCCTTAGGATTCCCATGTTCCTGAATCCAAGGCGTTTTGATCCGCTGCTGTCGTGTTACTCAGGTCAGCTGCGCTTGAGATACGCCTTCCCATAATGCCGCTCCATCCGCGCCTGGATCAGTTCCAACGCAATGGACATCAACCAGTAAATGATCGCCGCCGTCGTCAGCATCTCGATATAGCGATAGCTGGAACGACCATAGGACTGCGCCAGGAACATCACTTCCCAGACGCCCATCACCGAGATCAGGGAGGAGTCCTTGAGCATGGAGATGAACTGGTTGGTGGTCGGCGGGATGATGGTGCGCATGGCCTGGGGCAGGGTGACGCGCCAGAAGATCACGGTTTCGCTCAGGCCCAGGGCGAGGGAGGCTTCGCGTTGGCCGTGGGGGACGCCGAGGATGCCGGCGCGGAAGATTTCGCTCAGGTAGGCGCCATAGTTCAGCGACAGCGCGATGATCCCGGCGGCGATGGCGCCCGGGACCACGCCCAGTTGGGGCAGGCCCAGGTAGATCAGCAGGATCTGGATCAGCAGCGGCGTGCCGCGAAAGAATGACGCGTAGAAACTGGCAATGCCGAACGCCACCGCACTGCTGGACAGCCGCGCCAGGGCAGTGATGAAACCCAGCAATGACGAGGCGACGATCGAGCACAGGCACAGGAACAACGTCAGCACCGCGCCCTGCAAAAAGCCATTGGGCGCCAGGTGCACACCCAGCAGGTTCGGCAGTTTGTCGAGGATGATGGAGAACTTCAGGTCGAAGCTCAGGAAGAAACTCGCGAACAGCACCAGCATCGTCGCCCAGGTCAGGTACAACCGGGTGCGAAAACCGAAGATTTTTTGCAGGCGAGACTCAGCCACCGTTGGCGGTGGCTGAGGGGGTGGAAAAGAAGTCATTGGGTGATGTCGGCGCCGATCCATTTTTGCGAGAGTTTGCTCAAGGTGCCGTCCTGTTTCAACTGGGCGAAGACTTCACGCACTTTGCTGTCCCATTGCGCGTCGCCTTTTTCGATGGCCACCGAGTTCGGTTCGGAATAGAGCGGCTCGCCGGCCAGCTTGAAGCGCTTGTCTTCGGTCAGGCGCGGCTGCGCGGTCACCAGGTTGGTCAGCACCGCATCCAAACGCACCCCGGCGCCCAGGCCCAGGTCTTGGAACGCCACGTTGTCGGTGTCATACGGGGCGACCTGCACGTCCTCGAACGGATAGCTCAGTTGGGTATCCTCGGCGCCTTCGATCACCAGGTTCTTGTTCAGGTAACTTTCGTAGCTGGAGGCGCTGGTGAGGCCGACTTTCTTGCCGCTCAAGTCCTTGGCGCCGTGGATACGATCATCCTTGGCGTTGACCACGATGACGGCTGGGGAGGCGTAGTACTGCACCGGGAAATCGAAGACTTCGGCGCGGGCCTTGCTCGGGGTCATGGAGCAGATGCAGATGTCATAGCGCCCGCTCCAGTGCCCGGCCGCGATTACGTCCCAGGAAGGGGTTTCCAGGCGCAGCTTCACGCCCAGTTTCTGCGCTACGGCCTTGGCCACGTCGACGTCGAAACCGTCGAGCTGGTTCTGATCGTTGAGGAACGAGAAGGGCGGATAGCTTTCCATCAACACGCCGACCAGTTCTTTTTTCTGTTCGATGCGATCGAGCGTGGCGCCGGCGAACGCCTGCGACGAGGCGGCCAGTAGAGTCAGGCCCAGGGCCAGCAATGGTTGTAATTTCACGTGAGATCCCTGGGGTAGAAAAATAAGTTGTAGTGAACTGAATGGTGCGTATTAAATAGTTATAAGAACAACTCCGGTAGTGAGTATTTTTCATAAGCTTATGAGTGAATCGCATATGGGCGCAGCAACGACAGTCATTCTCGATGGCGGCATGGGCCGCGAACTGCAACGCCGTGGCGCGCCGTTCCGGCAACCCGAGTGGTCGGCCCTGGCCTTGAGCGAAGCGCCCCAGGCGGTAGAGGCGGTGCACGCGGCTTACATCGCCAGCGGCGCCAGCGTGATCACCAGCAACAGTTATGCCGTGGTGCCGTTCCATATTGGCGAGGCGCGTTTCGCCGCGGAAGGCCAGGCGCTGGCCGCCCTGGCTGGAGAGCTGGCGCGGCGGGCGGTGCAGGCTTCGGGCAAGACGGTACGGGTGGCCGGGTCGCTGCCGCCGTTGTTCGGTTCCTATCGCCCAGACCTGTTCGATGCTTCCCGCGCCAGTGAACTGTTGGCTCCCCTGGTGACCGGCCTGGCGCCCCATGTTGACTTGTGGTTGGCCGAGACTCAAAGCTCTACCGTCGAAGCGCGGGCGATTCACGCCGGGCTGCCGCAGGACGGCAAGCCGTTCTGGCTCTCGTTCACCCTGAAAGATGAAGACACCGACGAAGTGCCGCGCCTGCGCTCCGGCGAACCGGTGGCGGACGCGGCGGCGGTCGCGGCCGAGCTGGGCGTCGAGACGCTGCTGTTCAACTGCAGCCAGCCGGAAGTGATCGGCGCGGCCATCGATGCGGCGCGAGACACCTTCAAGCGCCTGGGCGTGAAGATCCACATCGGTGCCTACGCCAACGCCTTCCCGCCGCAACCGAAGGAAGCCACGGCCAACGACGGGCTGGATCCGCTGCGCGAAGACCTCGATCCACCGGGGTACCTGCAGTGGGCGGCTGACTGGCAGAAGCGCGGGGCCAGTCATTTGGGCGGCTGCTGCGGGATCGGGCCGGAGCATATTGCGGTGTTGGCGCAACAGCTGGCCTGAACCGGTGGAAGAACTTGTTTTTTGATCGTTCTACGCACTCTGCGTGGGGATGTATCCAGTGACGCTCTGCGTCACCTTCCAGAAGCGGAACGCGGAGCGTCCCTGGCG